>DASXYO010000098.1:0-25753 GCA_036502465.1 Chthoniobacterales bacterium
CTGAGCGGCGGCGAGAAGCGCCGCCTAACGATTGCGCGTTCGCTCGTCACCCGGCCCAAGCTGCTCATGCTCGACGAGCCCTTCAGCGGAGTCGATCCGATCGCAGTCTACGACGTTCAGCAACTGGTCGTGAACCTGCGAAAATCCGGCCTCGCCATTCTCATCACTGACCACAACGTGCGCGAGACGCTCTCGATCGTCGATCGGGCCTATTTGATCGACGAAGGCCGCGTCGTCAGCGAGGGGACCAAGGATTTCCTGATCAACGACCCGATCAGCCGCCAGCTTTACCTCGGCGAACGCTTTCAGATGTAAACCAAAGGAGCCGCATGCAAACTGCCAACGCCAATCCAACCGTCAAAGTCACCGGCCGTCATCTCGCGATCACCGATGCAATCAACGAATACGCGACCCGCAAGATCGAAGGGCTGCACCTCGATTATCCGAAGATCATCGAGGCGCAGGTCATCCTCGGCGTCGAAAAATACCGGCACTGGGCCGAAGTCGTTTTGATTTGCTCGAATCACATCACGATCGAAGCGCAGGAGGAAACGAACGACCTCTACGCCGCTCTCGATGGCGTAATGGACAAGATCGCGCGCCAGATGCGCAAATATAAAACGCGCCTTCTCCGTCGTCATCGCCCGCGCAAGGAGGACATCCGGCACATCGAAGAGCAGATCCTTAACCCGGAGCCGGTCGAAGAAGACGAGCACCATGAGCACACCGTGGTCCGGACGGAGCGTTATCCGGTAAAGCCGATGTTCGTCGACGAAGCGGTGTTGCAGTTGGAAATGTCGACCCGCCAATTCCTGGTCTTCATGAACGCGAGAAATTCCCGAGTGAACGTGCTTTATCGCCGCAAAAGTGGGGATTTCGGGCTGATCGAGCCGTCGTTGGGATAGGCCGCCGACTGTTCAGGATCGTGACACATTTGTTTACAAGTTGACGTTTCCCCGGCTCGATTATCGACTCTTCCCTCGTAAGACGGCCCGGGCATGGCCGTTGCTAAATACGATGGGACTAACATGCTCACCATCTCCGCTTTCATTCTCACCACCGGTTCAGTTCTCACCAGCGTCTGGTGGGCGTGCAAGACCGAAGATGTGACCCCGATCGCCCCTCCCTCTGATATCGCCGCGGCCTGATTTCAGGCTCCCAGAGTAGAGAGCGCAGGCAGAACCGAGTTCTCCATTCCGGTCGCGAAGGTTGGAAATTTCGGCTCCCAGCCGAGACCACGTAGTCGGTGGTTTGAGACGCGCTTATTGCTCGCACCGCGTTTTCTTTCGCCTGGACGACTCGTGGCTGCGGGAAGCGGACGACTTAGTTTCGCCGCCAGCCATGCGTAGGCGTCATGCTGCGCAATCGGCTGATCGTCCGCCACATTGAAGATTGCTGGTGGAGTCGGGCCTTTGGTCGAAACATGGATGATGTGGAACAACGCCGCGGCAATGTCGTCGCGATGCGCTTGGTTGAGAAACCGCTCACCTTTCGCCTCGATGCGTGCTTCGCCGGAAAGAAATTTGCGGAGGATCGCGGACCGGCCAGGCCCGTAAATACCGGCCAGGCGCGCGACCAGACCGCCTTCTTGCCTAACGAGCTCCTCGGTCTCGCGCAGAACCCGGCCCGTTTCGTGTCGGGGTTCGGCCGCACTGGCTTCGTCGACCCATTCGCCGTCAGTTTGAGCGTAAACGGAGGTGCTGCTCGTGAAAAGAAAAGTGCGCGGGCGCACCATCGTCAGAAGATTTTTCGCCCCCGCGAGATAAACGCGCCGGTAGTTTTCCGCCCCGCCCCCGCCAGAACTTGCACAGTGAATGACGGCATCAAATTGCCCCGCGGCTTCTTTTACCGCTTCTCCGTCTGCGATGTCGACAGCTCGGATCGCGTAGGGCTTGCTGCGGAGTTGCGTGGCCGACTCGGCGGAGTGCGTCCAGCCTTCCACTTCCCAGTCCGCGGCGTGAAACAAGTCGGCCGCCGCGGCGCCGACATAACCGCAACCGGCAATCAAAATCCGCGGCATCACTGCGCGACCGGCGCGATTTCGATTTCCTCGAAGGGATCGGCCTGGATCGCGCGCACTTGCTTGAGCCGGATCAATTCGAGCAGGGCAAGAAACGTCACCACGATCTCAACCCGCGAAGCCATCCGCGCGAACAAATCGGAGAACCGGATCGGTTTGCCGCCGGCCATGCTCTGCAAAATCCGCTCGATCTTGTCCGAGACGGTGAAATTTTCGCCAAAGATCTCGCGCAAATCTTCCTTCGCATCGATTCGCTTCAGCACGTTCTGGAAAGCGTTGATGAGCTGGAAAATCCCGACTTCGCCGAGGTGAAGCGGCGTCATCTCCGGCACCGAGCCATCGCCGATCCGGGCAAAGGTCCTTTCCTGTTCCAGTTCGCGCAGTTGCAATTGCCCGGCCGCTTCCTTGAATTTTTTGTATTCGATCAGCTGCCGGATCAAATCCCAGCGCGGATCGTCTTCCTCGACGTCTTCTTCCGGCGGCTGCTGATCGACCGGGAGCAGGCTGCGGCTTTTCAGATAAATCAGATTCGCCGCCATCACGACGAACTCGCCCGCGACGTCGATATTCAGCTCCTTGAAGGCTTGGAGATACTCGAGGTATTGCTGCGTAATCCGCTCGAGCGAGATGTCGTAGATGTCGAGCTCGTCGCGCTTGATCAGGTAAAGCAGGAGATCGAGCGGGCCCTCGAAAATTTCGAGCCGGACTTTGTATTCAGTCTCCATCGTTAGGCAACGATTCTAATGGCAGCGCCTGCGCTTGTCATGTCTGGGATGGCCGGCGTTTCGAGGATTCGTCGAGGTTCGTTAGGCAACTGTTTGTCTTGACCGCCTCTGCGGGGCCACACCAGGCTCGGGCATGCACCTCGCTGCACGCAAGTTCTGCGCGGAGGTCGCTCTCTCCGCGCTCACTGTGGTCGGTTCTTTTGCGGCGGGCGCGTCGCACGCGCCCGCATGGCCGCAGTATGGCTTCGACGCTCGCCACACGATGTTTGATCCTCTCGAACGCACGCTCGATCGGTCGAATGTAGCGGGGCTCACGCTCCAATGGGAATTCATGACGGGTAATGGCGTCGGGATCGCTCCGCTCAGCGGTCCCGCAGTCGCCGACGGAGTGATCTATGTCGCTTCCATCGCGCAGACCACTTTCACCGCGCTGGACGCCGAAACCGGAGCCAGTCGCTGGATTTACACTGGCACCAGCACCTTCTCCGACCCGGCGATTGGCGATGGATATGTCTATACCGCTTCGCTTGACGGCAACCTTTACGCTTTCCCGACGAACTGCGATGGAGCCTGCACGCCTGCTTGGGCTGCGCCCGTCGGCGCGTTGGGCACGAACTCGCCACCGACTCTAGCCGACGGAAAAATCTATATCGGTGGCTACGACGGCCGCGTTTACGCGTTCGATGCGACGTCTGGCGCAGAGCTCTGGTCGGGCCAGGTCAATCCTCCGATCGGCGATCCCTTGAACTTCGCGCCGGCGGTTTCCGGTGATGAGGTGTTCGTGTCCGGCGATCGAGGGATTTACGCCTTTCCGGGAACCTGCAGCACTCCCTGCACTCCGCTCTGGATTAGTCGCACGGAGTTTTCACCGGCCGCGGCGCCGGCAGTGGCGGGCACGACCGTGCTCGTGGCCGATTACCAGGGCACGATCTACGCGATTGATGCGGCGACGGGAGCGAGCAATTGGAAAGGCAACATTTCCGCGATCCCGCACGCCATCGCCGTCGCGCGCGGAGTCGCTTACCTGGCTTCAGGGCGCGGTGAACTGGTCGCGTACGCGGTCGCCGGGTGTGGGTCGGCGGTGTGCGGCCCGCTTTGGAAATCTAAGCCGTCGGGGTTCACTCTTTTTACCCCGACGGTCGCGAACGGCGTCGTTTACATTGGCGCGCTCGACTTCATTTACACGCAGGGCGATGTGCTGGCTTACCCGGCAAATTGCACCGAGGGATGTCGCCCGCTCGCGACGCTCGTCTTGGGCGGGGCGAACGAAACGCCGGTCGCGGTGGCCGGCGGTCGCCTCTACGCGACGACGGTGAACGGCAACATCGACTCGTTCGGGTTGGTGCCGTAAGGACCGGCGAGGCTCGCCGCGACTCTACGAAGCCTCGGCTTTCAACCGATTCCAAATCTCATCCATCGCCGCGAGATCAACCTCGCCGAGACGCCGGCCTTGCTTTTCCAATTCAAGCTCCAGCGCGTGGAAGCGCGCGATGAATTTTTCCGTCGCGGCCGCCAAGACGGTTTCGGCGTCGAGCTGGCGCTTCCGCACCAGATTGACGACCGCAAACAGGAGATCGCCCAACTCGTCCGCGCTTGCCTTCTCGTCGCCGCTCGCGATCGCTTCCTTCGCTTCCCCCAATTCTTCGTCGACCTTCGCGATCACATCCTTGAGTTCGCTCCAGTCGAAATTAACCCGCGCCGCTTTTGTCTGCGCTTTTTGCGCGAGCATCAGCGCCGGTAACGCTCTCGTTAGGCCGGCAAAATAGCCGGCATCTTCCGATTTTTTTTCCGCGCGCTTGATCGCGTCCCATTGTTTCAGGACCGCGCCGGTATCGCGGGCCTCGCTTTCGCCGAAAACATGCGGATGTCGCCGGACCAATTTGTCGCCAATCTCCCGTGCCACATCTTCGATCTTGAAGCGTCCGGTCTCGGCGGCGATCTCGGAATGCATCACCACCTGCAAAAGGAGATCGCCCAATTCCTCGCGCAGGTTGGCATCGTCCTTCGACCGGATCGCGTCGGCAACTTCATACGCTTCCTCGAGCAAGCCCGGGACTAACGAATCATGCGTCTGCTCGCGATCCCACGGGCAACCGCCCGGCGCGCGCAGTTGCGCGACGATCCCGCAGAGGCGTTGAAAATCCGATTGGGCGTCCACGCGCTTCCTTCGACTATCAACCGCCCGGCAGCAAACACCTCAGATTCGCCAGAGCGAACGATGACTGCCGAACTCGGAAATTTCCCCGGAAGTCTTGCGACCGACGTAAACCGCGATCCCGATCACAGTCGCGAGCGTCCCGACAAAAATGATCGCGACCAGCCAGGAGGGAATGTGCCCGACTCGAAGCGCGCGATAGAAGGCGCCGATCGTATCGATCGGCTCCGTCGCGTGCAGGAAAATCTTCATCACCCACGCGATCATGATGAGGACGAAAATGAAGACGTAATTGCGTTTCAGCCGTCTCCCGACGGCTTCGAGTTTGCCGATTTTGAAGGAGGGCAGAATCAAATCTTCGCAGACCAACTTCTTCCATTCACCCTGCAGGAGGTGTCGGTTTTCCATCACCATCGGGACGAGGAAATGCGCCTCCAGCATTCGCACCCGGGCGCGAAACGCGTCGTAAAAGCGATAACGGCGCGCCTCGATCCAAAGCATGATCCAGACGATCGCGAGGTTGAAAAAGAAGATGAGGTGCGGGACGCCCGCGTTGGAAAAAGCGATTGTGATGATGGCCGTGCTGCTCGTTACCGCCCAGTTCGTCGTCGTGTCGAGCCGCTGCCGCCAGACCATGATGCGGCTCAGTTCGCCCCGGTAGAAGTGGGACATCGCGTTGACGTAGCCCTGGTCGTAAAGGCTCCCCTGGGCAGAATGATCCGCCTCGTTAGCCGGGGCTTGATTTTCGTTCGACACGCGACCGAATAGTTCGACATCGGCCCCGCGCGCGTCAATCTATCAATTCAACAGCGATGATCTCTCTCTTGCTCGATAGCCTGCTCAATCCGAAACATGTCCTGCTCGAGCTACGCGGGAAAACGGCCGGCGAAGCGATCTGGGAAATCGTCGAGGTCCTGCGCGAGAGCGGCGAGCTGAACAAGGCGACCGAATTTTTTCAGGCCGTCATGGCGCGCGAGGAGAAGACCTCGACGGTGGCGAACGGCGGAGTCGCCTTTCCGCATGCCCGGACCGATCTGGTCGAAGAAATCCTGCTCGGGATCGGGCGCAGCGCACGCGGAATTTCATTTGGCGACGAGGAAAACATGGTGCACCTCGTTTTTCTCATCGCCGTTCCGCAACAGATGGTGAACGACTACCTGATCTGCGTTGGCGGCCTGGCGCGTCGCTTGAGCAAGGACGCGACCCGGGACGCTCTCCTGAAAGCCTCAACGCCGGCTGAGTTCCTTGAGCGGTTGCGGGCTGATGATTGATTCGTTAGGCGCGACGCGCGGCTGGCGATAATACCAGCGGTGCAGATGGACGGGCGAGAGTCCGCATTTGTAGAGAACGATGAAGAGCCCGTTCTGGATGGAGGTTCGCCATGGGCCGCGGCCGAGATGACGACGGGTGGAGGATTCGAGCGGCGGATCGAGCACCACGACTGGCCCGAAACGCCGGAGACGCCGGGAAAATTCCATGTCTTCCATGAGTGGGATGGGAGCGAAACCGCCGAGCGCGCGGAAGGTTCCTTGCCTAACGAAAACAGATTGGTCGCCGAAGAAACTCCCGCCGTGCCGGGTGAGAAAACGACCGACCGATTCAAACCAGACGAGCCACGGATGGCGCCCGTCGAATTTGCGATAAAACGCCCCGCCGACGACCTCCTGGTTTTGCAACGCTCGGCCGATGGCGGAGAGATGGTCCGCGGTCAGGACTGAATCCGCGTGATGGAAGACGAGGACGTCGCCGCTGGCGTGGCTGGCGGCGAGGTTCATTTGCTCTCCGCGATTCGGTTGCGGAGCCGGAAGGTAGATGGCGCCGGCCGCTCGCGCCGCCTCGGCCGCGGTGGGACAGGGAGAAGCATCGGCCACGATCACTTCGTGCAGATTTTCCAGCCTAAGGAGATCGGGCAGAAGGCGCGCCAGGTTGGAATGATCGTTCCAGGATGGAACAATGACGCTGAGCCGCAGGGAAGCGGTCGCCGGTTCGCTCACTCGGATTTTTTCAGGAGCCGATTGCGCGCCCGGTCAAGCGCGCGCCGTTCGCTCGCGGTCAGACTGCCGATGCCGGATTTCGAAATCTTGTCGAGGACCGGGTCGATCGATTCGTAAATGTTCTCGGGTTCCACGACCCGGCGACCGGTCGGGCGCGGGACGACGCTGAGCGAACGCTTCGAGCGCCAGCGCGACGTCCAATCCGTCAGCCAGCCAAGTTCGGGGCCCGCGCCGCGCAGCCGGATGAAGCCATAGGCGAGGCCGACGCTCATCCAGAGCACGGCCAGCTCCGACCAGCCGTGATAGGCGAGCAGTTGAAGTGAGTAGGCGGCGACAAAAACGAGCGCGACCCATTTCGCCATGATGCGGAGGAAAAGTTCGACGTTTGGATAGATCGCGGCGAAGGCGATGAAGATCGCGAAATGAATCGTGGCCGAGCCGGCCAGCCCGGTGCGTTGCCAGAGTCCCCAGCCGGTGAGCAAAAGCGGCGGCACGCAGAGGAGCAAAAGGTAAAGCGCAATGAAGGCGCGCCGCCCGATGAAACGTTCCACCTCCCGACCAAAGGCGAAGAGCATATACATCTCGATCGCGAACCAGATGAGCGCGGAAGGCGAATGGACGAAGGCGTAAGTGACGATTTGCCAGACGCGGCCGGCGGAGAGGACCTGGGCGCTGTCGAAGGCAAGCACGTTGAGGAAACCTCCCACGCCAATCGCGATCAGCAGGCAGCTCAGGATCATGCAGACCACGTGGACCATGACGAGGAGCGTCGTCACATGGATCGGGTAACGCCCCATCCAGGCTACCGGTTGGTAGTCATCCGAGGTCGCGACGCCGAACATAGCAACAGTAAACGGCCCCGCGCTCGGTAGCGCAAGCGCTGCTGTGGTGGCGGCCTGGTTGGCCGGCCTCTGGCGATCGCATCGGCGCGTTCTCGCAGCCATTTTTTCCTTGGCCAAGCGGCCGAAGCGTTCAAATTAAGAATTCGTCTGCTCGCGGCAGATAGCCAAACTATGGAAAATATCGCTCCTGCCATTTCGGCGCCCAGTGGCATGGGTGGAAATAAACCGGCCAACAAGGCGGTCCTCGACTGGGTCCACGAAGTGGAGTCGCTGACCAATCCGGAAAACATTTTCTGGTGCGATGGTTCCGAGGCGGAAAACGACTATTTGTTAGGCGAGGCCTGCCGTCAGGAAATCCTGATCAAGCTCAACCAGGAAAAAGCGCCCGGCTGCTACCTGCATCGTTCCAACCCAAACGACGTGGCGCGGGTCGAGCAGTTCACCCTCATCTGCACGCCGACAAAGGAAGAAGCCGGCCCGACCAATCATTGGGCTGACCCGGCCGAGACCTACAGCAAGTTGCACGGACTGCTGAAAGGCGCGATGCGCGGGCGCACCATGTACGTCGTGCCCTACATCATGGGCCCGCCCGATTCGCCGCTGGCCAAGGTCGGCTATGAAATCACGGACTCGATCTACGTTGTCCTGAGCATGCGCATCATGACCCGGATGGGCACCGTTGCGTCCGAGAAGCTGGGCGAGAAAACGAATGCGGAATTCAATCGCGGCGTTCATTCCCTCCTCGACCTCAATCCGGAGCGGCGCTGGATCTGCCATTTTCCGCAGGACAACGCCATCATCTCGGTCGGCTCCGGTTACGGTGGCAACGTTCTCCTGAGCAAGAAGTGTCTCGCCCTCCGTATCGCCTCCTATCTCGCCAAGAAACAGGGCTGGCTCGCCGAGCACATGCTCATCCTGGGGGTGGAATCGCCGGAGGGGAAAAAGCATTATGTGGCGGCCGCTTTCCCGAGCGCCTGTGGCAAAACGAATTTCGCGATGCTCATTCCACCGAAACATTTCGACGGTTGGAAAATCACCACCATTGGCGACGACATCGCGTGGATGGAGATCGGAAGGGATGGCCGGCTCTACGCCGTCAACCCGGAGAACGGCTATTTCGGTGTCGTCCCGGGAACGAGCTACAACTCGAATCCGAATGCGATGCGCTCGATCGAGCACGACACGCTTTTCACAAATGTTGCCCTAACGAAAGACGGCGATGTCTGGTGGGAAGGAAAGGACGGCGCTCCGCCTGACGAAGCGACCGACTGGAAAGGCGATCCGTGGACGCCGGCCTCGAAAGAGAAAGCGGCTCATCCGAACAGCCGCTTCGCGGTTCCGATGCAGAACAACCCGGTGCTCGATCCCGAGGTGGAGGATCCGGTTGGCGTCCCCATCAGCGCGATTATTTTTGGGGGCCGCCGGAGCAACACGATGCCGCTCGTTTTCCAGGCCGACGATTGGATTCACGGCGTTTACATCGGCGCGACGATGGCGTCCGAGACAACTGCGGCCGCGACCGGCGCGGTCGGCCAGGTGCGGCGCGACCCGATGGCGATGCTGCCGTTTTGTGGCTACAACATCGGCGATTATTTTCGTCACTGGCTCGCGACGGGGCCGCGCCTAACGAATCCACCGCTAGTGTTTCACGTCAATTGGTTCCGCAAAAATGCCGAGGGAAAATTTCTCTGGCCTGGCTTCGGCGACAACATGCGGGTCCTGAAATGGATCATCGATCGCTGCGAAGGACGCGGCGGGGCGAGGGAAACGCCCATCGGCGGCGTGCCGCGGCCGGAAGATCTGGATCTCGAAGGCTTGGAAGGCGTTCCCGACGAGGCGCTGCACGAGTTGCTCGCGGTCAAAGCAGATGAATGGGATCGCGAGCTGCAAGGGCAGAAGGAATTTTTCGATTCCCTCGGCGAAACCGTGCCCCCGGAACTGATCGAGGAACACGACAAGCTCGCTCAGCGATTGAATCGTTAGGCATTGTCCGGCTTGGCGAGATGGCCAAGCCTGCTCGCTTAATAGGCCGAAGGCGGCGGCGCGATGACCTGGGCCATCGTGCGCACGATGATCCCGCACTCGAGGGTCAGGTTCCAATTCTCCAGGTATTCGATGTCGCAGGCGACCCGGTTCTGGATGTCCTTGCTCGTTTGCGCTTCGCCGCGGAAACCGCGCACTTGCGCCAGGCCGGTGATGCCCGGCTTCACGAACGTCCGCACCTGGTAGTTCGCCATCAACTGGGAAAACTGCTCGTTGTGCTCGATCAGGTGCGGGCGCGGTCCGACCACGCTCATATCGCCCTTGAGCACGTTCCAGAATTGCGGGATCTCGTCCACGCTCAGCTTGCGAAACCATCTGCCTAACGGATAAACGCGCTCGTCCTCGTGCGTTGCCTGGCGGGCCACATCATGGTTTTCCGGATGCATGGTGCGGAATTTCAAAATGTCGAAGCGCCGGTTCTGAATTCCGGCGCGGGTTTGCTTGTGGAAAAGCGGCCCGGGCGATTGCAGCCGCTGCGCGAGCCAGACGATCACGACGAGTGGCGGAAAAACAAAAAGCATGATTGGGAGCGCGAGCGCCAAATCGATTGTGCGTTTGACCGCGCGATTGAAAGGATTCTCGAGTGGCTCCTCGCGCAGGCCGACGAAGCGAAAACCATCGTCATCGAAGTGCGTCACCGGATGCCCGAGTTTTTCCTCGAGGTCGCTCACAATCATGAGCCGCACTCCGAGCAGGTCGCAGGTCGCGATCAGGTTGCGGTTCAATTCAGTGAATTGCGGGAACTCGAGCATGATCACCTGGGTCACGCCGTATTCCTCGATCACGCTCCGAAAACGGTCCGCGCCGCCGAGCACGGGAATCTTGTCTTCCGTGCAATCGAGCGGTTCCTCACAAATGATGCCGACTGTCCGCAAACCCATCTCGGCCTTGCGCCGCAACCAGCGCCGGAGCTGGGCCGCTTTTGCCGTCGAGCCGACAAGGAGGGTTTTTTCTTCCCGCCGAAAAATCCCGCGGGCCAGAAATTCCGGCAGGAAATGATGGGAAAAAAGGAGCGCGATATAGAGCCAGGGGAGGAAATTGAAGAAGAAAATTCGCGAGATGAAGGAGTCCTTGGTCGCGACCAGGTAAAACACCAGCAGGCCGACGCTGGCGAACGTCTGGCGCAGGGCGAGGCGATGTTGGCGAAGAAGTTCCGCCTGCAGAAAATACCTCTTCGAACCTTCCCGGCTGAGCGATTCCCCGAGCAGGCCGATGACCAGCATCGTGCAATAAATGCTGTAGCGCCGCCAGGTGAGCTCGGCGCCTTCCGAGTAAAAGGTCACCATCAGCCAGACGCCAAACCAGAAAAGCGCGGCTACGATCGCAATCTGGCAAAGCAGAAAGAGTCGGTACAATCCTTGCGCGCGCTGGGTGAGCATGGTTATGGCCGGGGTGACACTACAGCAGCGTGAACCGCCGCGCGCCGGCTAGACCGGGCGCCGGAAGAAAGCTTGGTTCGCAGCATTGGAGAGGGCAAGTTGTTCACGCCAATCCCATTTCACCGCAACTGGACGATCGATGCAACCTTCCGGCCAACCTCCTGACCGACCGAGCGCCAGCCAGACCCGGGCCGAGAGCTGGGTCGCGCTCGCTCTGCCGCTCCTCGTCGTGCTCGCCGCCTTCCTCGGCGGCGCAACCGAACGCTGGAGTATCGCGATCGTTCTCGGCTTTTTTTCCATCCTCCTTCTCGTTAGGCCACCGCGCCATTCGCTCGGCCCGGCTTTGAATATCCTTGCCCTGCTTTTTGTGGCTCTGGCGGCGGCCGCCTTTCTTCCTGCGCGCTGGTTTGTTCTGCCGCACTGGCGCGTTGCCCTCACGAAAGATCTCGGCGTCCAGCTCGCCTCCACTGTGACGGCGCAGCCGTGGCTGACCTTCGAGAGCCTGATCCTCCTCCTCGCCGGGCTGGCCTGGATTTATTACGTCTCCACCCTCGACGCTCACCTGCGCGATATTCGTCTCGCGGCCCGCACTTACGCGGCCGGCATCATCGCGCTCGCTGCGCTTTGTCTTTTTCTGCGCTACCGCGGAACGGCGCTGCCCTTTTGGCATAACGAACGCGGTTTCGGGCCCTTCCCAAATCGCAACCAGACCGGCGATCTCTTCGGCATTTCCACTCTCGTCGTGCTCGGCTGCATGCAGGATGATTTCCGCCGCGGGCACAAGCGCTGGCTTTTTTGGCTGCTCGGTGTCGGGGTGCTGACCGCCGCGCTCATCCTCGCTTTTTCTCGGGCCGGGATTTTGATTTTGATCGTCGGCGTAACCGCTTGGCTGGTGCGCCTCGCTTTTCGCAAATGGTCGGGAGGCGGAATTGCGATCGCCATTTCCGCCATGCTCACGCTTCTCGCCGGACTTCTCATTTTCGGCGGGGAAACGATCGAGCGTTTCCATCCGCAGATTGGCAGCTCGGACTCGATCCCTTCCGATTTTCGCTGGCTCATCTTTCGCGACGCCTGGACGATGATTAAGGCGTCGCCTTGGTGTGGGCTCGGGCTGGGAAATTTCGAGAGTGTTTTCGCAATGTTTCGCGACGCCTCTCGGGGCGTGACCCGCTCGCTCCACCCGGAAAGCGACTGGTTTTGGGTGGCGGCGGAAATGGGGTTGCCGGCGGTGCTCCTGCTGCTGGCGGCCGCGATGTTATTCGTTAGGCGCGCGCTCCCCTTGCGGGAAGGAACGAACCAGCGTCTGCGTTACGCCGCGCTGATCGGAGCGCTTCTTTTTCTGCTCCACGGTTTCGTGGACGTCGCGGGCCATCGTCTCGGGAGTTTCCTCGCCGGCACCTTGCTTCTCGGTCTGGCGCAGCTTCGTCCGCTCACGTCGACGCCGCGTCGTTGGCCGCCGATTTTGTTTCGCCTCCTCGGCGTGCTGCTGGCGCTGGTGAGCCTGACCTGGTTTTTCGGCTGGCGACGCGCGCTTCCGGTGCCGGGCCGGTTAGGCGTGGAAAACGCCAAGCAGGCCGCCGTCGTGGCCAACCGCGGCCATCGCTTTGCCGATGCGATCCTGGTGCTCGATCGCGCCTCGGAATGGGCGCCGCTGGATTGGCAACTCTACTTCCTGCGGGCCGTCGCGCGCGTCGGCCTGCACGAGCCGCCAGCCCGCGCGCTCGACGATTTTCGGCGGGCACGGTTCCTCGAGCCGAATGCCTACCAATTGCCGTTCGAGGAAGGGAAAGCATGGCTTGGCTGGCAGCCGACTCTCGCCATCACCGCGTGGCGTGAAGCCTTGCAGCGCCGAGGAGCGAGCGAAGCCGGAATCTATGCCCTGATGCTGGCCGATGCCGCGAATTACGACCTGCGGGTACACGAAGCGCTCCGGGAATTCGCCATCAATCGCCCCGGCCTAACGATCAAGTATCTCGAAACCGCGAACCGCCAGCAATTTGATGCCATGCTGCACCAACTGCTGGCGAACGATCCGGAACTCCAGCAGTTCACCACGGAGCAAAAGAAACGGCTCTTCGAATTATGGTCGGGCCGCGATCCGCTCGACGAGTTGCTGCGCAACGTCCAGACCCATCCGGAGTGGCTCGAGTTTGCCTGGCCGGGAGTGGCCCGCTATCACGCCCGCCGGCAGGAATTTGAAGAGGCCTGGCAACTCGTTAGGCGTTACGCGCCCTCGCCCACTCTGCCGCAGCGCACCTCCGAGGCGGCGATCTCGCAATTGGAACAGGAGCTCTACGCCAACCCGGGCGATTACGCGGCCGGTTATGCGCTCTATCACGCCCAGTTCGATGCCGGCAAGACGGACGACGCGCTCGGAACCATCCGGCATTTCACCGCCCGGGCGGATGCGCCACCATATTTTCTCTACCTCGAAGCGGATGCGTGGGCGGCCAAGGAAAATTGGGAACGCGCCTGGCAATCCTGGCAGAATTACCAGGCCGCGAGCCGCCAACACTGATCGCTTTGCCGCTTGTCAGTGGCGACTGACTGGAGAATGATCCTGCCGCGATGTCAGCGCGCCATCCTGCAAGTCCCTGTTCGTTAGGGCAGCTTTTGCTGTCTGCTCTGGTTACGGGTGCGATCTTCCTGGCCGCCCTCCTCGGTTCTTCGCCCGGATGGCACGAGGCGCTTCACCCGGCCGAGTCGGCCGCGCATGTCTGCCTGGTGACCTTTACGGCGGCCGGCCAATGTGAGGCGAGCGTGACCCCGCCCGTCCTGACCGCGCCTGCATTCCTGGCTTCTTTCAACGTTCTGCCGCCGGCTGGCATTTTTTCCCACCCACCGAACCACGATTTTCTCGCTCCTCGAGCACGCGCCGCTCTCGGTCGCCTAACGAATTGGATTGACCGCGCACCGCCGCGGCAGTGTCGCTCGCGCGTTCCGCGCGATACCGACCCAATCTCGCGCAGAACGTAATTCCTCGGAGGTGAAATGTCGGCCCCAGGGGCCGTACGTAGTGAAAGAGAATTTGAAAAAGATACTATTTTTCGTGGTCATGCTCGGCCTGCCCGCGACCGCCTGGAGCCAGCAGGCGGTGCCGGCTCCCTCGCCTAACGACGTCGAGATGCTGCGCCAACAGGTGCAGGCGCTGACCGAAACGGTCAAAGGATTACAACAACAGTTGAAGGAACAGCAGGACGCTCTGGCCAAAATGAACGCCGGCCCGACGACCCTGCCGGCGAACGAGACGAGCAGTGCGGTCGCTCCGTCCTCGCCTTCACCGGCCGCCAGCCAGCCCGCGCTCTTTCCCACGACCGATGACTCGGTCGTCGCCTCGAACGTGCAACCGACCCCGTTGCCCTCGACTGCGGCCGCGCCGAGCACGGTTCCCGTTGCCAACGGGCAATTCCCAACGACAGACGCCTCGGTTACCAGCTCGACAGAAACCATTTCATCGACCGGCGCCGGAGCGTCGCTGACCGCGCCGATGACGATCGCTGGTGGCGGAAAAACCTACATGAACATGTCTTTCGACAGCGTCTTCAGTCTCGCCTACTCGAGCGATCGCCACCTCGATCAGCTCGAGGTCGGCGATCATGATCCGCAGCAGCGCGGCTTCAACGCGCGCAACTCGGAGCTCGCGCTCGATGGCGCAGTCGATCCCTATTTCGAGGGCTTCGCGAACATCGTGCTCAAGCTCGACAACGACAACGAAACGCAGATCGAGCTCGAGGAAGCATTCCTGCAGACGACCGATTTGCCGTTCGGATTGCAGGTCAAGGGCGGGCAGTTTTTCGCGGCCTTCGGCCGAATCAACCCAACCCATCCCCACACCTGGGATTTCGCCGATGATCCGCTCGTCCATGGCTCGTTCCTTGGTTCGGACGGTCTGCGCGGAGTCGGGGCGCAGGTGTCGTGGACGGTGCCCGTCTCATGGTATTCGCAGCTCATTTTTGGCGTGCAAAACGGACGCGGGAATACCGGTTACTCGTTCCGCAATCCGGGCGACAATGGCACTTTCTTCGATCGCCTAACGACCGACCGTGAAGCGCGCGGACCGCAGGATTTCGTCTATATCCCGCGTTGGGAAAATTCGGTCGACCTGAGCCCGACACAGACCCTCCTGGCCGGCGTCTCGGGCGCGTTTGGTTCGAACGAAACCGGAGCGAACTCGCGCACCCAGATTTATGGTGCGGATCTTCTCTACAAATGGAAATCGCCGCGCGCGGAGGGCGGTTTTCCATTCGTGAAATGGCAGAGCGAAGTGATGTATCGGCGCTTCGAGGCCGGACGCGGCGTGGATGAATTGTTTCCGGTCGCGGAGACCTTTCACGATTGGGGAATGTATTCGCAGGTCATTTGGGGTTTCAAAAAGGGATGGACGACTGGCTTGCGGGGCGACTTCCTGCATATGCAAAATTCCGCCTTCACGGACGATCCGACCCGCCAAAGCCGGTCGCGAATCTCGGGCGATCTCACGTGGTATCCGACGGAATTTTCCAAACTGCGCCTCGAGTACAACCACGACTTCTTGGACGGAAATGATTTCGTCGCCGGCCACGAAGCCGATTCCATTTTCCTTCAGTTCGAATTCATCCTTGGCGCGCATGGCGCCCACAAATTCTGATTTATGAAACTAACCAGCCTAACGAAAGCGGGAGCGCTTCTCGGCATTGCCTTAACCACAGCCCTGACGGCGCAGGCCAAAATCAACGTCGTCGCCACGCTGCCCGACCTGGCCGCGATCGCGCGTGATGTCGGGGGCGACAACGTCGACGTCACGGTCCTGGCGAAGCCGACCGAGGATCCGCATTTTGTCGATGCCCGGCCGAGTTTCGTCGTGAAATTGCGCCAGGCCGACGTCCTGATTGACGGCGGAGCGGAGCTCGAAATCGGCTGGCTCCCGCCGCTTTTGCAAAACGCCCGCAATCCGAAAATTGAGGCCGGTCAGCCGGGTCGGATAGAAGCGTCACAGGGCATCCGGTTGATGGAGGTGCCGGCGCAACTGACGCGGGCCGCGGGCGACGTGCATGCGATGGGCAATCCGCATTTCATGGTCGACCCGATCATTGCCAAGGCGGTGGCGCAGCATATCGCGGCGAGTTTCGCGACGGTTGATCCGGCGCACGCGGCCGCCTACCAGGCCAACGCGAAGAAGTTCGAGGAAACGATCAATGGCAAGCTGCAGGAATGGGGCGCGAAGCTGCTTCCGTTTAAGGGCCAGAGCCTGGTCGCTTACCACGATTCGTGGCCCTATTTCGCGCACCGTTTCGGATTCAACATCAACATCTTCCTGGAACCGAAGCCCGGGATTCCGCCGTCGCCTTCCCACCTGGCGGAGGTGATTGAGCAAATGAAGGCGCAGAAGATCAAGGCGATCATCGTCGAACCGTATCACAACCGGAAGATCGCCGAGAAGGCGGCGCAATCGACCGGCGCGAAAGTGGTCGATTTCGCACAATTTCCCGGGGCGTTGCCGGGGACGGACACCTACGTGCAGCTGATCGACAAGCTTGTAAACAACCTTGTGGCGGCCCTGAAGTAGTCATGTGGGACGTTATGTTTTGGCCGATCGTGGCCTGCGTTTTATTGCCTTGGCTGCTGGTCTATCTCGGTCTCCATGTCGTTAGGCGGGGGATCATCTTCATCGATATCGCGATGGCGCAGATGGCGTCGTTAGGCATTTGTGTTGCGGTTCTGCTCCATATCAACCTCGAAAGCTGGCCGGCCTTTTTCATCGCGCTGGGCTTCACGCTCCTCGGGGCGGCGATTTTTTCCGTGACCGGGAAACGGGCGAGCCCGATCCCGCAGGAGGCGATTATCGGCATCGGCTACGTGGTGGCAGCGGCCGCGGCGGTCCTGCTTTTGAGCCGGGCGGCGGAGGGCGACGAGGAAATCAAGAATATGCTCGTCGGAAACATCCTCCTTGTGACTCCGGTCGAGGTTTGGAAATGTTTCGGCCTTTTTCTCTTTGTTGGGCTTGTCCATTTCACGCTCCGGAAATCGTTTCTGCTTGTTTCCTTCGACCGGGACGCGGCCTACGAGCGCGGACTGCGCGTGCGCTGGTGGGACTTTTTGTTTTACGCGCTCTTCGGTCTGGTGGTGACCAGCTTTGTTCGCATCGCCGGCGTCCTGCTCGTTTTCAGTTACCTCATTGTGCCCGCGGTTTGTGGAATCAATCTCGCCAAATCGTTAGGCAAACGGCTCCTCATTGGCTGGCTCCTCGCCCTCGTCGGCGGGGTCGCGGGATTATTTCTCTCCTTCCAATGGGACCTGCCCTCGGGTGCGGCGATCGTCTGTACTTTTGGCGTGCTTTTGATCCTGGTTAGCGTGGTGGGCCTGGCCTTGCGGCGCGCCCGGAATTGAGCGCCGCCCTTGCAGGCTCTTCCGTTCCGCGCATAGATACTGCTCCCGTCCATTTCATGAAACAGCGATTCGCTCTTCTCATTCTGCTCAGCCTTTTCGCCACGGCGGCAGCCCAGGCGCAACAACGCGAATACATTCTGCTCGTGGGTGGCCCGTCCTTGCACCAGTGGGAGCAATATAAGGCGCAGCCGCACGATCATTGGTGGGCCAATTTCGTCCATTCCGCGCGGGTCCGGACGGAACAGTTGCGCGCCCAGCTTGGCCCTGATGCCATGATCACGTGGCTGGTTTACAAGCCCGGATACGTGGATCGCGGAGTGCAGGAAAAGCAGGATTTAATCTCGAACATCGACAGCATCCGCGACAAATTTCATCTCAATCTGGTCTACTTCAGTCACGGCGGCGCAGTCATCGATTACGTGAACAACGGTCAGCCGCGCGACCAGGTGAAGATTTCGGGGTTCGAATATTTCGGGCACTCGAACAAGGCCTGTTTTCTCTTCGACTACAGCAACGTGGTCGACAGCGCGTCCAAATCCTGGCTGCACGAATCGGAGTTGGGCCGGTTGAATCGGCGTGCCTTCGCGCGGGACGCCTACGTCAAGAGCTGGGGCTGCCACACGGGTGAAAGCATGAGCAAACATTGGCGGGACGCGACCGGGACCAAGATGTGGGGCGCGATCGGCAAGACCGATTACTCGACCGGCGAATTGCCCGCACTTTCCTCCGTCGGCGGGAAGTGGGTTTACTGATCATTCCGCCAGAAACGGAATAATCGCTCCGTTCTCGCCTCGCACCCTTCGAAGGCGAAACCGTTCCGCGCGGGGTCGATTTCCTTGGCGGGATTTGGGACCTCGCCTAGGGTCGAAGCGTGGCGACGCTCGACTTCGAAAAATTGGTCGAGGATTTCTACATGCCGCTCTATCGCTTTGCGTTTTCACTCAGCCGCCAGGAATCGGACGCGGCTGACCTGACGCAGCAGACGTTTCTCCTCTGGGCTTCGAAGGGGCATCAATTGCGCGATCCCTCGAAGGTGAAGACATGGCTGTTTACCTCGCTTTACCGCGAATTTCTCGGTCGGAAACGGCAACAGGATCGTTTCGTCGACGCGGAGAGCAATGCCGAAGCTGTCGCCGCTCAGACCATCCCGGCGTCGGTCGTGAACCAACTCGACGCCGACATCGTGCAGCGCGCGCTTTTCGCCCTGGAGGAAATTTATCGCGCGCCGCTCACGCTTTTTTATCTGCAACAACATTCCTACAAGGAAATCGCGGAGATGCTGGAAGTGCCGATTGGGACGGTCATGTCGCGCATTTCGCGCGGGAAGGAACATCTCCGCCGGGCGCTGGCCGACCGCGCTGGCCTAACGAACAGCGGAGAGGAGGGGCGCCTTCATGGATAAGAACGAGGCGCGCCTGATTTTGCAGGCCTATCGGCCGGAGGCGGATCGGGACGACCCGCAGATGGCGGAAGCGTTGCGTCTGGCGGCCGGCGATCCCGAACTCGCGCAGTGGTTTGCGGAAGAGCAGGCTTTCGATCGCGCGATGGCCGCCCATCTCGAGACCGTCGCCGCGCCGCTCGGCCTGAAAACCCGCATCCTGGCCAATGCCCCGTCGCCCGAGGAACCGCGGCAATGGAGTTGGATCGTCAAGCTGGCAGGCGCTGCGGCGCTCCTCTTTCTCCTGGTCCAGGTCGTTAGTCTCATTCGCGGGCCCGCTCCCGCCGCGGCTGGGGTGCCCGATTACGCGCGGGAAATGGTGAGCTTCATTCGAATTGATCCCCCGCTCGATATGATGAGCCCTGACCTCGGTGCGATTAAAGGCTGGCTGGCGAAAAACGAGTTGCCGCCAATGGAAGTTCCGCAGCGGCTCGCGAGATTGCAGCCGGTTGGGTGCCGCGTCCTTTCTTTCCGCGGCCACGATGTGGCGCTAATCTGTTTTCGCCGCGGCGAAGATCGCCTGGCCCATCTTTTTGTAGTCAAAGCGGAGGCCATGCCGGGGATGAAAGCAGGCGACAAGCCGATCTATGCCGCCGCCAACGGCTGGAGCACCGCAAGTTGGGTGGAAGACGGGCGCGTTTATACGATCGCCGTGCAGGGCGAACAAGCGGACGTGCAGCGCTATCTTCCCAGCGCCTAACAAGAAAACGAAGACCGAGCCGACAGCGGCTATTCTTCTTCCGACACCGTGAAGGTGACGTTGTCGATCTTCGCCACCGCGAGAGCGTCGAGAACGTCGATCGTCCGGCTGTATTTAGCCTGCGTGTCGCTAATAATCGTGACCACCGCCGGTGTCTTGGCCGCGTCCGCATTTTCCTTCAAGCGCATGAGCGTGCCTTTTAACTTGGGCAAATCCTGACTCGTTGCGGAATCGAACGGCTCGTCGTTCAGCGAAACCTCGCCGGTGTCTGAAATGGTGATGATTTGTTCGTCGACGAAATCGGTCGCGGAGGACGTTTCCGCCGTGCCCGGCAACTGGGTGTTGAGCTCGTTTTCCACCTTCACCGCGCCGGCCATGACCATGAAAAAAAGCATGATCACGAATACGACGTCGATCATCGGCGCAATCTGGAAACCGAGGTTGCCTTCGCTGGGATTAAGCTCGAGACGCATGGCTATTCCTTGTTCACCGCAGAGAAAGAGATGTCGCTGATCCCTGCTTCCGCGCAGGCGTTCATCGCCTGGGAAACATAGATCGCCGGGACATCGCGGTCGCCGCGAATGACGGCGCGAAAGGTCGGGTTAGCGCCGGCTGTGACTTTTTTCTCGCCCGTTATTCGTGCGGTCTTAATCGGCTCGACCATGTCGTTCGCATTTGTGAAAACGCGATCGTCGAAAACGAACTGGGCCTTTTTCGCCGGCAGCTTCCAGCGCACGTTCACGATCGCTTCCGCGCGGGTGTTGTCTTTTTTCTGCGCGTCTTTCGCGATTGGTAATTGAATCGATTTATCGACCTTCAAGACCTGGGCCGAGGTGATCGTCATGAAGAAGACGAGAATGGTCAGGAGCACGTCAATCATCGGCGCGACCTGAAATTCAGGTTCGCCCGATTCGCTGCCTCCACCTCCGCCTGCCATAAATAAATTATTGGTTAGGCCAACTGCCCGGTCGGATTCCGTTCCGGCGGCGCGTCCGACGCGAGCCAGTTCGGCGTGGCGGCGAACAATTCGTCGTCACCCAGGTGAACTCCGGCGAGCGATTCATACGGCATCTTGCGGAAGAGGCTGTTCACGATGTCCTGGATGTGATGGAGAGAATCGGTCGCCCGGTTGCGCAAAAAATAGAAGGCACCGAAAGCCGGGATGGCGATGACGAGGCCGCTCGCCGTCGCGACCAGCACTTCGCCGATCGCCGCCGACAAACCGGAGGGATCGCCGATGCCGCTCGAACCGAGCTTGGCGAAGGCCTTGATCATGCCCGTAACCGTGCCTAACAAACCGATCATCGGGGTGGTGACGCCGATGACCGAGAGGTAGCTGATGTAGGTTTGCATCTGCGAATTTTCCTTCGAGAGCGCGCCGATCATGCCGTCTTCCGCCACTTCTTTGCCTTCACCGAGAAGGCTGATGCCTGTTCGCAGAACGTTGGTGAGAGGCGACGGGTTGGTTTTGCAATAGTTATGCGCGCCGACGTAATCGCCCTGCCGGAAAAGAGTCTTGAGGGCTTCCTCCTGTTCAGGTGGGGCGGTTTTTTTTCGGCTTGTCCGAATGATCCCGTCGCCGATGAGGTAAAGCGTCGCGATCGAGCAGATCCCGATCGGAAACATGACCCAGCCGCCTTCCTTGATCTGTTCCCAGAGTGTCTTGGAGTGGACTCCCGCAGCGGGTGCGGGAGTGGCGGCGGCTTGCGCAAAACCAGGTGTGGCGAGGACGAGAAAAGCTCCCGCGAGGGCAACGGCGAGCAGGCTGCCGAGCCGTTTTATTCTCGTTAGGCGAATGATCTGTCGTGTCGTGTTTTTCATTTTGGCATCTTCTGCAATTCAGCCCGGGCGATCTCCGCCTGCGCCGATTTCGGATATTCAGCGGTCAGATCATTAAGCGATCTCTTCGCCCTGTCCAAGTCTTCCAAACCGCGGAAGCCGCGCGCGCTGCCGAGGAGCGCCTGTGGCATCCAACGTTTCTCGTCTTCGTAAAAAACCGGGACGTGGAGATAGGCGAGAACGGCGGCGTCCCACTGCCGTTGCGCGAGGAGAGCGTCGCCCTTGCGCACCCAGGCTTCGGCGAGCACGTCGGCCTGGGCACTTTCCTTGATTACGCCGTCGCAAAGCGCGATGGCCTTTTCAAACTCTTCGTGACGCACGAGACCGGGGATGAGTTGGAGTTGGGCGGCGCGCGCTGTCTCGGGGTCGGTCACGCTCTTGCGAATCTCATCGCCGAGCGCCTCGGCTTGCTTGTCGAGCTGCATACCGCTGAGGGCCGATACCTTGAGCAGGGCAGCCGGCGCCCAAAAGTTTCCGGGTAAATCGCGAAAAGGCTCGTAGTACTTCACCACTGGCTCGATGTCAGCGAGAGCTTTCTCGGGTTGACCCTGGGAAAGGAAGGCCGCTGTGGTTTTTAGCTGCGGCGGGTCGGGAAAATTGATCTTTGCAATCGTGGAAGCCTGGTAGCCGACTTCGCCGCTGCTCGCGCCGACCTGCACCTTGCCCATAACCATGTCGCCGGAACGGCGCACGCCCTTCGTCTCGATCGTCTGGCCGGTCTTAAGAAGAATGCTCTGCGCGCCGAGCGGGACGGTGAGACCGAGGAGGATGATCGTCGTGAGTTGAAGAGCTTTCATCATCCTTGTCCCAAAGCCTCGAGCCGTTTCCGCGCTTCGGCGGTTTCGCTGAAGTTAGCCAGCTTCTCGTTCCGGAGCAGCTCGCGATAAGTGTTGGTCGCTTCCTGGGTCTTGCCGAGTTTTTCGAAACTCTCGGCGCTCCCGATGTAGGCTTTCGCGACCCAGGGCAGGAATTTTTGATAGCCCACGTAAACGCGCTGGTAATAAGCATTCGCCTCCGCCCATTTGCCACGCTTGGCCGCAATTTGGCCTAACGAGTAGACGCTGTAGGCGGTCGCTTCGCCGCGCCATTCACGGACCGAGGCGACCTGCTCGAAGGTTTTCTGCGCTTCATCCAATTTGCCGAGCGCGAGCAGGGTCTTGGCCCGGCCGAGTGTGATGTCTTTCAACTTCGTCGTGGCCGCGATTTTGTCGGTGCCGTCGTTGAAATAGTGCAGCGCTTTCAGGAAATCCTTCTTTTGGTAGGCGATCTCTCCGAGGCCGCGATAGGCGTAGTCGACCATCGGGCTCTTCGGGAAATCATCCATCAGGTGCTGATAAAACCCGGTCGCCTGGTCGAATTTCCCCTGGCTCAAAAGGTAATCGCCGACTTCACCCAGGAGCAGCGGACTCAAGTCTTCCGGCTTAAACTGGCTCGCGATCTCAGCGATATTTTTTTCCTCCTCGGCCGGCTGACGCCGGAGCCGGGCGAGTTCGGCCTTGGCAAAAAGGACACGCGCCTTGGCGGTTGGTGAGTCTTCATTGGCCGCCGAGGACAGGAGGCGATCCAGTTCGGCGCCCGGATCTTCCTCCTCCGCGGCGGGCGAAGGCGAAGGTTCGCCAATCGGCGCGGTAGCAGCGTCCGTCGGCTTCTTTTTCTTCACGCAGAGTTGTGCCAGTTGGGTAATCAATTGTTCCACGGCGTCACGATTTGGGTCGGCGATGTATTTCTTGATCGTGTCGGCCGCGAGCTGCTTCGCTTCATCGATTTTGCCTTCGTGCGCTTTCGCCTTGCCGATCCAGTAAAGCGCTGAGACGACCGTCGGGTTATCCGGCTTGTCTTTGACAAACCCGGTGTAAAGCTCGCCGACCTTATCCCATTCGCCGCGTTTCTGGAGCAGTTTGCTCGCGGCCTCGAGCGAGTAATTCATCACATCGTCGGTCGTCGCCGTCTGGTAGGAGCGGATGTAGACCGGGATCGCGGCGCTCTCGCGGCTGCTGGCGGCGTAGGCATCGCCGAGGAGGGCGAGCACTTCGCCGAGCTGTGGATTGCTGCCGAATTGCTTTTCCCAGGCCTGGCAATCGGTGATCACCTCGTCGTAGAGCGAGGCGGCGTATTTGCAGACCGCGAGACGATATTTCGCGTCAGGCAAAAAGGAGCTGCTCGGGTTTTTCGAGATGAAAGCCTGCAGCTGGCTCATCGCGTCCTGGTATTTCCCGGCGAAAAGGGCGGAGAGGATAATGCGATATTTCACGTCCTCGGCATTCGCGCCTTTCGGGAATTCACTGAGGTATTTGTTATAGGCCGTGACGGCGTCGGCGTAATTGCCGGCGGAAAACTTGGCGTTGGCCAGGAGGTAGCGAATCTGCTCGCGGAACGAACTCTTCGGCTGCGACTCGAGGACGCGGCCAAAAAAAGTCTCGGCCGCCTTCGGATCGCCGGCCTGGAGGGCGCATGCGCCTAACAAATAGCCAACCGTCGCAGCATTCGGTCCGTTCTTGAAATCGCGCAGGTATTCTTCGCAACGCTGCTGGGCGCGCTCGGGCTGGTTAACGTCGGCCAGGGCCACGATCAAACCGAAGAGCGCCGGTTCGCGTTCCGGTCCTTCCTTGAAGCGATCGAGGATTTCCTGGTTGACGACGACCGCTTCCCATTTGCGATCGAGTTCGTAGAAGCAGCGGCCGAGACGAAGATAAATCGCGGGCGTGATGGAGGGCAGTTTCTCGAAATCGGCCAGCAGCTTTTGCGCGTTGGCGATGTCTTGTTTGAGCTGGTTGTTGGCCGGTGCGAGCTGGGTAATCTCGGAGGGATTGGCGCGGACTTGGGCCAGGTTCTGCTCGATCCGGCGCTGCATCCCGGCGATGCGATCGCGTTGCAGCCGAATGATCTGTTCGCGTGGGTAAGCGTAGCGGTAACAGGCGAGCGCTTCCTTGAATTGCTGCTTGTTATAAAACTTGTCGCCGAGGTCGACGGTAAGGGCGTTGAGCTGGATGATGTTGTCGGCCAACCCGATCTTCTGGTGGATTGTCTCGAGAATTTTCAGGGCCTTGGTGCCGTCGCCCTTCTGCGCGTAAAGCTCGGCCAGCATGGTCGCCCCGCGCATCGCATCGGAATCGCGAATTTCTCCGCCGGTCAGCTTTTCGAGAGCTTTGATTGCGCCATCGAAATTCCCCGCCGCCTTGAAGGCCTCGGCCTCAAAAAGCAGCGCTTGCTCGCGCAGGGAAGGATCGTTTTCCAGCGCCGCCATCTGCGCGGCCGCTTCCTTGAAATTTTTGCTCAGCAAATTCGACTGCGCGATGGCGAAGGCGGCGCCGCCGGCGTGCGGGCCTTTGGGAAACTTCCCCTGGTAGTTTTTGAAGGCCGCGATCGCTTTCGGGTAATCACCCGCGTTGAAATAAGCGGAGCCGATCGTGTAAAAAATCGGCTCGACCTGGGGCGTCACTTCGACCCGCGCGACGAGCGCTTCGAGCGCGCTGGCGGCCTTGGCATAATTCCCCGCCTGGAAATCCGCCATCGCTCCCGCGTAGGCGGTCCCGAGATCGGGAGGAGCATCCTCGGCCCGCGCTGGAGCGTAGGCACCGACCCCGAAAAGGATCGCGACAAAAAGAGATGCGCGCCTAACGAGTCGATTCATGGGGAGCGAATATAACAGAGCGCTCGCGCGGCCGTCGATGGTTTTATCCAGCAATCGCGCGGCGCGTTGAGAGAACGAAGAACCCGGCGCCGGCCAGGATCTACCGAGGCTCGATCGACTCGATCTTAAAATGTGCCTAACGAATTAGCGCGCGGTGCTGGCGGTCTTCGGACCGGCGCTGAGGCGGACGAGGTCGCCCAGAATGTTGAGCGTTTCGTCCCGTTCCGGATCGATCGCCGCCGCCTTGTTGTCGTCGCCCGTTAGATCGCCATCGGGATCGGCATCGTCATCCGCATCGGGCGCGGCTTCCGGCGCGACTTTCATGTTTCCCTTGTTCTTCGCCTCGGCGATTTTTCCAGGATACATGATGAGTTCGAGCTTGGGAGCGTCGATCGTTTCAAGAGTGACGCGGTAAATGCTCGGCTCTTCTTCCTTCCGCGCGAGACGTTCCTTGGAGCGCTCTTCCTTGCGCGCCTTCTGCTCATCCACTTCGTGGCGGCGGATATCTTCGTTGAGCGAGATGCGATTGTCATCGAGCTTTTTGCGCAGCCGCTCGAGGTCTTCCAATACGTAGTGGAATTCCGGATCGGCCGCGACGCGGGCGGCGGAACGAGCCTTCAA
>DASXYO010000099.1:0-10485 GCA_036502465.1 Chthoniobacterales bacterium
TCGTTATAGATCTTGGCGTTTTGCACCTCGGTGAAGAGTTGCGCGTTCTCAATCGCGACTGCGAGCTGCCCGCAGAGAACCTGGAGCGCGCTCTGTTCGACTGTGCCGTAAATGCTGCCGGACCGGCGCGGACCCAAGAGCATGACGCCGGCGAGTTGTTCGCGGGAAAAAATCCCCATCGCGACGCCGATGTGGAGCGATTTCATCTGCCGGCGAACGCGCTCAAGCTCCGGCGTGGAGCGAATGCGGTGAAGTTCGTCGAGAATAATCGGCTCTTGCGTCCGCTCGAGGTGGGCGATGATTGCCTGGTCGCGGTGCAGTTCCATTCGCGTCGTCCGCGAACCGGATTGAACGGTCGGAAATCGCTGCGCATAAAATTCCTGTTCTGGCAGGAGGAGGAAAACCCGTTCGGTATCAACCGCCTGCCCGATCGTTAGGCCGAAGCGTTCCAGCAAATCGGCCAGAGTCGTGACCGAGCGCAGGATGGCCGCCGCCTGGTTCATCGTCGCCTGGAAGTCGAGCCGGCGTGTGCCGACAAAAAGTCGATCGGCTAACGACTGGGAAACACCCCGCGCCGGCGCCATCGCGAAGGCAACGACGAGTGCGGCGAGCAGGTGCGCAACGGAGCGTCCATCGGGCCCCATCATCGGCACAAAAACCGAGTAACTGAGCCACCAGATGAGGGCGTAGAGGCCAATGAGATAGACCGCGAGGACGCCGTAGGAAATCACTCGTCGCATGAAAAATCCGACTTCCAGGATTTTTCGAGTCGCGATCCCGTAGGCGATAACGAGGCTCAGGATAATGAAGCGAAATGGCGCGAACCAAAGCGAACGCCCGGACCCAAGGAAGAAATCCAGAACAAACGAGAGAAGAACGAAAAAGGCGACCGCGGCTATCGCTCCCATGAAAATGAAGGAGAGTTCTGCATGCTCGCCTCCCTTGGTGTTCCGAATATCGCGGCTGTAGCTGACGATAAGCGCCCCAAACGCCACCACGATGTAAATCGCAAACACATAGATCGCCGGGCCGTAGTCAGGAGTCGGCGGCGTATGTAATTGCTTGGAGAGTATCGCGCCTTTCAGAAACGCGTGCGTCTGGCAGAGCGCAATAATCCCGAGGGTGGAGAGCAACCAGGTCTTGGAGTGCGCGAGGAGTCCCTTCCAGCCAAGTTGCCGTTGCCTGACCGAAAGCCGCAGAAGATTCAGCACCGCCAGATAACCGGCCGCGGCGGCTGAGGCCTGGCGGATGGCGAATTCCGCCGCTTCCGGCGACTTGGCAATGAAGGCCAGAAAAAGACTGCCCAACCATGCGTCAATGGTCAGGGAAAGAAGCAAGAAACACTGGTTGGCCAGCCGATGCCGGTTGGCCTGGAAGACGGCGAGGCCCAGCGAGATCTGGAGCACCATGGCCGCGAGGGTGGAGATTGTGGCGGGTGTCATTGCTCCACTTTACCGTGTGTATTGAACTTGGCGTGGACCGCGGGGATCCTGCACTTAGTCCAGCCGCACTCGTTCCACCACCATGCTACTATTTCCACCGCCCAAACCACGTACATTGATTAAAGCACAGTTGAGTAGCGCTTTTCGGGCCTTTCGAGCTACAAAATCCAGCTCGCATCCCGGAAGCGGAGTTTCATGATTTGCCGTAGGCGGAATCATTCCCGCCTGAAAAGCAAGCGCGCAGGAGATGAGCTGCATCGGACCAGCCGCAGAAAGCGGATTGCCGGTGACACCCTTGATCGAACTCACCGGGACCTGTGTTGCGTGCGGAGAAAAAACGCGCCGGATCATGCGCACTTCAGCCGCATCCAGCACCGGATGCCCGGGGCCGTAGGAACAAATGTAATCGACTTCGCGCACATCGAGGCCGGCATTCGCCATCGCGAGGCGCATCGTTGCTTCCAGACCATCAAATGGATCATCCGGTTCACTGTCCATCTGCGCCGCGTAGCCGGTGATCTCGAGATACAATTTCGCCCCGCGCGCCAAAGCGTGATCGAGATTTTCCAAAATCAAAACGCCGGACCCCTCGGAAATGACACCCGAGTCGCTGCTCGCATCGTAGGGCCTGCTCGCGGCACTCGGATTTGCGTTGGCAAAAGAACTTAACCCAGCAGAAGAGAGGCTCGCCATCGCCAGCGGCGTGACCGGCGCATCCGCTCCACCGGCGATCGCGATCTCGACATCTGACGTCCGGATCATCGTCGCGGCCGAGGCGACGGCATCGATTCCCGAGTTGCAGGCCGACGAAATAGTGGACGCGTGCGTTTGCACGCCGAGCTTCTGCGCGATGAGCAGGGCCGCGGCCTGCGGCTGACAATTGCGCACCATGCCGGAATTAATCCGATGGGCGCCGCGCCCCTGCAGCTCGCGCGCCCCATTTTCGATGACGTCGAAAGCGCTCGAGCTTACCCCGATGCAGACCGGCAGGACGGAGTTCAACCGGTCGACTTTGGGATCAAAATGAGCGTCCCGCAAAGCCATCTGCGTGGCCGCGTAGGCGAATTGGGTGTGCCGCCCCATCCGCTTCGGTTTCCATTGCGCAGGCATGTGGTCGAGTGGGTCAAAACCCTTGACCTCGCCCGCGATTCGGCTCTTAAAACCTTCCGCGTCGAAGAGCGTAATCGGGCCGATGCCGCTCTCGCCGGCAGCCAGCGTGCGCCAAAATTCGCGCAGTCCAGTGCCGTTAGGGGCGATCACGCCCATGCCGGTTACCACTACTCGATTACTTCTATTTACCATCGTGCCCCCCGTCTTGCGTCAGTTCTATTCCAGCCGGCGCTCTCCACTTGAACTCCGCGCATTCTTACGGTTTGTCGGCAAAGTTCAAGTTATTCACAATTTAACCCTTGCGTTTGCCCTCGAATTAAAGAAGCATCGCCCTCGAAGTGAATCCTTTCGCATCATTTCGCAGATTTTCTCGTCAGAAGGTACGTCCCTAGCTTCTAGCGATGGGACCAATGATAGCCAACGCCGAACTCCCGCAAGTCCTCGTCATTGATGACGAAATGGGACCGCGCGAAAGCCTCCGCATGCTTTTGAAGCCGAGCTATCAAGTGCATACCGCCGAATCTGTCGAGAAAGGTTTGCAGCTTTTGACCGAGAAAAAGCCGGACGCGATCGTGATGGATATCCGGATGCCCGGGATGACCGGGATCGAAGGGCTGCGGCTCATTCGGCAAATCGATCCGCACCTTTCCGTTATCATGCTGACCGGATTCGGCGCGCTCGAGACGGCCAAGGAAGCGCTTCGCCTCGGCGCGAACGATTACATCAGCAAGCCTTTTGATGCGCGCGAAATGCGCGAAGTGATCAGCCGCAACGTCGAGCGCACCCGCCTCCATCGCACGAGCGAGAACGCGGCCGGCGAGATCAAGGAATTGAATAACCGCCTCCTCCAGGAGCTCGCGCAAAAAGAACGGCTCGCTTCCCTCGGTCAGGCATCAGCCGAATTCGTGCACGATATTGGAAATCCCCTAACGATTGTCTGGGGCTACGTGCAACTTCTCGCCAAGAAGCTTGAGGACTCCGATCGGACCGACGATCCGAGCGCCACCAGCTCCAACAAGGAGCTGGAGATCATCGAGCAAAACGTCCGTCTGTGCCGGGACCTGCTCACGATGTGGCAGAGCTACGGCAGCGTCGAAGCCGCACCGCACAAGACCATTTCGATCGCGGAGATTGTGCGCGAGGTCGTCGCCAGTGTGGGCGCCATGGCCAAGGAAACCCCGGTTGAATTGAAAGTCGACGTGACCGACGACCCGTGTTCCCTCACGGGCGACGCGGTCCAGATCACGCGCGCGATTCAGAACGTCATCATTAACGCCATCCAGGCTTCCGGCGAGAGCAACGGGACCGTCGAGGTCAGCTGCATTCGCAAAGATTTCTACGTCGACGTGCGCGTCGCTGACACCGGCCACGGCATCAGCCCCGAGCAAATTGCGAAGATTTTCGATCCCTATTTCACGACCAAGCAAGGCAAGAGCGGCACCGGCCTCGGCCTCTATATCACGAAGAAGGTTGTGGAAGACCACAGCGGCTCGATCAAAGTCGACAGCGCCCCGGGCGTCGGTACTACCATCACCATCCGGTTGCCGCTGGTCGCGAGCTAGTCGCTCCTCCGCGTCTCGTTAGGCGAGACGCATCCCCACGCCAGAGTCGTCCAGTGCAGGTGAAAATCGGGGCGGCCGAACCGATTCCGGCATTAATCATTGCCACCTGCCGCTCTTCTGTTTTCTTCAGGCGTGGCCGACCCCGGTTATCGCATCGCTCCCATTTTTTTGATCCGGATGGCAGGGGTGCCATTCGAAAGCTTGGAGGGATTGGCGAGCGCCGAAACTTCGCGCGCCGCCCGAAGAGCGAACGCCGCCGAGAAAACGTGGCGGGAAGCGAAAACCCGGGTCGAGGCGCTGCTTGACTCGCGCAAACACAATCTCTCCAGGGAACAGTTCCGTGCCTGGCGCAAAGCCGTCCGGCTTGGTCTCATGCCTCCGGCGGCTGATCCGCCGACCAGTCCCTTTCAGGAATTTTGGCAGGCCGCGGCTGATCTTACGCGCGCGGAAGAGTCGTTAGGCGAAACACTCCGGCGCGAACTGGAGTCGGCGCGCAACGCCTTGATGGAGGCGGCACGGCACTACCTGCCGCGCTATCTCGTTTTCGCCGCTTCGAATATTCGCGAGCTGCTAGGCGACGAGCCAACCGGCCCACTGCCGCCGCGGAATAAGAGTCTGCGCGCGCGCGAACGCCACCTTCTCCTCTACCTACAACGGGTCTGTGGAAAGAACGACACCCTGAGCGAATTCGGACCGCACGGTTGGGGCAGGATCGACGCCGGCTGCGAATCGCTCCGGCTCATTCCCCAGGCTGGAATTGCGCGGCGCGAAGTGTTTCTCGAACGCTGGACCGCGCACGGCGCGGCCGCTGCGATCAACGCTGATCCTCTGGTGAGGCAAGAACTTGCACCTCGGCTGCATCCGGCCGGCCGGCTGGGCAGTGACGTTTTTATAAACACCGAGACCGGGGAAAAAATCTCGCTCGATCCGGAGCAGCGCGCTCTCCTCGCCCGTTGCGACGGAAAAGCTCCAGCGTACTCGTTAGGCGCGAACCTGCTTTCGCTCGCGGAGTGCGATTTCATTCGCTGGGAGATGGAAGTGCCGGCGATTGATCCCCACGCCTTCGAAGCCCTGCTCGCCGAGGTTGCCGGTTGGCGGGAAGGGCCGGCGCGCGAACACTGGCTGGCAGCTCTTCAGCCGTTCGTCGCCGCAGCCGTGGAGTTTGCTCGAGTCGCTGAACCCGCTTCCCGTGTCGCGCTCATCGAGCAGACGACCGAAGGACTGGAAGCTCTCGGTGCGCACAAGACAGCGAGCCGCTTTCTTTATGCCGCGACTAATCCAATCGGCGAGGAATGCTTTCGCGAAACCGGATTCACGATCAGCGAAATTCTGATCAACGAAGTGGCGATAAATACCGCCCCGTGGATCGATCTCTGGCGTGACAATTACGCCTACGCTGCCAGCCGGGTGGCGGCCGGCTTGCGCGGTCTGCTTGAGCAGGCCCCGCTTCAGGATGGAGCGATCGCGCTGCCCGCTTTTCTGCATCATTGCGCGGAATTGCGGATGCCGATCACCGGTCCGGGGATGATCGCCTTCGCGCACAACGCCTTTCGCGAGGTAAAAGCCGCTTTTGCCGAGCGCCTCCAGCCTCACGCCGGAAAGGCGGAATACGAACTCACGAGCGAAGATTGTCATTTCGTTAGGCGCAAATTCGAGTATGAACGCTTTGATGAATACACCTACCCGTCGGCCGATCTCCAGTTGGGTGCAGCCTCGATCGCAGCCGTTGAGCGCGGCGACTACCAGTGGGTCCTGGCCGAGCTGCATCCATCGGTCGCTTTGCTGCACCACGGTTTCTACTGGTCATGCCCGGACAAGGCTGCTTTGAGCGATGCCCTTCGCCGTTCAGTTTGCGGTCAGCCCAACTTTCATTTCGGATATTTCGCAGTCGACTTCACCGCCACGACTGCGGTGCGCTTTTTCGACGCGTTGCCGGATTTGACCTACTTCGTGGCGCCGCAGCACGGTCATCCCGAGTGGAAGACTGTGCGGCCGGCGGAATGCGAAGTATTCGTGCAACAAGAGAACGGCGATGTCTGTTTGCGCCGTCGCGGTTCGCATGAATATCTCGGCTCCTTTGCCCGCGCCTGGACGATTCCGCTGGGTTTTCACCCTTTCAGCTTTTCGTTAGGCCAGCACACACCCCGGTTGCGTTGCGGGAAAGTGATCGTGCAGCGCCGCTCCTGGACCATCACTGTGGAGGAACTGGGCACGGGCGATTTTACCGGTATCTCGCGCGATCTCGTGCGGGCGGTCGAGCGCCTCCGGGCTGCGCGGGAACTGCCGCGGCACGTTTATATCCGCCCGACCGAACAGGCCCTTCGGCGCAGCGGAGGTGAGGGGCGCGACAAAGATACGAAACCGGTCTTTCTCGACTTGGAGAGCTACTTGTTTCTTGAGATTCTGCATCGCTGGCTCACGAAAGCCGGCGAACTTGAAGTGACTGAAATGCTGCCCGCGCCCGATCAACTTCTTTGGCAGGAACCCGACGGCCGGCGCACTTTCGAGCTCCGCACCCAGATCGTCCCGCGATGAAGGTCATCGCGATCGCCAACCAGAAAGGCGGAGTCGGGAAGACGACCACCGCGGTCAATCTTGCGGCCGCACTCGCGGAAAAGAAGCAGCGGATTCTTTTGATCGATCTCGATCCGCAGGGCAACGCGACCAGCTCCTTCGGCCTCCAGGGAATGGAAGGGCAAAGTCTTTACGGTGCATTGTTAGGCGACGATCCGGTCACGGAAAAGGTTTTGCCGACCCGGCTCGAGCAGCTCTTCATCATCCCGGCGGATATCGACCTGGCCGGCGCGGAAATCGAGATCGCGCGGATGGATGACCATCTCACCCGGCTCTCCCAGGCGCTAAAGATCCTGCGCGAGGACGACACGTTCGATTACGTCCTGCTCGATTGTCCGCCGTCGTTAGGCATTCTCATGACCAACGCGCTCGCCGCCGCCGACGAGCTCCTGACCCCGATCCAGTGCGAATATTTTGCCCTCGAGGGCCTCGTTAAGATCGTTAGGCTGATCGAGCAGGTGCGCGACTCCGGTGCGAATGGCGCGCTCGAACTAGGCGGCATCCTGATGACGATGTTCGACGGCCGGACCAACCTGAGCTCGCAGGTCGTGGCGGAGGTGCGGGAACATTTTGGTCCGCGCGTTTACGAGACGGTCATCCCGCGGACGGTGCGGCTAAGCGAGGCGCCAAGTTTCGGGAAGTGCATCCTGGAACACGATCCCAGCGGAGGCGGGGCCAAGGCTTACCGCGCGCTTGCACTCGAGTTCCTGCGCCGTCACGAGCCGGACCGCCGCGTGCAGGAGAATACCTGAGCCGGGAAGCCGCGGAAGACGGTCGTCTTTTCGAGCTGCATGCCGTTCTTTTCCGTCACCCGGCGGGATGCGTGGTTATCGGGATGAATCAGCGAAATCACCCGCTCCAGTTTTAAGACGTCGAAGGCGTACGCGCGTACGGACCGCGCCGCTTCCGTGGCCAGCCCGCGATTCCAGTAATCAGGATGGAGCCGATAACCAATTTCGATCTCCTCCACGTTGTCGACCAGTTGGCGGAAAAATCCGCAGTAGCCGATGAGGCGATTGTCCTCGCGAAAGATGACGGCAAATTGGCTCGGAAACCCCGCCTCGGCGGCCGCGATTATGCGATCGAAGAGGAAGCTGGTTGCTTGTTCCCGCGTGTAAACGCCGCTCGAAAAGCGCATGAAGTCCGGATTCGCCATCAGCTCGGAGAGTGGGTCGAGATCGGCGGCAACGAAATGACGCAATCTGAGGCGCGGGGTTTCGATTAGAGCATCCATACGAGGAACAGAAACGGATTTAACAAATATGCTTTCTGCCGGCGAATGACGATTTTGTTATTCCCGACGGAGAATATTCTATCGCATGGAAATCGCCCGCAAGCTCGCCATCCGCGCCGACGCCGCGAAGTATGACGCTTCCTGCGCGAGCAGCGGGACGACGAAACAAAATTCGCGCGGGTCGAAGGGGATCGGGTCAACCACTGGAACCGGCATCTGCCACAGCTACACGCCGGACGGGCGTTGTGTTTCGCTGCTCAAGATCCTGCTTACAAACTTTTGCGTCTACGATTGCCTGTATTGCATCAACCGCGCTTCCAGCAATGTGCAACGCGCCCGGTTCACTCCCGAGGAAGTCGTCAGGCTGACGCTCGATTTTTACCGCCGCAATCACATCGAAGGTCTTTTTCTGAGCTCGGCTCAATGTTAATACTGATCCGATCCGCCCAACACCCCGCTTCCTCGATCAAGGCAGGCGACGCCTCCGGGATCGTCTTGAGATGAATGTGCCCGCGAAACTCGTGCTCGACGCGCCGGGAGCGCGCGACCGCGATCACCTCGCGCTCGCGACCGATTTCGAGAAGTCGGTCAGGCACGGCATTCACAAGATGCGCGCCTTCGTCCGCTTCCGCGAAGTGGAACACGGCCTGGAGAAATGGTTCGTCGCCTGGTTCGAGCCGCAGCACCACATCGTCGAACACAAGGCGCCCTTTTCGCCGATCGCTTCGCTTCCATGCGCTGGTCGATCCTGACTCCGGATCTTTGCGCGCACTGGGACGGTCGCGCTCTTTCCTTTACCGCGGGCGTACCTCGCTCGGCGGTTCCGGCGGAGGGCGAGATGGAAAACCTCTGGCGCACCTACTACGCGAATATTTTCAACCCCGCGCGCGTAAAAGTGCACGCGATGCGGGCCGAGATGCCGAAGAAGTATTGGCGTAACTTGCCGGAAGCGACGCTCATCCCGGAGCTCCTGCGCGAGGCGCCGCGGCGAGTTGAGACGATGATGAAGAAAAGCGCAGCGAAAAATGCGAAGGGCGATGAATGGCGGCCCGCGCCCGTCCCCGCGACTTCCAGCCTAGCGACTTTGCGCGAAGCGGCGCAAAGCTGCACCGCCTGCCCGCTTTACAAAAATGCGACCCAGACTGTTTTCGGCGAAGGCCCGAAGAAGGCCACGCTCATGCTCCTCGGCGAACAACCGGGCGACCAGGAAGACCTGAGCGGCAAACCGTTCATCGGCCCGGCCGGCCAACTGCTCGACCGCGCGCTGGAAGAAGCGGGCATCGATCGGAACGCGGTTTACGTCACAAACACGGTCAAGCATTTCAAATGGGAGCCGCGCGGGAAACGTCGCATCCACCAGAAACCAAGCTCGCGCGACATCGCCGCCTGCCGTCCCTGGATGGAGGCGGAACTTCGCGTCGTTAGGCCAGCCGTCCTCGTCTGCCTCGGGTCGACCGCGGCGCAGGCGCTTTTTGGTTCTTCGTTCCGCGTCACGCGGGAGCGAGGGAGGGTGCTGGAATCCGAGCTCGCGCCGCGCGTGGTCACGACAGTGCATCCCTCTTCGCTCCTCCGCCAACCGGATGAGGAATCGCGCCGCCGCGAGTACGCCCTTTTCGTGGACGACTTGCGGGCGGCGCTCCGGGCCTCGACTGAAAAATAAGCCCGCGATTTATCCTAACGAATTATTCTTTCGGTGTGGCGGTGGCTTCCGGGCCCTCTTTTTTCTGCGCGTCAGTCGTTGTTTTTGCAGAGGCGGTCTTGGCACCCAGCTTCACGGTTTTCGCTTCGAGCGAGCCGTCTGCTTTTTTCCAATAGGAACCGCGCGCCTGCTCGTCGGCCACGATGTCAGCCATCGTCGCGGCGGCGTCGGCCTTCGTGATCTTGGTTTCGTCGGTCACTTTGATCGTGCGTTTGCCGATCGTGAAGGTTTTCGCGCTGGCGTCGACGGAAACGATTTTGCCGTGATAGGAGATCGGCCGGGCCGGTTTTGCGCTCACGGCGGGCGAAGCGCTTGGCTCCGGAGTGGGCGACTTCTTGCCCTTGGCAAAGGCAGGTGAGACGCAAAGGAGGCCGGCCGCGAGGCAGGCGACGGTGATGAACGGGAGTTTTATTTTCATGATGTTTTCTCTGGTTGGGCAGACCGACTGGTCCGTGCGCTTTCGACGGGGGCTGGCCTGCGATTTGGGTCCGGTTTATCCGGACGCAATTCGTTATGCAATCGAAATTCGCGGCTCTTTTTCCATCTTGCCCTGGCAGGCCGCCTCGCACTAGCCTGCCCTCCGATGTCCGGCCCGGAACGTTATGCCCAGTTGCGCGCGACGGCGAAGATTCGCGAGCGCCCGCTTTTCACCCAGCCGCGCACCTTTGACGAACTCGAATTGCAGGCCCGCTGGTTTGCGGGCGACTTCGGGAAATCCTTCACCGGCACGGCCGGGGAGGCGATCGAGATTGTGCAATTCGGCACCTGGAACCGCGAGGCGGGTCCTGATTTTTCCGACGCCGCGATCCGGCTGGAGGGCGGCGAAATTTTGCGCGGGAGCATCGAGTTCGATCTCACCGATCA
>DASXYO010000100.1:0-6398 GCA_036502465.1 Chthoniobacterales bacterium
TCCAGAGGAGGTTTACAAGCGCGGGCTCACGGTTGTGACTGTCCCGACCCGGCGCATGGGACCGGCGACTTTGAATCCCGCGATCAAGTCGCTCAATTACCTGAACAACGTTCTCGCCCGCATCGAGGCGAACCTCGCGAATGCTGATGAAGCGCTGATGTTAAACGACGCCGGCAACGTCGCCGAGTGCACGGCGGATAATGTCTTCATCGTCAAACGAGGCCAGATCATGACGCCGCCGATCACTGCTGGTGCCTTGCGGGGGATTACGCGTTCCGTGGTTTTCGATATTGCGAACGAGCTCGGGATTCCAATTTCCGAGCCGGAGCTAACCCGGCACGATCTCTTCATCGCGGACGAAGCCTTTCTCACCGGGACCGCCGCGGAAGTAATCCCGATGATCAAAGTGGACGGTCGCGTGATCGGAAACGGAAAGCCGGGCGAGATCACAAACCGCACGATTGCGCGCTTCCGCGAGTTGACACGCGAAAGCGGGACCCCAATTTTTTCGGAGTGATCAGACGCGCGTCGGAAGTGATCGGAGCGACATCACGCGCGCTGCTGGTTGAATTTTTTCGCCACTTTGTGGTCTAATTGATCAGCCATGCTCTGCGACGTTTGTAAATGCAATGACGCGACGGTTTTCCTGACGCAAATTCTCGAGGGGAAAATGCAGAAGGTGAATCTCTGTGACGCCTGCTCGAAAGAGAAGGGCGTGCAGGATCCGACTGGATTTGCCCTCGCTGATTTATTGTTAGGCATCGGCGCCGCCGAGGAGATCGAGAAAGGCGCGCCGAGCCAGAAATGTCCAGTCTGTGGCTTCACGCAGGCGGATTTCAAAAAAACCGGCCGGCTTGGTTGCAGCGAATGCTACCAGACTTTTGCGGAAGGCCTCGGGACGCTGCTCAAGGCGATGCACAAGGGGATCGAGCATGTCGGGAAGTTGCCGGAACGGGCCGCGCGCCAGATGGAATTGAACGACAAAATGCGCTCGCTGAACGATCACCTCGAGAAAGCGGTCGCCGAAGAAAATTACGAGACGGCCGCAACCTTGCGCGACCAGATCAAGCAACTTGAACACGAGATGGCGAGCTAACGATGAAATTCGCCCAGGTCATGTCGAGCGCCGGAGAATGGCTCCGCGGCGAAGGACCGCACCACCAGGTCGTCGTGAGCAGCCGCGTCCGGCTGGCGCGGAATTTGCGGCACCGTTCCTTTCCCGGCTGGGCGAAAAAGGCGGAACGCACCCAGATTCTCGAGCTGATCAAACCGCGGGTGGAAGAACTGCCCGAGATGCAGGACTCATTTTCCGAAATGCTCCAGGATCTTTCCGCGCTGGAGAAACAGGTCCTCGTCGAGCGTCATCTGATCAGCCGCGAGCACGCCGCGAAAGGGATTGGCAGCGCGGTCACGATGAACCGCAAACAGACGCTCAGCATCATGATCAACGAGGAGGATCACCTGCGGATGCAGTCGATTCGTTCCGGGTTGCAATTGAAGAGCGCCTTTAAACTGGTCGATAAAGTCGACAGCACGCTCGAGGGAAAGCTCGACATCGCTTACGATCAAAAGCTCGGTTACCTGACCGCGTGTCCGACCAATGTCGGCACCGGGATGCGCGCTTCCGCCATGCTCCATTTGCCCGGGCTTGTCCTGAGTGACCTGATCAACCAGGTCATCCAGGCAGTGAACAAAATCGGGCTCGCCGTCCGTGGCCTTTACGGGGAAGGGACGGAGGCGATGGGCAACCTTTTCCAGATCTCCAACCAGACCACGCTGGGTGAAAAGGAGGACGAAATCATCGCCCGCCTAACGAAGGTGATCGAGACCATCATCGAGAAGGAACACGACGCCCGTCAGATGCTGACCCAGAAAAAACCTGATACTCTCTGGGATCAGATCGGCCGGGCATACGGCGTGCTTACTTATGCTCATGCGATGACCTCAAAGGAGGCGCTTAATTTGCTTTCCGTCATGAAACTCGGTGTAGATCTCGGCGCATTCCCAGAGGAACGGCGTCTTCCGATCGACGAGCTCTTCATCGAGACGCAACCGGCGCATCTGCAAAAGACGTCGCAACAGAAACTGAACGCAGAAGAACGTGACTTCCTCCGCGCCGAAATCATTCGCGGTCGTTTGAAACTCTTTCCCAAACCTGATATGGGTAAAGTGGCGCGGGAGCCCGACGACGACACAACTTCCGAGTCTAACCATAATGAATAATTTTACTCCTCGGGCACAGCAGGTCCTCGCGCTGGCTCGCAAAGAAGCGGATCGCTTCAATCATAATTACGTCGGCACCGAGCACCTCTTGCTCGGGCTGATCAAACTCGGTCAGGGCGTGGCAGTGAACGTCCTTCAGAAAATGGGGCTCGATCTCGAGACCGTCCGGATGGAAGTCGAAAAACAAGTCGGCTCCGGACCGGAGACGAAGATGGTCGGCAACATCCCCTACACGCCGCGGGTTAAAAAAGTCCTCGCCCTCGCGGGCAAGGAAGCCCGCGCGCTCAACCATTCGTATGTCGGCACCGAGCACATCCTCCTCGGTTTGCTCCGCGAAGGCGAAGGTGTCGCCGCTCGGGTCCTGAAAAGCCTCGAAGTGGATATCGAACGCACTCGCAACGAAATCCTTAAGGAGCTCGATCCAAATTTCACTCCGCCGGAAAGCGATCCAGAGATGGGCGCAACCGGCGAACCGTCCTCCAAGAAGGACGTCAAGACGCCCGCCCTGCGCGCCTTTGGTCGCGACCTCACAGATCTTGCGAAGAAGAGCGAGCTCGATCCAGTCATCGGAAGGCATAACGAAATCGAGCGCGTCATCCAGGTCCTTTGCCGCCGCACGAAGAACAACCCGGTATTGTTAGGCGAAGCCGGCGTCGGCAAAACCGCGATCGTCGAGGGCCTCGCCCAGGAAATTGCCAGCGGCAATGTGCCGGAACTTTTGCGCGACAAGAAAGTCATCACACTCGACCTCGCCTTGATGGTCGCGGGAACGAAATACCGCGGACAATTCGAAGAGCGAATCAAGGCCGTCATGGATGAGATCCGACGTTCCAAGAACGTTATACTTTTCATCGACGAGCTGCATACCATCGTTGGTGCCGGCTCCGCCGAAGGCGCGATGGACGCCTCCAACATCATCAAGCCGGCGCTGAGCCGCGGTGAGTTGCAGTGCGTCGGCGCGACCACTCTCAACGAGTATCGCAAATACATCGAAAAAGACGCCGCGCTCGAACGCCGCTTCCAGACCGTAAAGGTGGAAGCGCCGACCGTGGACGAAGCGATTCTGATCCTGAAAGGTCTGCGTCCGAAATATGAGGCGCACCACAAGGCGAAGCTGACTGACGAAGCGCTCGAGCAGGCGGTGAAACTTTCCGAGCGTTACATCACCGGCCGCTTTTTGCCCGACAAGGCAATCGACGTCATGGACGAAGCCGGCGCCCGCGCGCGGATCAACGCCATGACCCGCCCGCCCGACGTCAAGGAAATCGAAAAAGAGATCGAAGAAATCCGCGTCGAGAAAGAAGCCGCGATCAAGGCGCAGGATTTCGAAAAAGCCGCCGCGCTGCGCGACAAGGAGAAGCAGGCCAAGGAAAAATTGGAACGCATCCTCGGCGAATGGCGCGAACAGCGGGAGGAAAAAGAAGTCCTCGTGACCGCCGAGGACATGATGCACATCATCTCGAAAGTGACCGGCGTTCCGCTCCAGAAAATGGAGCAAAAGGAAACCGCGAAACTTCTCGCGATGGAAACCGATATCAAGCAACGGGTCATCGGCCAGGACGAAGCCGTTACCGCGATCAGCAAAGCTCTTCGCCGTTCCCGAGCCGACTTGAAAGATCCGAAACGCCCGATCGGTTCGTTTGTTTTCCTCGGACCAACCGGCGTCGGCAAGACTTTCCTCGCCCGCACATTGGCCGAATTCATGTTCGGCGACTCCGACGCGCTCATCCAGATCGACATGTCGGAGTACATGGAGAAATTCACCGCCTCGCGTTTGATCGGCTCGCCTCCGGGATACGTCGGTTACGAGGAAGGCGGCCAGCTTTCCGAAGCCGTCCGTCGCCGGCCGTACTCGGTTGTGCTTTTCGACGAAATCGAGAAAGCGCACCCGGACGTGATGCATCTCCTGCTCCAGATTCTGGAAGAAGGAAAAATCACCGATTCGTTAGGCCGGAAGATCGATTTCCGGAACACGATCATCATCATGACCTCGAACGTCGGCGCCGAGTTGATCAAGCGTCAGACGACGATGGGCTTCGGTGCCAGTAGCGACGAAGGGAATTACGACCAGATGCGCGAGAAAATTCTCGACGAAACAAAGCGCGTCTTTAAACCGGAATTCCTCAACCGGCTCGACGAGATCATCGTCTTCCACACGCTCGAGAAGCCCGACCTGCTCAAGATCGTCGACCTCGAGGTGAACAAGGTGAAGCGTCGCCTCCTACTCAAGGAAATCGAAATCGAGCTCGACAACGCGGCCCACGAATTCGTGATCGAAAAAGGTTACGACCCGACCTACGGCGCTCGTCCGATGCGGCGCGCCGTCGAGCGTTACCTCGAGGATCCGCTCGCTGAAGAGCTGCTCAAGGGCAACGTAAAAGCGGGCGACCTGGTGCAGGTAACGGTGGAAAACGCGAAGCTCGTCTTCAAAGTCGCTGAACCGCACGACAACGCGGCTGCCAGCGCTAGCTAGTCGAGACGATCACGCCCGCGGGTGGGCTTCGGCGTAAGCTTTCTTCAACCGCTCAGTGGTGACGTGGGTGTAGATCTGCGTCGTGGAAAGACTGGCGTGGCCTAACAACGCCTGCACGCTGCGCAAATCCGCGCCGTTATCGAGCAGGTGCGTCGCGAAACTGTGACGCAGTTTGTGCGGACTGAGCGCAATCGGGATCGAAGTGTGGCGCAGGTAGCGTTTCAGAATGAGCCAGATCGAGCGTGGCGAGATCCGCCGGCGTCCCTTATTCAGGAAAAGCGGACCGCTGTGCACGTTGGCGACGGCCCGGTAACGTGAGACCGCTTCCAAAGCGGGTGCACCGATCGGACAAACCCGCTCTTTGCGGCCCTTGCCGAGCACCCGCACCGACTCGGTGTAAATGTCGAGGTCGTTCACGTTGAGCGAAGCCAGCTCGGCCAGGCGCAGTCCGCTGCTGTAAAACACCTCCATGATGGCGGCGTCGCGTTGTGGCATCCAGGTCGGCGCGCTCTTCGGCTTTTTCACGAGCAGCGGCGCGGCCAAAAGCTCCGCGATCTGAGTCTGGGTGAGCACGAGCGGGAGTTTCTTTTCCGCTTTCGGCAGCTGAATTTCGCGCACCGGATCTTTCGTTAGGCGATTTCGCGCCACGAGGAAGCGGAAGAAACTGCGGAGCGCGGAAAACTGGAGCCGGATGTAGGAGCGGGCCTGTTTCCGCTTCATCAGCTCGAAGAGATAATCGCGAAAATGTTGCGCAGTGCACTGCCGCCAGCCGGGGGCGCCGGTCTGCGCCTGGAAATCGCGCAGCGCATCCCGATAAATCCGCAGGGTGCGCGGCGAGGCGTTGCGCTCGACTTCGAGGAAGCTGAGGAATTCCTCCGCCAGCTTGTCCTTCGCCGGCCGCGCGGTCGTTAGGCCGGCGGTGCTTTGCTCGCTATTCCGGTTTTTCGATTTGATATCGGTTGTCCCCCGAGCCGCTGTACTGGCTTTTGAAAATCGGGACAGGATTGGTCGAGATCAGTTCGTAGCCCTTGAGGACAAATTCCGGGTAGACGCCGTTGCTCGCCGGTTCGTAGACTTTGTCGCCGCTGAAATATCCGTAGAGCTTGTATTCGTAGCCGTTGTCGAAGCCGAAATTAATCTGCTCGCGGTCGGGCGCGAGCTTCTGGTTTTCGTTCAGCATGACCAGCTGCGCCGTCGTCCAGGGCTGGCCGGGTCGCCGCACGTAGCCCCAGATTTTGTAGTCCCGTTTGTAGTAACGCCGCCCGATGTAGTAATCGCCGGGCGGCTCTTGCTGGATGCGCTGGAACATCGCCAGCCGCGCCTGGTGAATGCCTTCCGGCATCGTCTGGCAGCCGGCGAGGACGAGGAGACTCACGAGGAGCGCTTTGAGCGGCTGAAATTTCATCAGGCGAAATGGATGGCATCATCTATCGCAGCTTGCCGTCTCCTGCAATCCGCAGCCGATCTCACTTTTAGGCGCGATTTCAGTTTTGCATCGCCTGCGCAAGCTGGGTAGACTGACGCTCGTTATCATGATCGAACTGGAAGTTTACGCGGCCGGAGTGCGCGATTTGAACAAGATTCTGGAACTCGATCATCAGCTCGAGGCGGTGCCGGGGCTGCGTTACAAGGTCGATAGCAACCACGACATCGTTTACCTGGAGCTCGACGAACCGACCGTCACGGTGCGCGAAATTCGCAG
>DASXYO010000101.1:0-8405 GCA_036502465.1 Chthoniobacterales bacterium
TTCGCCTGGATCCAGGCAAAATCTTCACTCCATTTGTCCGCGCTCGCAAAAAGGTGAGAGAGATCCCATTTGTCGGTTTCCGGGATCTGGTCCCGGGTCAAAGTCTTCGTTTCGTCCATTCCGGCAAAATGCCGTCATCTCGAGCGAAGTCGAGCGAGCGTCAGGCCGAGGCTTTATTTGGTGTGCTTGGGGTGAGTGAACTTGTGGACCGCGCACGCAGCCACGCAAAGGGGACAAACGAATAATTCACCGGTCTTCTGTCCCCAATCGACGCAGCCCCCTTCGATATAGGTCCGATAGTGTGGATAAAACCTCAGCAACTCATCCGACGGTCCCAGCCCGTAGCTTATCTCGGCCTCGATCTTGATCATCTTGAGGCGATGAACCTCGCAGACCGACCGGTCAAAGAGTGTACCGATTCGATCCTCGATCCGCGTGAGCACGCAGGATTTGGAATCGTAAACGGCATCACTCCAATCCTTGTGTTCTCGATCACTCAGGCAGGCGATCCTGCCTTCGAAATCATGTTTATCCAGGAGAGTGATACGATAGGTGTGTCCGGACTTAACTTTTGCGGGAACCGGATAACCAGGCACCGCCCACGGAATCTCGAGCACATGGTCGTGATCCTTTAAGACCAACCACTGACTCTCCTCTACCTGACGAAACTTGACCCGGCCGGAAAAGGTCAATTCCTCTCCCGTGCGAGGATGGAGGGAAGCGTAAAAAGAAAAATCGCTATACTGCGATGTCGTTAGGTAAAAGTTTTCAAAATCCACGTAGGCCCTGACGGACCTATCGGGCAGCCAGTACTTTTCCTCCGCGCGCTCCCACTCCTGACCAAATGAATTGCTCTGGAGTAACGACTCAATTTCGGCGGAACTGAGAGACGGTTGTCTGCCAGCGGCACCCAGATGCCGGTAGCTTTCAGACTGGCAAAAGCCGTCGAGAAAACGGACGCGAACCTTGTAAGAGCCGGTCTGATAAGTATAAGTCCTTTCATCCGGATAACCGGTGATTTCAATTGGCTTGCCCCAGCGCTTTTCGAGCTGCTCTTTGCTATCCCAAATGTTGGCGCGGGCCGGCAGCGTCGCAGCCACCAGGAAGCATCCGAGGAGGACCAACTTCATCATCCCGACAGTAGACCAGACGCCGGCCTGCGCTGGAAGAGGTATTGTGTTTTTTCCGCCGTTTGCTGCTTGGCCTTCTGCTCTCGTGGGAGCTAACCTGCGCCGCATGACGAATCAATTGTCGTTCCTTGGAGGTCTGCTTGGATTGCTCGCCGGAATGGCTGGGGCCGCGCCTGGCGCCGAGCTGCCGCCAAACGAAGGCAAGGTCGTCATTATCAAGGCCGGGCACCTCCTCAATGGCCGCGGCGGCGCGGCGATCGCGCCAGCGATGGTTCGGGTCGAGGGCGAAAAAATTGCCGAGGTCGGAACCAATCTCGCAGTTCCAGAGGGTGCGACGGTAATCGATCTGGGCGACGCGACTTTGCTCCCGGGATTAATCGATCTGCACACCCATCTCACCGGACAACGCGAGATTCATTGGGAAGATGCACTGGTTAAAACCACGCCCGGCCACGACGCTCTTTGGGGCGCGCGCAACGCGCTCGTCACGTTGCGCGCCGGCTTCACCACCTGCCGCGACATGGGGCCGACCTGGCCGTTCGTCGACGTCGATCTCCGCAACGCGATCAACGACGGAGCTGTCCCGGGGCCGCGCATGCTGGTTGCGGGAAATTATGTTTCCTCCACCGGCGGCGCAGGCGATGCGCGCCAGTTTTCGATCTACGTCGATGTGCCGTTGGTGAAAAACCTGGCCGACGGTCCGGAGGAAATCGTCAAAGCGGTCCGGACGAATTTTAAGAACGGCGCGGACTTCATCAAGATCATGGCGACCGGCGCGGTGCTCTCGAAGGGAATTGAGCCGGGCCGCCAGCAATATTCCGATGCCGAAATCAAGGCGGCGGTCGATGAAGCGACTCGTTGGGGCGGACAAGTCGCGGCGCACGCGCATGGCGCGGCGGGAATCAAGGCGGCGATTCGCGCAGGCGTGCGGACGGTCGATCATGGATCGGACCTCGACGACGAGGCGATCGCTCTGATCAAGGCATCGAAAGGTAAGACCTATTACGTGCCAACGTTGTCGGTCATTCAGGCGATCGAAGAAGACGCTACGAAAAATCACATCCCAGAGTCCGAACAGGAGCGGAGCCGGAGAATGAAATCGATCATGTATGCCGGCTTCAAGCGTGCCCTCGCGGCCAAAATCCCGATTGGCTTCGGCACCGACGCCGCTGTCATCGAGCATGGCGAAAACTGGAAAGAGTTCGCCGTTCGCCACAGCCTCGGCGAACCGGTCGCCGCCGGGATCGTGGCCGCGACCAGTTTGAATGCCACAATCATCAACTGGAACGATCGCGTCGGGAGCGTGGAAGCCGGAAAGTTCGCCGATCTAATCGCGGTCCCGGGCGATCCATTGCAGGACGTGAATTTGCTCGGCCGGGTCGGGTTCGTGATGAAGGGCGGAACGGTTTATCGCGCGGAACTGGCCGTCAATAGGCCGTGATTCAAGGCACGTGAACGACCGCGCACGCGCCTCGCGTGCGGGTTTTGGCGCCTCGCCAAAACGAACTTTTCCGGCACGGGTCGACGCGCATTATTGCAGGAAGAAAAAGTTCGCGATCGCGAGGGCACGATCGCCAGCACGCGAGGCGCATGCGCTCCCCCGATTTTCCGCTTCCGGACTTTGCCTAACGATTCCGTCACCTCGGCTCCGGACGCGAATCGACTTGATGCTCGAGCCAGAATCGGCAGGATGGTGCGCCGGTTTCCGGGATGATCATGAGAAGAAGTTGGCTAGTCATATTCCTCGTCGCGGCCGCGACCGCGCAAGGCCAGACGCCGTCGCCCAGCCCGAGCCCGACGCCGGTTCCGCGCACGCCTTATTGGCGCTGTGAATTGCCCGGCGGCACTTACGAAGTCGCCATCCGCTCCATCGTTTCAGTCAGTAGCCACGAATACATCGTCGATGGCGCGGCGCGGGTGAACGAAGTCAACGTCGACACGTTAGGCAACATGGCGGTGCGCTTTTATTACATCGAACCAACGGTCGCCAAGTCGCCGATCGGAGTCGGACAATCAGCCATTGATCGCATCACGGACCTCACGAAAGAGGCCGGGCAACGTGTCGGCGCGGAGCATATCTGGGAACGAGTGGTGAAAACTTATCCGACCACGACGCACGCTCACTCGATCGAATACCGCGTCGAAAACGAAGATCAGCTGAAGCAAATTTTCAGCAGCGCGCAGGGCGCTTTTGAATCCGGCGTGACTGCGGCTTTCAAGCTGCCCGATCAGTGAGGAATCAGATCGAGGAGCGTCTTAGCCGCATCCTCCAGCGTGCCCTGCGAGTTTTGCAATAACTCGCCCGCGGCGGCCGCGATCAGCCGTTTCGTGAGGTCTTCGTGCGGATGTTCGATGCGGCCGGTCACCCGCACCGGCGTCCAAAAATATCCATCATGCGCCACGGTGAAAACGCGCGCCTGCGAACCAGGCAGCCATTGCAGACTGGCCGAAGTCACGCCGACCTGAAAAACGCCGTCGATTTTTTTGTTCTTCGAAATCGTGCAACCGCCCTCGACGCGGAGCAGGCCCTCCGATTCGAGAACGAGATTTTTCACGACCGTCTGTTCGCCTTCGTTGCTGAAACTAAGCGAGCCGCGCGTCAGCTCGACCCGGCGAAATCGATCGGTCCGGGTGAAAGTTGCGATCTGGTCGAGAATCGGCAGCGCTTCCAACTGGCCATCGACGAGCTGGAGATCGCCCGAGGTTTTCATGGCGCCTTCCGGTAGCGGAGCGTGCACGGTGACGGTGCCGGAGATTTTTCCGTGCAGACGAGCCCGCCAATCGGGCGGAAGAAGCGGCGCGCAATCCACCTTATCGAGCCGCACCTGCAGGTCGGCGGCGCGCTCAAAATTGATTTCTCCGTCGACATTGATCCGGCCGTCGCCCGCGTGCAGTGCGCTCTCCGTCACGAAAAGCGAGGCGCCCGTGTAGCGCAGCTTGGCCGACTCAATCGTCAGGCTCGGCCAGCCGGTTTGTGCGAGCGTGCCGCTGTTCGCCTCAACCAGCCAGGAGCCGTTGCCTGGCATCAGGGTGAATCCGCTTTTCGTTAGGCTGCCGGCCGTCTCCGCCGTGCTTCCCCAATGCCAGGAAGATTGTTCGATCTCGGCTTTGCGCAGATCCAGTTTCCAGGAGCTAATCTTCTGCGAGTGCGGCTTGGCTGGCGCCGAAGAATGCGGGATTTCGGGCACCGAATGATCCGCAAATCGAACATCCAGGTTCTGGATATTTAGCTCGTCCACTTCCCAGCGCCGGTCGAGCAGACCGCGCCAGTTCACCACCGCGCGGATCTGGTCAGCCCGCAGGTCGGAGAAAAATGCGTGGCCCTTTCCCTGCGCGAGGAAGCCGTCGGAATACAAAGTGCCATCCGCGTAATGGAGCGGTTGAAAGGTGCCTTTCGCCTTCAATTCCTGATCGACGGCGCGAGTGATCTGGCTACGAAAACGCTCGCTCCCGAGATACCAACCGGCGCCGACGCGAGCGAAGAGAGCCGCCCCCACGATCAGCACGAAAAGCAGAAAAACGGTCCAGGCCGCGCCTCTCTGAAATTTTGTCATAGCGCCTCGCCAAGCTACCGCAGATACGCCACGATCCCAACCGTCATGCTCGAATTGCGCGAGGTCAGCGTCGTCTCCACCCGGGCGGCGACCGAAAGCCGGCTGCTGGATGCGGTCACGGCCCACTTTGCCCCGGGGCAACTGCACGCCATCGTCGGCCCGTCGGGCTGCGGCAAGAGCACCCTTCTGAAAGCGATCGCGGGGGTGCATCAGCCTAACGAAGGCGGCGTTTTCTGGGCCGGGCGCGATCTCGACCGGCACGATCTCGCGCCTAACGAAATCGGTTACGTCCCGCAATTTGGGATCGCGTTCGATCTGCTCACGGTGGCGGAGAGTATCGAGACCGCGCTCAGTCTGCGCGTCGGCGGATTGAGCGCCGAGGACCGGGAAGCGCGTACGACTCATTTCCTGACCGAGGTCGGGTTGGCGGAAATTGCGGATCGGCGCGTCGCGATTCTCTCCGGCGGACAAAAGCGGCGTCTGGCCCTTGCCCTCGAAATGGTAAGCGAGCCGCATTTTCTGCTCTGCGACGAAGTGACGAGCGGGCTCGATCCGAAATCGGAAAGCGAAATCGTGCATCTCCTGCATCACCTCTCGAAGGTCGAGCAGCGCACCGTCATTTCTGTCACCCACAGTCTGCGGCATCTCGAATTGCACGATACCGTGACCGTGCTTTACGAAGGACGGCTGGTTTACCAGGCGGCGCCGACTTCGTTAGGCGATTATTTCCAGATCGATAATCCGGAGTTGCTCTTCCCCACCCTGAGCACCCGGCCGGCCGAGGAATGGCAGGAGATTTGGAGGGCGCAGGCGGGCCACTACGCGTCGCGCGAAACCATCCCGCCTAACGAAACCTCGGAGACGCCGAGCGAAGCTCAAACGCCGGGTTTTTTGGCCCAATTTTTGATTCTTCTCCGGCGGCGCTGGCTGCTTTTCCTGCGCAACCGCGGCCAGATCGCCCTCCAGCTCGCTCTTCTTTTCGGGTTTCCCTCGCTTGTCGTCATCTTCGCCTGGAGCGGGTTGCCCCAGATTCAAAACCTCGCCGGCAGCTCCTCGAACGCCCTGCAGCAACTGATCGAGACGACCGCGTTCGCCCTCCGCTCGGACCGGGTCGGCAGCCTCGTTTCCGGGCTCATCATGTTCCAGGTGATCCTGCTCACCCTGATGGGCTCGAACAACGCCGCGCGCGAGATCGCCGGTGAGCGCGCGATTTTCGAGAAGGAAAAATTCGCCGGCATCCGCCCGGCCAGTTACATCGCGAGCAAGGTCGCGTTTCTCAGCGTGCTGATCGTCGCGCAATCGGCCTGGATGGGATTTTTCGTGAGCATGATTTGCCGTTTCCCCGGCGATCTGCTCGCGCAAATCGTGATTCTTTGCCTAACGAACGCGGCGATGACCTTTGTCTGCCTCGCTATCTCGAGCCTGAGCCGCTCCGCGGAAAACGCGTCGCTTCTTTCCGTTTATCTGGTCGGGCTGCAACTGCCGCTTTCCGGCGCGGTCCTCGCTCTGCCGCACGTTCTGGGGCTCGCGACCCGGCCCTTCATCGCCGCCTACTGGGGCTGGTCCGGTTATTGGCAAACGATGCGCGAGACGCGCTTCTACGATTTCGTCCAGAGCATGAGCGCGACCGAACTCGTGGCGTTTGAGCTCTGCGCCTGGGTGCTCCTGATGCACGTCGCGGGCGGAATCGTGGTCGCGTATCTCGGCACGAAGAACAGTCGCTGGGAATGAGCGGTTCGCGGCGAGGATTGCAAAAAAAATGCGGGCCGCTACTCTGCGCACGTGGTTCGCCGGGCAAGTTCTTCCGTTAATCCGTGGTGGCTCGGTGGAGTCGTTCTCCTCGTCATCGCGGCTATTGTCGGCGGCTGGGCGCTTTTCAAGAATGTCAGCGATCCTTACCGCACGCTCACCGCGCTCGATGTGCCGACTTATCTCAAGAGTGCCGACAGCCTGCGCGGCAATGTTTATAAACTGAACGCGACCGTCGCCGCGCAGCTCGCCTGGGCGCCAAGCGAAGGACGCCTTTATTCAGTCGATGTGAACGAACGCGACGACATTCTCGCGCTTCTTATTCCGGCGGAGTTCAACAGCCTGAACATCCAGAAGGGACAACATTATTTTTTCAAAATCGAGGTGGGCGACAAAGGCATCCTGCGCGTCCGGGACATCCGCAAAGTATGAGGCGGTTCGCGGTTTTTCTTTCCCTCCTCGCCTGCGGCGCAACGTTGCGCGCACAAGTGCCCGATAGCGCCCCGTCGCAAGCCGCGCCCGCGCCGCAACCTGCGCCCGCCGCCAAACCGGCCGGAGCTTCTTCGCCGGCGCCGAAATTTCTTGGCGGTGATGTGCCGATTTTCGATCCGTCGAATGAGATCGTGACCTGGGATGGACACAGTTGGAATCTGAACAACAACCGGCTCTTCGAGGCGCGTTTCGAGAAATATCTGAACTCCCCGGCCGACACGAGCGCGGAGTCGCAAGCCTACCAAACGATTCTCAGCACGATCCTCAGCAAGCTCGGCCCGGGTCAGGCGTCGGCCGAATCGGTCGACCAGGCTTTTCGCTTGCTGAAACGTGCCGCGAACTACGAGATGGACGCCCATCTCTGCGATGCCTTGGCCGACGCGGTTTACAGCGTCTGGCGCGCCCAGGATTCGAGCCAGCGTTTGGCCCAGGCCAATCTCGCGCTCGAACAGGAGCGGAAGAATAACGAGTGGAACGCGCAGGTCGCGGCGCAACAGAACAAGCTCGAAGGCGCCCCTTCCTCGAAGGACAAAGACGCCACGGAACAGTGGGCGAAAGGCCAGCAACAAGCGCGCGACCTCGCGATGCAGCCCTACACGACGCGGCTGGCTGAAATTCTCGCCACCATCAAAGCCAACCAGGCGAAAAAAGAACTGACCACGCTCGAGGCAAAAATCGAGTTCCAGGCACTCTTCGTGCAGCTCTTCTTGCAACGCCGATTTCAGCACGTCCTGATCGGGACGCGTTTCTATCGCGACGTTTTCAGCACCGGCGAAAGCAAACTCGAAGTCGGGAAGGACACAAAAGATCTCTTTGAAAAAAGCAGCGGCCTGCCGCCGACCGTCGGCACACTCGATTCCCTCGCGCATGAAGCGATCCGCGACGTCAACGAAAGCATCCAGGCGTTCCGGTTCCTCCTGCAAAAAAACGAGCTGCAAAGCGCCTCCAAGCGATTGGCGGAAGCGTTCAGCGTCGGCGAATTCATGCCCGAAGTGCGCACCCTGCCGCGGGACGAGAAACGCCGGGTCCTGGAATTCTCGCAGAAGAATTACCAGCTCATTTCTGCGATCGAGGTGAAGGACTACCAACTGGCGGAAAAGCTGGTCAAAGAGCTGGACAAAATCGCGAAGGATTTCGACGACTCGAAGCCGCTCGCCGCGATCGAAACCGCGCGCACCGTGAGCGCGATGCACCTGGCCAAGGCGCGCAACGCGGCCGTCAGCGGCGACCGAGCGACCCTCGAATCCGAGCTCAAGGAAGCGACCGAGATCTGGCCGCGCAATCCGGCGTTGGCGGAAGTTTCCGGCCTCATTTTTTCACAAGCCGACGTGCAACAAAAAGCGCTCGTCGATCTCGATCAGTTGATCAGCCAGCATAACAACCGGCAGATTTACAACGACAAGCTGCGCTTCATCGCCGCAGCCGCGCTTTATCCCGACCGACAGGAGCAGCTCAAGAAAATCCTCGACCAGATGCAGGT
>DASXYO010000102.1:0-12345 GCA_036502465.1 Chthoniobacterales bacterium
GTGCGGTCGCCCTCGATCGTCGGGCTTTTCGTCCGGAGCACTCATTTTAGTTGATCGTCGGCCAAGCCCATCGAGCGCTGGAAGGTCGCCCAACGCGGATCGGAACGGAGCGGGTCGAGCAGCGGGTCATTGGGAAAATAAGCAAGTCCGGCGTCTTGCTGGGGCGCGCCCGGTCCAGCCAGGCGAACGCCTGGTCCTTGTCGCCGCGGCCGCTGTAAACCTCCGCGATCTGGAAGGCGCTCACATCGGCGTCGTCTTTGAGTAGAGTCGCGAGCGCGACGTCCGACTCTGGTTTGCGCTCAAGATTCCAAAGGGCAACAGCCGAGACTACGCCGCGGGCAAACTCAGAGGTTTCTTTCTGCGCCGCCGCCAATGCTTCCGCATTTTTCCCCTCGAAAAGATCCGCCACCCCCTGACCGGCAAACGCCCAGGGCGTGGAAGGATCGGGGCAGACATCCGAGCCGGTCTGCAAAGGACACGAAGGAAAGGCGACCTCACCGCGGTCTTTGTATCCCAGACCGGAACGATCGAACTTCAGCAATTCGCGGCGCGGAGAGAGAAGCGGCGCTCGAATTCTACCGCTTTATCAGCATTAACTGGTCCACGCAGCAGAAAACGGGGGTCATTGGCTCAAAAGGAAATTTCCGTTGGGTAATCAGACGGCGTTTCGCTGCCCCCTTCGCCGGAAATTCCAACCGCCGAAGTCGGCAAAAGGAAGGCTCCCAAAAATTTTCCGCGCAGGCACGGAATCTTCTGCTTTTTTGTTTTGTGCGCGTCCTGATCGCTGATGATGAGAAGAGCTTTTCCACCGTGCTGGCCGATCTCGTGCGCACCTGCGGCCACGAGGTTGTCGGCGTGGTCCACTCGGGCCTCGACGCGATCCGCGCCTATCGCCAGCAGAAACCGGATGTGGTCCTGATGGATTTCGCGATGGCCCGCCTCAATGGCCTGACCGCGTGTCGCAATATCTTGAGCGACGACCCGCAGGGATGCGTCCTTTTTCTCTCGGGCTTGAGCGAACGCTCGGAATTGACGCCGGAATTTTCCGGAGCGCAGGCCGTGCTGCAAAAGCCGATCACCCGCGCGCGCCTGGAGGAAGCCTTGAAGGAAGCAGCCTCGCGGCGCAACGTGGCCGCGAAGGGCGCTGAGTCGGTTTCAGCTGACCCGTCGTCGTAGCGGCGGCGCTACTTAGCGAAGGCCGTGTGCTGCACGGTCGTGGTCGTGACCTGACCGGCGTGCGACGGATCGAGCGAACTGTGGAACTCGTAGCGGACAACTCGTCCGCCGGAAGTCAGGACGACGCTGAGCTCCTGGGCGTCGATGTGCATGCCCCCGAGGAAGGAGCCAATCAACGGGATGTAGGATTGAGGCGGCGCCGGCACGGAGCGAAACCAGTCGATCGTGATGTAATGCGCGAGATCAGTCGTGCGCGTGGTCGGGGTGCCGAAGAGATGCACGAGGTCGGCCTCGGTCGTTTGGCCGGCCCGAATCTGGGCCAGCTTCGCCCGCGTGATGGCCGGCGGGAACCAGGCCCAGCTCGTTAGGCAGGTGGAAAGCAGGAGCGCGCAGACGAGGAATTTGGTTTTCATTGGTAACGGCGGGTATTCTGCACTAAATCGCGCCGTGATGCAGCAAAATCGTTTTCGCTTCGGCGAAGCCGGCGCAATCTTCCGGCAGAAGACCAGTACATGAAGGAAACGGAAACCGCGCGCCCGAGCGAACTGATCGATCTAAGCCATTGCGTCGAGGACGGCATGATCACCTACAAAGGGCTGCCCGCGCCGATCATCTGCGATTATCTCAGCCGCGAGGCGTCGCGCGCTCGTTACGCACCGGGAACGGAATTTCAGATCGGGAAAATCGAGATGGTGGCCAATACCGGCACCTACATCGACAGCCCTTTTCATCGTTATGCGGATGGATGCGATCTGTCCGAGTTGAAGTTGGAAAGCCTGGCCAATCTCGATTGCGTGGTGGTGCGCGCGGCGAATCGCGGCGAGCGGGCGATCGATAGCATTGGATCCTTCACGGAGGTCGGCGGAAAAGCGGTTCTCTTTCACACTGGCTGGGATGCGCACTGGCGGACCGATCAGTATTTCGAAGGGCATCCGTATCTGACCGAACGGCTCGCCGCCGAATTAGTCGCGGGCTGCGCCACGCTCGTCGGGATCGATTCGTTTAACATCGATTGCACCGATACCGGAGAGCGGCCCGTGCACTCGACACTTCTCGCCGCGGGCATCCCGATCGTGGAACACCTGCGTGGACTCGAGGCGTTGCCCGACCGCGGCGCGCGGTTCTATGCCGTGCCGGTGAAAGTGAAAGGCATCGGCACGTTCCCGATCCGGGCCTTCGCTCGCCTAACGAATAGCTAGCCGCGCCTCAGCTCTGCGTGGCCTTTTGATACTCCGCCAGCGCCTCCGGCATCCAACCCTGCAACTGCTGGATGCGATGACCATGCGAAGGATGCGTCGAGAGAAACTCGGGCGGCTGCGACGAACGGCCCAGTCGTGCGCGAGCTGTGAATCTCGTGATTCTCGATCCACCATTTTGTCTTGGCGCAGACTGCCCCGAAACCCCTGCCTCCGCCGGCATGTCGCCCATCGGCCGCGGTTCCACGCTCACGATGTCCTGCGCGTAGAGCGTCTTGGTCGCTTCTTCAAACGTGCCCCGCTGGCAAAGTTCCACCAGCTTTTTTGCTACTTGTTCGGTCGTCATGTTTTTTCCTCTGGTGGCTTTCGAGTCCGGGTTTTTTTACGACTGCTTCAGCGCGGCTGCAATCGGGCGGACAGCACTTTGACAATTAGACGACAAATCCAGACGCGACCGAGTCGTTAGGCGGACAAAACCGGATGCGGAGCTGCGGCGATGGCCGATTCCAGCACTCGGATGTCGACCGGCTTGGTCAGGTGCGCGAAGAAGCCGTTGGCCCGGCTGCGCGCGATGTCGTGATCCATCCCGTAACCACTTAGCGCGATGCCGGGCAGGCCGTGGTTATCATGCAACTCGGCCATCAGTTTGTGGCCATCGCCATCGGGTAAACCGAGGTCGGAAATGATCAGGTCGTACTCGCCCGTGGCCGCTCGCTCACGCGCCGCGCACATGGTGGCGACACCTTCCACGGTATGACCGCGCCGCTGCAGCAATCGCTCCAGAGTTGAACGAGTCTGTTCGTGATCTTCGACGAGCAGGATCCGCCGCGGCGTTTGTGGTGCCGCGGCCGGTGACGCGTCGTTGACAGCTGGCCGTCTCTCCGGTTCGCTTTTATCCAGCGGCATTTCGATTCGAAACGTCGCGCCTTTTCCCTTGCCCGCGCTCTCCGCAGTGATGCGCCCGTGTTGCAATTCAACGAGGCGTTGCGTAATCGCCAGCCCCAGGCCGATCCCACCAAAACGATGCCCGCGATTGTCATCCTCCTGGATGAACGCGTCGAAGACCCGCGCGATCATCTCGGCAGTAATGCCGACGCCGCTATCGATCACTTCCACTGCCAGTGTATCCGGATTTTCCGGCGGATTGCCGGTTCGAACAATGATCGATCCACCGCGTGGAGTGAACTTGACCGCGTTCTTGAGCACGTTCCAAAAGATCTGCTGCAAACGCACCGCATCCGCCTTGATGGTCTGCCTGCCGGCGGCCAGGTCGAGCGTGCAATTGATTTCGCGCTCCCGGATGTCGGCCTGGAGAATATTGAGCGCGTGACGCAAGGCCGCGTGCGCGTCGATCGGGCGAAGATCGAGCCGCAGCTTCCCGCCGGTGATCCGCGTGATGTCGAGCAGGTCATCCACGAGCTGGGCTTGAAGAGCGATTCCTTTCGCGATGACGTCGATGTCGCTCCGCACCTGCGGGGGAAGAGTCTCGTCGCCGGCCAGCGAAGTAGCGAGGAGGAGAGCGGGATTGAGCGGCGTGCGTAATTCGTGGGAAAGCGCAGCCAGGAAATCATCCTTCGCGCGAGTCGCTGCTTCCGCCCGGCCTTTGGCGGCCTCCGCGCTTACGCGGGCCGACTCGGCCGTTTCAAAAAGGGCGCGAATTTGCTTCTCGCTCTCGCGCAATGCCGCGTTTGCTTCCTCCAGTTCCGCGGTCCGTTCCGCGACCTTTTCCTGCAGCTCGAGGGCGTATCTTTTTGTCTGGAGCGAATAGCGAATGGACCGCTCGAGGGCCGCGGCATCGATCTCGCCTTTCACCAAATAATCGGCCGCGCCCGCTTCGAGCGCCTGGAGAGCGAGATCGCGGTCGCCTTCGCCGGTGAGGAGGATAACCGGCGCGCGGCAGCCATGGAGAAAAGCCTTCCGCAAAAGAGCCAGGCCATCTTCCTTGCCCAGCCGGTAATCGAGGAGAAACGCGTCGTGCTCGCAGCGTTCGAGGGCGGCCATGCCCTCATCGGAATTCTTCGCCCAATCGAGCGCGATCTTGTTGCCCGGAATTTCCTCCAGCAACTCCCGCGTCAGCACATAATCGTCCGGGTCGTCTTCGATGAGAAGAACCCGCAACGGGCTCTTATCCATTTCCGCCCCCGTTAGCGTCACTCTCTTCACCCGGGAGCGCGACGATCTCGAGCCAGTATTTGCCGAGGACCTTCACCACTTCCGCCATGGCGGCGAACGTAACGGGCTTGGTGATGTAAGACGCAGCCGAAAGGTCATAGGTGCGATAGATATCCTCCTCCGCCTTCGAGGTGGTGAGGATGACGATGCGAATGCTCTTCAGCTTGGGATCGGCCTTGATCTCCCGCAGCGCTTCGCGGCCGTCCTTCTTCGGCATGTTCAAGTCGAGCAGGATAAGACCGGGGCGCGGCGAGTTCGCAGGATCGGAATACTTCCCGCGGCGTTTCAGGTAATCGAGCAGCTCCACCCCGTCTTCGACGAAGCGCAGATCGTTCACGAGTTTGCTCTCCTCGAATGCTTCCTTCGTCATTAAACGATCGTCCGCGTCGTCGTCCGCCATCAGGATGGTGATTGGTTTGCCTGCGATTTCCATTCTTCAGTTCCCTTCAAATCTGCCGCAGCGGCAAAGTCACCAGAAAATTGGCGCCCCTGCCCGGGCTGCTCTGGGCCGTAATGCTTCCCCCATGCCTTTCCACTATTTTCCGGCAAATAGCCAGTCCCATCCCTGTCCCCTCATATTCCTGCCGTCCGTGCAGCCTTTGGAACAACTCGAAAATGCGATCGAGATAGACCTCCTCAAATCCAATTCCGTTGTCGCGCACGCTGATTTCGCAACGCGGGACCGAGCCATTTCCCTCAGTGTGCTCCAGGAGCCGGCTCACCACTTTTACGACCGGCGGAGTGCCCGGCCGGGCAAACTTCAGGCCGTTCCCGATCAGGTTTTGAAGGAGCTGGCGCATTTGTAACGGGTCCGCTTCCACCGATGGCAGCGCGCCCACTTCCACTCGCCCGCCCATCCACTGGATGCGATCCTCCAAGTCCGACACGACCTCGTCAGCCGTCGTCGCCAGATCGACTGGCGTAAACGGCTGCGCTTTGGTCGTTACGCGCGAGAAACTGAGGAGCGCGTCGATCAGGCTGCGCATGCGCGTGGCCGAGGCGAGCATCCTCGTTAGGTAATCGCGGCCCTGTTCGCCGAGCTCCTCTGCACACCGCGTCTGCAGGCGATCGCCAAACGCCTGGATCTTGCGCAAAGGTTCCTGCAAATCATGCGACGCGACCGAGGCAAATTGTTCCAGCTCGCGATTACTCCGCTGCAGCGACTCGTTGGCTTCGCCCAGGTCAGCCGTCCGCGCCAGGACTCGGCCTTCCAGCTCATCGTTAGCCCGGGCCAGCGCCTCGGTCCCGCGACGCCGGGTATCCAGTTCGCGCTTCGCGAGCAAGTAAGCCGCCGCCACCAACCCCAGGCCCAGCAATGTCGTCATCCATTGCGTCACCACCGCGGTGTGATAACTCACGGCTGACTCCGTTTCCCGCACCGCAAGGAGATGTAGCTCCGTCTTGACCATCTCCTCCACTACGTCGCGGATCGAATTCATTTCGCGCCGCCCCTTGCCCGCCTGCACGTAGCGCCGCGCTCCTTCCACGCCTTCGGTGTCGCGGGTGTCGATCCCGGTTTGCAGGGAAGCCAGCCGGGTCGCGACCATCGGCTCCAGTTTCGTTAGGCGCTGTTGCTGCGCTGGATTATCGACCGTCAACTTCTTCACTCGATCGAGGTGCACCCTGGTGGAGGCGACCGCGCCCCGGTGCGGTTCGAGATAAGTCCGGTCGGAAGTGATGAGATAACTCCGCTGGTAAGCTTCCGCTTCCGCGAGCGCCTTTAAGGTATCGCGCAGTTCATCCAGGACCTCATGCGTATGGACCACCAGACCTTCGTTCCGCGCGATCCGCCGGATGTTATGGTAACCAAGACCGCCGCTCCCCAGCAGGGCAAGAATGGCCAGGGCGAATCCAATTGTCGCGCCTTTCCCGATTCCCCAGCTCATCGATGGTCCCTTCAATCGAGTCGTCCCTTCACGGCCGCGTTACCATCCCGGGCCGGTTTTGATCCGCAAGCGCAAAGGTCACGGCTGATTCATCTTTCCAGTTCCACTCACCCTCAAATCGGCCACGAGCGGATAATGGTCGGATGCAACTCGCGAAAGCGCCGTCCGATGCACAGCCACCTCCAGCGCCTCGAGCGAGTCATTGATGAAAATGTGATCGACCGCGACGACCGGAAACGCCGTCGGAAAAGTGCGCAACGCCCGCGCCGGACGAATCGCCCGGCGAACGTCACGCAGGTGCCGGCTGAGCGTTCGGTGCGGCCAGGAACCGGGAAGGCTGTTAAAATCACCGAGCAAAATAAGCGGTCCGCCACCCTTGCTCGACGCCAGCCATTCCGCGCTCGTCAGCAGCTCTGCCTGCAACCGGCGTTCGCGGCGGCCCAGACCGAGATGCGTGTTGATCACATGCACCGGCCCGAAATCCATTTGCACATCCATCCCGACTGCGGCCCGCTGTTCCCGGCAGAAAAACGGCGCCACGCCGGGGAGACATTCCGCTCGCCGCAGACTCAGCGGATACCGGCTGAGGATCGCGTGCCCATAATGCCCGTCGCTCTGCCTCATGGCCGATTGGAAATGCCGGTGCCAGCCCAACTCTTCCGCGATTGCTCCCGCCTGGTCGATGCCCGCCGATCTTTCCCGGCTGAAGTCCAGCTCCTGCAATCCCACGACATCCACCTCCAGCTCCGAGATGACTTCCGCGATCCTTACCTCCGAGCGTTTTCCGTCCGTCCCAACACAGCCGTGCACGTTATAAGTCGCGACCCGCAGCCTCGGTCCGGATTCCGTTTCACTCATCGTTAGGCAGAACGGCGCCGGTTACATCTGCGAGCGGAAAATCGACATCGCGCGTCCCTTGATCTTCTCTTCCAGCGGGCGGTTATGCCAGTCCTCCAGCGTCACCTCGCGGGAATGCTCCTTGTCGTCCTCAAAGACCCGCGTGTGCTTCGCCACGAAATTCTTGTCGAGCACATTCAGGTTTGCCTCCTCGTTGAGCGACATCGAGCGATTGTCGAGATTCGCCGAGCCCACCGAGGCCCAGCAGTCATCCACCAGCAGATACTTACAATGAAAGCGCGCCGGCTGGTATTCATAGAAACGCGCGCCCGCCTCGAGCAACGGTTTCCAGCGCGTCTTGCCCACTGCGCGCACGAGCGTCGCGTCGATATCCGCCCCCGGCGTGATGATGTCCACCTTCACGCCCCGCCGCAGCGCATCGACCAACGTTCGGACGGTCAGGTTACCCGGGATGAAATAAGCATTCGCAATTCGGATCCTCTCGCGCGCCGCGGCGATCGATACCAGCAACATGAGCCGCGCGCTGTCGCTCCCCTCACCCGCCGAGCTCTTGAAGATCTGGCAGATCTGATCGCCCGCCTTTTCCTGTTTCGGGAAATAAGGATCGTCGTGCAGCAATTCCGCGCGCGTCTCCATCCAGTTATCCATGAACGCCTGCTGGAGTTGCGCCACCACCGGACCTTCCACCTGGTAATGCGAATCGCGCCACAGCCCGTGCGTCCGGCCGTTGCCTTTCCAGTCATCGGCAATCCCGACCCCGCCGATGAATCCCAGGTTGCCATCGATCACCAGGATCTTGCGATGCGTCCGGTAATTGATCCGCGAGAAATGCACGAAGCGAAAAATCTCCACCGCCACCCCGGCCTTCTTCATTACCTGCATCGCACGGCCATGCACCGAATCCGACCCGAGCGCGTCCTGGAGGAAATGCACCTTCACCCCAGCCCGGGCCCGTTCCGCCAAGGCGGCAGCGAAGGCATCTGAGATTTCGCCTTCCTTCCAAAGGAAATTCTCCATCGTGATCGTGCGCCGGGCTGAGCGAATCCCCGCCAGCATCGCCGGGAAAATCTGTTCGCCGTTCTCGAGCTGCGTGATCTTGTTTCCATCCACCAACGGCGGCCCGAGCAGGTGACCCATTGTGCGCACGAAAACGTCGTCCCCGATCGCGTAGTTCGCCTTGATCTTGTGCCGGATCTTTTTCTCCGACGGAAAAAAATTCCGCGCCAGGAAGAGCGTGACGAGGCTGCTCGCCGCCGCCGTGCCGAGCAGCTTGGGCCATTGCGGCGGATCAGGTCGGAGAGACAGCTTCACGTCATTTCAATCGAACCCCGCCCCGCATTCGATCCCCTTTGCCCGGAACAACTTGTCAGCTGACCGTGGTCCGTTGTCCGTGGTCCGTGATCCGCAAAGACACGCTCGTAAGGCTTACCAGCTTTGGATGTCGCGATCAGTCGGCGAAGGATTCCGCAGCTAACGGATGCTTTGGCACCTCTAGGGAACATCGCACGATAAGGCCTAACGAGAACAAGATGAGCGATAGCGAAGGAGGGCGCGCATCGCAGTGTTCACTGCGCGTAGCTGCCATGTCGATGAGATGGCGCGCGAGTTGCGCGAAAAGCTCGTGGTCCGGGACGACCCACACGCTGCTTTTGCCGTTGTACTCAAACATGGCATAGAGATGCTGAGGAACCGGATCGTCGTGAGAGTCGGGGTTGGGCGCGATGCCGACGCCGGTGATATAGCCGTAAAGCCGCGCTTCGGGACCGATCACTGGCAAGTTGGCGGGTATTCGTGTCATAGACCTGGCAGATATTATAAGAAACAGAGTTTGGTCTATTTTAGTGGATCACCGGGAGAGACGGCGCATAAGGCGTAATCATGCCGCGGGGGGGAGCAGGCGGGTCGTTAGGCCGGGTGAGTAGACTCGGACCGGTGTTGGGCGTGGTCCTGGAATATCCGCACCGCGCCGCGGAGGAGGAAGGCGATGACGGCGACGCTGGCGATGCTGCCGGCGAGGGAATGCACTCCCAACCAGGTGTAAAGCTGGAGGGCGATGACGAAAAGGAGAAGGGTCACGACGGCAAACCGGCTCCGGCGGAAGATGAAAACGGCCAGAAGCACGATGAAGGCGGCGCTGCTGACGGAGAGGCCGGCGGTGAGTGGGGTGTGCGGCACGTACTGCTGGGCGGCAGACTGTTGGTGGATGCGCCCGCCACGTCCCGAAGTGTGGTAAATGAAAAATTGGATCAGCGCAAGGAGGGCGCCGAAGAGGATCACGCCGGCGTAGACGAGAGCGGCGTAGCCGGCGTGGGCGATGCTTTTGTCGGAGTAATCGTAGAGGGATTTGCTCCCGGATTTCACCTCATCCATGGCGGATGTTTTTTATCCTGCGCACGGGCCGCTGACAACGCAGAATTCCGGAAAAAAATGATGCTGAGGTCAGATTTTGGCTGGGTGACGACGATCGGGTGCCTCTGCGGGAGGCGGGGGAACCACGGAGTCGAGGGAACGGTTGGTTTCGGCGGTGGCTTCGGATTGGTCGTGGCATCGGCGGGGTCGGGAAGCCGAAGGCAATGGATCATCGGACTGGAGGCAAATGACGGGCGGAGCGGGTGGTCGGTTGCCTCGAACCGGAGGATCGGATGCCTCGCCAGGAGGGATACCAAGCCGTGGAACGGCGGGAGCGTCTCCTGGCCGCCGACCGCTCAATTCATCGGCTTCAGTTGGAGGGGAATGGCGAAATGAAAAAAGGGGTTGCACCCGGGCCAGGCTTTCGAATACAAATCGGCCTCATGGCTAAACCAAACCAGAATAAGATAGACAAGCAGTTCACGGCGGCTCAATGGACGTCGGTCGATGACGCGTTAACTGCGGTGGAAACACTACTGCAGGATATTCCCACAGCCACTCCGAAGGACAAGGCGCGCCTGGCCAAACCACCGGAAGGCGCGGGCGATTGGATGGATAAAATGGTCACGATGGCGGGCCTGAATCTCGATAAACTGCGGGCGGATTTTACGATCACGTCCGTGCAGAAGGATCTCGACTGGGTGGACGCGGCGCACATCCGCGAGGAGCGGGTGAAGGCGATCAAGGTCAAGTTCAATGACAGCATATTCCTGGGTTTGAGCGATGCCTTTACCGCCTGTCTCAATATCCGCCGCGCTCTGATTGAAGGAGATGTGCCAGACGTGGACCACGACCTGGATGAAGGGATGAGAAATTATTTCCGCCGGACCAAAACGACGCCGCCGCCTACTACCTAAACGGCACGATCAAAGGGCACGTTGAACGCAATAGCGCCAGATTATAAGGCCTGGCCAAAGTGCAAGTCGTGTTTCGTAAACGCATTGGGACAGGAGACCAAGTTCTTAATCGTTATCCGTTGCCCTCCGGCAAGCGGCTCACCAACGCCGAAGCCGGGGTGATTGCCGCCCAACTTTTCGATAAGGATTACGGGTATCCCTTTACTGAGGACCCGAACGTTTATTGGACGCTTGAAGCAGGATTTGGGGCCGGGATTCGGAGAAAAAAAATCCAGCCTCGGTAGGCTTCCCACTCCGCGTGCGGTGAGGATGCGTCTCGTTTACCCGCGGCCGGGCGTCGCCGGTGCGATTTCTATTGTGCTTCGCGCAATAATTTGCAGGATGGGCCGCGCAAATGGACTTCGATGAGTTGGTGCGGGTGATGGAAGTGGCCATCCTGGAAAGGGGTTTCTATTTCCTGATGGATGAGCGGCTCGATCTGATCTGCGGGCCGGGGTGTTCGAAAGATCCGGCTAACTCAAAAAATCTGCAGCGGGTGCAGAAGTTTGCGGCTGAGCGCGGGTGGAAGGTGCAGCTGGAGGACCACTGGTACTCCTTCTCGCGCGACTGATTTACGAGCCGCTACTCGGTGTACCAGCGCGAGCGATTGTAGTTGAAGGAGGCGAGGAGGCCGGGCGGCGGGCTGGCGACGAAATTGGTGTCGAAATACCAGGCGCGGGTGGGCGCGTCGTAAACGTTAGCGGAGCCCCAGCGGCCGATGGCCTGCTGGCTTTGGTAAAGCTGGATCATGGAGCCGTAGTAGGTAAAGGCTTTGCCGCCCCAGTTCTCGAGGAATCGGGGGAAATTCTCCACGCCGCCGCTGTAGTAGCCTCCACCGGTCGGAACATTGCCGGAGACGATGGCGGCGTTGATGGTGGTGGGCGCGGCGGTGGGTTTGGTGCCGGATTTGGAATCGATCCAGGAATTGGAGAGGATGTTGACGGCGTCGGCGACGATGGCGGCGGGCTGCCGAGTGTAGCCGAGGACGGTGGGCGAAGTGGTGACGCCAAGGTTGGAAGCGGGCTGGAGCACGGGGACGCCGCCCGGAGTGAGGGGGGCGATGGTGCCGGTGTTGAAGTCGCCCTGCACGTAAACGGGATTGGCGCTGGCGACGGTGAGGCCGCCATCGGGAAGGGTGCCGCCGTTCTTGAGCCGGATGGCGCGCTTAGCGGTGACGCCGTTGGGATCGGCGCTCAGGTCGGTGATGTAAACGATGCCGTTCCAGTTGTTCCCCAAGCTGCCGCCATTCACCTTATTCGTAAAGGCGCCGACGTCGAAGGTGGCGACGCGGACGGTGCCGTTGCCGGTGGTGGCGCCTTCGCGGTTATCGGTGATGGTTCCGTTCGTCGTTATGGCCGCCTTGATCGCGACGGCGGCGTTGCCGTCGGCGCCGCTGGTTGCGTTCGTGATGTCTCCCCCGCCTTTCTTGTAAATCTTGACCTTATTCGAAGCGTCGACGGTGACGACGAGGCCGGCCTGGGTCTGGAACCGGTAGGGGTCAAGCGCGGTGGTGGTCGTCGTGTAATCGATGAGAGCGTGGTAGTCGTCGAGATGCACGCCATAGGGTTGCTGTTCCTGCTGGGTGGCGGGCGGGAGGCCGGTGGCCCAATGAGGGCTGGTGGGTGTCTCGGGATGGGTGCTATCGCCGGGCATGAAACCGATCGACCAGGTGTCCGTGTAAGTGGTTTTACCGGAAAGGGTGAGGGTATTATGGCCGGTATAGAGGCTGCCGTTGGTGTGGACGTCGCCGGT
>DASXYO010000103.1:0-9567 GCA_036502465.1 Chthoniobacterales bacterium
GGGCCGTTAAGCCCAACGGATTTTAAGTCCGTTGCGTCTGCCATTTCGCCACATCGGCGGCTGCGGTCGCACCTTACGCGCGGGCGGCGCGTCGCGGCAACCGCTTTTGGCCGCGGCTCGCGTTGCAGAATAAATCTTGCCCGGCGAAAGCGCCCCGGATTACAACGAGGACGCTCGAAGTCGCCTCTCCTTTGCGATCCCGTTTGCCTGAGCGCTGCGATTTCCCGCCGCTCCACACTTTAGCCTAACGAGGAAACGACCATGCAAGACTTCGACCACAATGCCACCCGCTTTAGCGCACGGAACGCGCTTCTCCTGGCCCGCCTCTGTAACGCCGCCTATGGCACGGAGGCGGAGGCCCACCCGCTTACCGACGCGATGGGCTTCACTGACTTCCGATGGGTGAACCTGGAGCAACCCCTGGAAAACACCTCCGCGCTCATCGTCGGGTGCGACGACTTCGCCGCGATTGCCTTTTGCGGGACGAAGGATCTCAAGAACTGGATGACCGATCTGCATTCCACCCCGGGCCGCTTCGCCTGGTTCTTCCGCGGCGCGCCCGACATCGGCGAAGTGCACGCCGGCTTCGCCTTCGCCCTCCGCCATTCCTGGGACAAAATCGTTGAGGCGATGAACTTCGTCCTGCCACCGGTCGCGACCCCAGTCGCAATGATCGACGGCCTGTCCACCAGACCGCAAAAGACTCTTTGGATTACCGGGCACAGCCTCGGCGGGGCGCTCGCCGCGCTCGCCGGTGGAGTCTTTTCCATGCTGCCGGGCGGCATCATCCGGCCGATTGGCGGCGTCTATACCTTTGGCCAGCCGCGGATCGGACTGCATAACTTTTGCGGCGCTTACGACCGTCTTCTTGCGGCCAAGACCTTTCGCTTCATTAACCGCGAAGACCTCGTCCCGCGCGTTCCTTTTCGCGGGTGGAACTACGCCGACCTTGGCCAAATGATCCACTTCGACAGCAACGGAAAGCCGCGACGCGAGAGCCGTGAGTGGAGTAACTTCCTCGCTCGCACCTTCGAAGGGTTTGCGGACTTCTTCCAGATCACGACTCACCTCACGCCGGATGTCGGCGATCACAGCCGTCAGGGCTACGAGCAGCTCGTGCGCGAGCACCAGGCCGAGCTGGAAGCTCTTTTTGCCTAATGACCTGCCGCACGGGCCGTCTTTCGTAAACCGCAGGCATGTCCCAGTCTGAGAGACGGCCCGAGTCACGACCTTGCATGTGGCAGGAGAAATAGTAACGGCTAATTGGTGCTAACTCGACTTCTGCGAGGGTTGCGTCGCCGGCCGGCGCCAATCCTCGATCGTCTTCTCGATGCGGATTTTCGGCGTTCGATCTACCAGAACTTTTGCGCGCGGGACGGGACGGCGGTGGAGCGGGCTTTGGCCTTGTATCTTCCGGCGGGCGCGGCTGTTTCGGTCACTTTTGACTCAATCAAGGTGCCTCACCCGATGAGCTGCTGCTGGTCGCTCGAGAGGGAGCGCGGATCGGACTTTATCTTTCCCATTTTTCAGCCCGGGCAGTTGCTCGAAGTGGTGGTGGAACGCTCGCTCTCGCTCTTCGATCTCTTCCTCGCCGCCCAACGAACCAGCCTGCGCGATGGCTGGACGATGATCAGCTTCAACGACCTCGGGGCGGAGCCGGGCCTGGCTTTTTGCGGGAATGACCCCGGGCATATCCTGCTGCCGGATTTTTCTTTTCTCCAATCGCGTGGCTACCACGAAGCGCGGGAGTATTTTGCCCGCAATCAGCCGGCGTGGGAGGAGCGATCGCCGCGCGTCTTTTGGCGGGGAAGTTCGGTCGGGCAAAAGCATCACCCGATCCTGGAAATGCCGCGCGCTCGGCTGTGCCTGCTGGCGCAGAAGATGGACGAAGAGTGGGGCGATATCGGATTGGTCGAGCTCTTCCACATCTCCGACGCGGATGCTGAAGAATTGCGCAGCCGTCAATTGGTGAAGAACAAGGTGCCGTGGAAGAATTTGAGCAGTTCTCGCTTCCACATCGACATCGATGGCCACGCCTCTTCCTACGCCGGACTTTTCCTGAAGCTGCTTTCAGGCGGGCTGGTGCTGAAGGTGCAGTCGCCCGATCACTGTGTGCAGTGGTATTACGACCGGCTTGTGCCGGGAGTAAACTTCGTGCCGGTGCGCGGGGATTTGAGTGACCTGGTGGAGGTCGTCGCTTATTACCGCGAGCATGCCCAGTTGGCCGAGGAGATCGCTCGGCGCGGTCGCGAACTCGCGCTCGCGTTGACTTATGAGAAGGAATTCGCGTTCGCTTTGCGGGCTGTCGAACGAGCATTTGCAGCAGCGAAGCCCTGAGAAAGGCTTTCGCAACACGACGTCGGTTTTACATCCATCAAAGCCCTCGCGAGCGAAATACCCAGACAGGGCCTTTCGATTCCTGAAACCCGCAAATATTTAACCGAGCAAATTTATGAATAAAAAACTGGATGGAAAAAAAGTGGCGGTCCTCGTCGCCAATGGCTTCGAGCAAGTGGAGATGACCAAGCCGCGCGAGGCGCTGAAGGAGGCCGGTGCGGATACCAAGATTGTGTCGATCAAGTCCGGCCAGGTGCAGGGGATGAATCACGATGAGAAGGGCGACAAGTTCGACGTCGATCTCACGCTCGACTCGGCGCAGGCCGAGGACTTTGACGCGCTCCTGATGCCGGGTGGCCTATTGAACCCCGACGCGATGCGGCAGGAAGAAAGCGCGCTCGAGTTTGTGCGCGGTTTCTTCGACGCCGGGAAACCGGTGGCGGTCATTTGCCACGGCCCGCAGGTGTTGATCAACGCCGACTTGGTGCGCGGCCGCACCATGACTTCGTGGCCGGCGCTCAAGGTCGACATGAAGAACGCCGGTGCCAACTGGGTCGACGAAGAGGTGGTGGTGGACAACGGACTCGTCTCCAGCCGCAATCCCGACGACATCCCGGCCTTCAACAAGAAGATGATTGAGGAATTCGCGGAAGGAAAACACGCGGGAATGCACCAGCCGGCGGAGAAAAGTGCCCCGGTCGCGCTGGAGACGTAATCGTTAGGCGTTAGGCCAGGAAATTGCCGCGCGCGCCCCGCCCTGCCCGAGGGAGGTGGCGCGCGTTTTGTTTTTGCCGGGCAGCGCGCATATTCAAGTCCCGCCATGACTACAGCCAACAAGATTACCCTCGTCCGCATCCTGATGATCCCGGCGTTCGTCCTGATGGCGATCTATTATGGCGAGAGCATCAAGCGCGGGGCGCCGGAGGAGCAGCTCCGTTATGCCGCGATCGTCATCTTCCTCGTGGCGGCGGCGAGCGATGGACTCGATGGCTACATTGCGCGGCGTTATAATCAGAAAAGCGCGCTCGGCGTCATCCTCGATCCGATCGCGGACAAGGGCCTGCTGCTGAGCGCGATCATTACGCTGAGCATCAGCAACTGGAGCGATGTCGATCCGCAGTATGGACAATTTCCGACCTGGTTCCCGGTGTTGGTGATCAGCCGCGACGCGGTCATCCTGATCGGGAGCGCCGTTCTGCATCTTCTTAACGGGAAGGTGCACGTGCGTCCCGCCTGGACGGGAAAGGTCGCGACCTTCCTGCAAATGGCGGCGATCGCCTGGGTGATGTTGCAACTCATGTTTATCCCGCTCATCTACGTCGTGGCGGCGGCCGGCTTTTTCACTTTTGTCTCGGGTGTCACCTATGTGATGGACGGCTTTCGTCAGCTTGGCGCGCAGGGGCACGCGAACGCGAGCGGCGCTCAGGAGAAACGTTAGGCAATGGCAACAGCAAGCAGCCGCCAGGTCGCGATCGTCGGCCGGCCTAACGTCGGTAAGTCCGCCCTTTTTAATCGACTGGTCGGGCGCGACATCGCGATCGTGCACGATCAACCCGGGATCACGCGCGATCGGATTTCCGCTCCGAGCAAGCGCGGTGACTTCCTCGTTTGGGACACCGGCGGCATTGGCGGAAAAGGAGAGACCGAACTTCTACAGGAAGTGCGGGCCGCGGCGGATGCAGCCATGCGCGAGGCGGACGTGATTGTTTTCGTGGTGGACGCTCAACAAGGGCTCACCCCGGTCGATCAGGAACTGGCTCAACTTTTGCGCAGGTCCAAGCGCCCGGTCATTCTCGCGGTGAACAAGATCGATCATCCCAAGCACGAGAACCTCGATGTGGAATTCCAGCGACTCGGTTTTCCCGATCTTCTTTCGATCAGCGCTGCGCACGGGCTTGGCATTGGTTCGTTAGTGGAAAAAATCGAGACCCGCCTGCCCGCTGCGGAAAGCAACGATGAACCGGCTGCGGCCGCGCCGCTTTCCCTCGCCATCATCGGGCGCCCGAATGTCGGAAAGTCATCACTCGTTAACGCCATCCTGAGCGATCGCCGCACGATCGTGAGCAACATTCCGGGCACGACCCGCGACGCGGTCGACATCGCCTACCGGCATGGCAAGGATGATTTCCTGCTCATCGACACAGCGGGCATTCGCCCGCGGGGGAAACATTCGAGTTCGGTGGAAGTTTTCAGCGTGATGCGTTCGGAGCGCACAATCCGACGGGCCGATCTTTGCGTGCTGGTGGTCGACGCCACCAGCGGAGTCACTTTGCAGGACAAGAAGATCGCGGCCCTGATGCTGAAATCGCAGAAGCCGTCCCTCATTCTGGTCAACAAATGGGATCTCGTGAAACCAGAGCGCAGCGCCAAGCAAGCGCTCGCCAAGTTGATCGAGGAGACACGCGAGCGGCTCTTCTTTCTGCCCTACGCGCCGATCCTCGTCGCCTCCGCGCTCACCGGCGAAAACGTCGATCGGCTTTTCAGCGCGATCCGCAAGATTCGCCGCGGAGCGCAGGCGCGTCTCAGCACGGGAGTGCTCAACCGTTTGATGCGCGAAGCGTTCGTGGTTAGCCCGCCGCCGATGTCGGCCAATAAACGAATGAAGTTGTTCTACGCCACGCAGACGCGCGGAGAAAACCGACCGCTGCCGACGCCCGAGTTTGTTCTCTTCGTGAACGACCCGAAGTTGCTGGTCGATACCTACGCGCGTTATCTCGAGGCACAAATCCGCGAGGCGGAACCTTTTCCCGGGTTGCCGCTGATGTTGAACTTCCGCCCGCGCTCGGAGACTTCTTCGCCGCGAGGTCAACAGGGGCGTAAAGGGTCGGCTCGTTAAAAGCCGGTCCCTTTTCAGAAGCGAAAAATATTCAGGAACGCCACCTCGATCGCGAGCGCTTCCTGGATGTTGCGGCCGAGATGATCGCGCAATTGCTCCAGCCGGCGGATGCGCTGAAGAATCTCTGGAGTCGTTAGGCGAGAAGCAACCGCCTCCGTGCTGCCGCGGGCCTGCGGCAAATCCCGCTGCTCAACTCCGGTGCTGGCCCGCAGCACATCGGTCCACCAGCGGAAGAGCGTCTCGATCAACTGCGCGCGTTGTTGCAGATAGAGACTTTCGGCGAGCGCCTTGTAATGATCTTCGCGTGTGTCCAACCAGGCGCCGCCGTCGGTTGTGTTTTTGTAGTGAACTTCTTCGCGCTTGAGCGCAGCAGCGGTTTCGTCCTGGATGCTCTCGCGCGTCTGCGTGAGCAGACCGTGCACGCCCTGCGCGAGCTGGTAGGCTTCGTGCACACTGCCGCTCGAGGCGTTCGTTAGGCGGTTGAGCAGTTCGACCAGTTGCTCCTCTTCACTGGAGAGAGCGACGTCGGCGGGAGAGGTGAGGGGGATCTCAATGCAGCGCGAGAGAATGGTCTCGGGTAGAATCTCCGGGATCGAGCTGAGGAGGAGAAGAAGCGAATTGTTAGGCGGTTCCTCCAGCGTTTTCAGGAAAGCGTTGGCCGCCTGCGTCATCATCCGGTCGGCCTCGGAAATGACGGCCACTTTGCGACGCCCGTCGCTCGCCCGCATCTGCAACGCATGCTCGAGACTGCGGATTTGTTCGATCACGATCCGGCGCGATTTTGATTCCGGACTGGCGAGGTGAACGTCGGGCGCGCTGCCGGTGAAAATATCTTCCGCCGGCGCGCCGTTCACCCGATGCGCGAGCTCTGCGGCGAGGGCGCGTTTCCCGCTCCCGGGCGCGCCAGTGATGAGATAGGCATGGGCGAGACGACTGCGCTTCTGCGCGCTCGCCAGGTATTCGAGGGCGACTTTCGGGGTGAAAGCCACGGCTCAGGAATGCCGGGAGCGGCGCCGCGCGGGAATCATCTGCGCGAGATGGCCGAAGCGCGTCGAGATGACTTCCCAGATTTCCTGTTCGATCTCCGCGATCGGGCGGGTCGCATCGATCACCCGGATGCGATACGGCTCGCGCGCGGCCAGCTCGCGATAGGCCATGCAAACCGCTTCGTAAAACTTGAGCGGTTCCTGCTCCATCCGATCGATCCCGGCGGCGGGCCGGACGCGCCGCATCATGCGGGCACGCGCGGTCTCGACGTCGATATCGAGAAGAAAGGTAAGATCGGGCCAGCACTTGCCGACCGCGAAGGTGTTGAGGTGGCCGACCATTTCCTGGTCGAGCCGACGGGCGACGCCTTGGTAAACCGTCGTGGAATCGGCGAAGCGATCGGAGATGACAACCGTCCCGCGGTCGAGCGCGGGCTGGATGACTTCCCTAACGAGCTGGCTGCGGCTCGCCTCGAAGAGGAGCAGCTCCGTCTCGGGCGTCATGGCGACGCTCTCGGGAGCAAACTGGAGGAGGTGCCGGATCTTTTCGCCGATCGCGGTTCCGCCCGGCTCACGAGTCACGAGGAGCGGGATGCCGGCGTTCGTTAGGCGGGAGGCAAGCAGGCTGACCTGCGTGGACTTTCCACAGCCCTCCGAGCCCTCGAAAGTGATGAATGGCAGGCGCGGCATGCGGTCGATTTTGTCGTAGATCGGGCCGCTTGTCGAATCTTCTCGCGCGGCGAAATACCTGCCCGGATAAAATCAGCGCGCAGGCTGCTGCGCGGAACGTTTCAGCAGGTCGACCAACTGATCTTTCCACAAGGCGGCGACGGTGTGACTGCCGTGGCCGCGCGTCTTGTCGCTCAGCGGAATAACGACCGCGCGCCCCTGTGGCACGCGTTTGATCTCGCGCTCGAGGATGCCGAGTTCCGGTGGATTGATCAGGTCGTCGGCGGAATTGATCGCCAGGAGCGGGACTTTGACCTTTTCCAGCGCCGGACCGGGATCGTAGTCGCGCGAAGCGTCCACCGCATAGAGCACATCGTTCGCGTCGCCCGTCTTCACGTGATCCTCGACAAACTTATCCAGCACCGCGTCGGTTTTCGCCAGGTCGGGCGCTTCCTTTTGCCGCAGAATCGGATTGCTGCTCATGAACCAGAGCATCTCGGCCGCCGTGCGCAGGCTGGGCGGCTGGGTTTTGTAGTCGCCGCCATCCCACGCCGGATCGTTCCGGATCGCGTCGATAATAATCCGCCGCCAGGCGCGATTGCGACCTGAGATCTGCGTCGGCAAACTGGCCAGCGGCATAAGCGCATCCATGAAGTCGGGATGAATCTCGCCCCAAAGCCAGGTGTGCATGCCGCCCATCGACGTTCCCATGACGAGCCGCGCGTGATTCACACCGAGCCCATCCTGCAACAGCCGATACTCCGCCTCCACCATGTCGCGGTAGCCGTAGCGCGGGAACCGGGCGTGCATGCCATCGCTTGGTTTGCTCGATTTCCCGTGGCCGATGTCGTCCGGCAGGATGATGAAAAACTTCGTCGCATCGAGTGGTTGGCCCGGCCCGAAGAGTTCGCCGGCAAATTCAGGCCGGATGAACTGCTCCCCGCTCCCGGTCGTCCCGTGCATGATGAGGACCGCGTTCCGCGTTTGTCCTTTCGCGTCTTTCTCCGCCTTGCCGAGCGTCCGGTAATGCAGGCGCAACTCCGGCAGCGTCTCGCCGTCGGTGAACTTGAAGCCTTTAATGACAAAATCGCCCTCGTTAGGCGCGGGATAATCGGCCGCCTTGGCGACCGCCGTCAAAAAAACCGGGAGCGCGAGCAGGGTTAGAAAAAAACGCGAACGCATACCCGAAAGCATATCGCAACTTTTGCGCGCGTCGCCTCTGTGTTATCAAAGCTCGCGATGAAAAATCACTGGCTCGTGAAACAGGAACCCGAAGCTTATTCGTGGAACGATTTCGTGCGCGACGGCTCGACCCAATGGACCGGAGTGCGCAACTTCCAGGCTCGAAACAACCTCCGCGCGATGCGCAAAGGCGACGCCGTCCTTTACTATCACAGCGTGAGCGACAAGGCGGTCGTCGGAATTGCCGAGGTCACGCGCGAAGCGTATCCGGACCCGACGGCGAAGGAGGGAGACTGGAGCGCGGTCGAGTTGAAACCGATCAAACCGCTCAAACACCCCGTCACTCTCGACCAGATCAAGGCCGAACCGAAGCTGCGCGACATCGTCCTGCTGCGAAATTCCCGCCTTTCCGTGCAGCCGCTTGGGAAAACGGAGTTCGACCTGATCTGCCGGATGTAGCGCCGGGGGAAGGCGGCGTCAGGCCGCCTCGTGTCGTTCGCCTTGGATCGCCTTGTCATCCCGAGCCGGTAAGGTAGCGCAAGCTTCCAGCTTGCCGGCTGGTTGGTAGCGAGCTGGAAGCTCGCGCTACCCTCGAGGGGCCCGAGCCGAGCGCAGTTTCAGCTTGTCCGCTTTTCGGTTCCGACGACGCTAGCGGCGTGCAGCGGGCCCTGGTTGTCTCCATTCATGACGTCGCGCCGTCCACGCGCGAGAAAACCGAGCAGATCCTTGCGCATCTTGCGCAACATCGGGTCGAAGTCTGCTCGCTTCTCGTCGTGCCGGATTATCATCACGAAGGTCTCTCGCTGGCCGACCCCGATTTTTGCTCCTGGCTCCTCGAGATGGCGAGAACCGGACACGAAATCGTGATCCACGGCTTCTTCCACCAGCGTTCCCGTCGCCCCGGCGAAGATACCCAATCGAAACTCATTACTCGTTTTTACACGGCGGACGAAGGTGAGTTCTACGATCTCGGGTATGGAGAGGCTCTGCGCCGCATCTCCTTGGCGCGCGACGATTTTGAACGCCATGGATTCCGACCGCGCGGATTTATTGCTCCGGCCTGGCTCCTCGGGGCCGAGGCCGAACGCGCCGCGATCGATGCCGGCATGAGTTACACGACGACCCTCCGCACGGTGCGCGATTTCGCCCTCAAGCGCACCGTTCTGTCACAGTCTTTAGTCTACAGCGTCCGCAGCGGCTGGCGCCGAACCATGAGCCTGGCCTGGAATCGATCCCTTTCCCGCCGGCTTGCGTCCAATCCGCTCCTCCGGCTCGGCATTCATCCGCCCGATCTCGACCATCCCGCGATTTGGGGACAAATTACCGCCCTGATCGACGAAGTGCTGCGCGATCGTCAGCCCATGACCTACGCCGATTGGCTCACCGAACCGGCGATGACCTCATGAGCCGCTGCGACCTGCATCTGCATTCGAAATTCAGCGATCGGTCCGAGGATTGGATCTTCCGGCGGTTCGATTTCCCCGACAGTTATTCCGATCCGCGGGAGCTTTACGCGCGCGCCAAGGCCGCCGGGATGAACTTCGTGACCATCACCGA
>DASXYO010000104.1:0-1921 GCA_036502465.1 Chthoniobacterales bacterium
TTTTCCGGGATGGTCATCGGTCGCTGATTCCGGGCGAGAACGGTTCTCCCCTTGCCCGCTCATCGCTTCCTCCTTACCCTCGCGCAATGAAAATTCTCGTTACAGGCGGCGCTGGCTTTATCGGCTCGCACCTCGTCGAGAAGCTGCTCGCGGAGGGGCACGAGGTCGCTGTCCTGGACGACTTCAACGATTTCTACGACCCGGAAATCAAACGCGGGAACATCGCCGCCGTCGCTGGCAGGATTACCGTCCACCACGCGGATCTGCGCGACGCACGGGCGGTCAATTCCGTTTTTCACGACGGGAATTTCGAGGCCGTAATTCATCTCGCGGCTCGCGCCGGGGTGCGGCCTTCGATTGGCCATCCGCAACTTTATTACGATACGAATGTGAACGGCACGCTCCACTTATTGGAAGCCGCGCGCGCGGTCGGGATCGAGCGCTTCATCTTCGCCTCCAGCTCGTCGGTTTATGGGCTGGCCAAGACGGTTCCGTTTTCCGAGGACCTTCATCTGACGCAAACCGTCAGCCCCTATGCCGCGACGAAAATTGCGGGAGAGTTCCTTTGCTCGACTTATTCGCACCTCTACAAAATGCGAATTGTCGCGCTGCGTTTTTTTACCGTTTACGGTCCGCGCCAGCGGCCCGATCTCGCGATTCATCAATTCACCCGGCGCATCTGGAACGGCCAGCCGATCGATCAATTTGGCGACGGCACCACGCGCCGCGATTACACCTACATCGACGACATTCTCCAGGGCGTGATGGCCTCGTTAGGCTACGAAGGTCCGCTTTTCGATATCTTTAACCTTGGCGAAAGCGAGACCATCCAGTTGAAGGATTTGATCTCGGGCATCGAGCAGGCGCTCGGAAAGAAAGCGAAGATCAATGTCCTGCCTGAGCAGCCCGGCGACGTGCCGCTCACCTGCGCCGATATTTCCAAGGCGCGTCGGTTGCTCGGGTATCAGCCGACCACTCCGCTCCGGGTCGGCCTGCCGCTTTTTGTCGAATGGTTTCACCAGACGCGGCCACAGGCGTGAGGAGCGGGCGCACGCGCCTAACGATCTTCGTCGCAGCCGTGGTGCTGCTCCCGGCGCTGGTTAGTCATCTCATTCCGGTGCGGCGCGATTTTGACCCGAAGCCGATCAATCACCTGCGCAAGAAGCAGCCCGAAGTCGTGATGATCGGCGATTCCGTCCTCGGCGGCTCGATTAACGCGAAGCTTTTCGCGGAGGAAACCGGGTCGCGCGACGTCGAACTGCTCTGGAACGGCGGCGCTGCCTCCGCTGCGTGGTATCTGCTTTTGAAAAATTACGTCGTCGCTTCCGGCATCAAACCGCAATTGGTCTGCATTTTTTTCCGCGAACGCATGCTGACCGACGCGACTTTCCGCACCACGCCCACCTACCGGCATTTTCTTGAGTCGCTTCGTCACCCAAAGGAGCCGGTCTATCGCATGGTGTTGCAGGGCGACGAGGAAAACAGCAGTGCGCTCGGTCGCGCGATCGACTGGCTTTACCCGCTCAACACTCGGCGCCATGTGCAGCAGGAAAAAATCAGCCGGTTCGCGTTTCGGATCGCGGCCGGCGGAGTGAGCATCGGGCCGTTGCGACGGCGGGTGAACGAGATCTTCGACCCGGTAAAACTGCGCGAGGAGATCATGAACGAATCGGCCGAAGTCAGCGCCGAAAAGCCGGAAGAATTTTCCGCCGATCGGAAGCGGAACTTCCTTCCGCACATCGTCGAGACGGCGAAGAGCGCCGGCCTGCGGCTCTGCTTTGTGCGCGAGAAACGGTATCCGCTGCCCGATGGAACGACGCCCCAACCAGAAGACATCCAACGTTACATGGCCGACCTGCGCCGCTGGGTGGAAAGCCAGGGCTGTCTCTTCGTTGACCTAACGAACGATCGGAAACCCGAC
>DASXYO010000105.1:0-5276 GCA_036502465.1 Chthoniobacterales bacterium
GCAAGTCATCGGCTGGGCTTAAGCCTTTGCCATCTCATTCATGTCGGAGGCGGGCGCGTGTTCGTGCGCCGCCATATCAACTTACTCGAAATCCGCCGACCAGACGGTGCCGGTATATTTGCCCACGCGATACACGACCTGCACACTGTCGCCTGTGTGGATCTTTTCAAAGCGGGCCTTGTCGCTGTGAATGTTGAAGGTCCGCCCGTTGTCCGTCCGCACTTTCACTAGCCACTGCTCTTCAGCCGAGGCGCGCGGGTCGCGACCTGTCCCGCGCATTGCAGCCTTCATCACGACGCCATCGGCTTCGATTTCATCCGGCGCCATCTCGCGAGGTTGCTCCTCTGGCTCAGCGCCCGCGGCGGCGGGAGCGTTATTCTGAGTGTCCAGGGCCGGACTGGGCGACGGCGTCGGTTCCTGCACCGCGATGTGCTCTTTCTCGAGCACGATGGCTTCGGCATGTTTCCGATCGCAACCGCTTAGGACGAAGAGGACGAATATCCCCACCAGGATTCGCGACATGGCGCATCAAAGCCGAATGGGACCCGATGCGTCAAGCCAGAGAGACCGTCGGGATTGGTCAAGAATCGCCGCGGGCCAGCTTCGTCGTTCAAGGGATAAAGTTCACACGATTGACACATGACAGAATGGACCGAATCGTTGACTTATCCGGCAGACCCATTCCCGGCCTGCTCATGGAAATTGCCTGCTATATCCTGTGAAAAAATCCACCAACTCGAAAAAGGTATCCGAACTGCGGGTACGTCGCGCCGCGCCGCTCCACACACCGACCGATCTAACCCGCTCAGCGACCAAGGACATCACCGGAGCGATGAACGCCATCCTCGCCGACATCTTCGCGCTCTATCTCAAAACGAAGAATTTCCACTGGCACATGAGCGGTCCGCATTTTCGCGATTACCACCTGCTGCTCGACGAACACGCCGACCAGATTTACGCCATGACTGATCCGATCGCGGAGCGAGTGCGAAAAATTGGCGGCATTACCTTGCGCTCGATCGGTCAAATCTCTCGCATGCAGCGCGTAACAGATAACGACGCCGAGTATGTCGAGCCCTTGGATATGATCGCGGAGTTAGCCGAGGACAATAAGACGATGGCGGCGCGTTTGCGCGAAGCGCATGACGTTTGTGACGAGCATCGCGATGTCGCTACGGCCAGTTTGATCGAGGTCTGGATCGATGAAACGGAGCGTCGCGCCTGGTTTTTATCGGAGATCAAACGCAGCCGGAATTAAGCAAAGAAGGAATCCCAAATGCCACATATCACTGTTGGTCAGGAAGATGGAGCGGACATCAATATCTATTACAAGGACTGGGGCAGCGGGCAGCCCATCGTCTTTAGTCATGGCTGGCCGCTCTCGGCGGACGACTGGGACACTCAGATGCTGTTTTTCCTTAATCACGGTTATCGCGTCATCGCGCACGACCGGCGCGGTCATGGCCGCTCCACCCAGACTGACGGCGGGCACGACATGGATCATTATGCTGATGACCTCGCGGCCCTTACCAAGCATCTGGATCTAAAGGAAGCGATCCACGTCGGCCACTCGACCGGCGGCGGCGAAGTAGTGCATTACATCGCGCGCCATGGCGAGAGCAGGGTGGCGAAAGGGGCCATCCTTAGTGCAGTGCCACCGCTCATGCTCAAGACGGACGCGAATCCCGGCGGATTGTCCAAGTCCGTTTTCGATGATCTTCAGGCGCAGCTCGCCGCCAACCGGGCGAAGTTCTATTACGATCTGCCGGCGGGACCGTTCTATGGTTTCAACCGCCCGGGTGCAAAAGCGATCGAGCCTGTTATCCGAAACTGGTGGCGTCAGGGCATGATGGGTGGAGCGAAGGCCCACTACGACGGTGTCGTGGCCTTCTCGCAGACGGACTTCACGGAAGACTTGAAGAAGATCACCGTCCCGATGCTGGTCATGCATGGCGATGACGACCAGATCGTGCCCTATGCCGACTCGGCCCCGCTTTCCGCCAAGCTGCTGAGGAACGGCACGCTCAAGACCTACAAAGGCTTTCCGCACGGCATGCCCACGACCGAGGCCGATACGATTAACGCCGATCTCCTCGCCTTCTTTAAAGCCTAACGGCCATAATTGCCGAGCCCGCGCGGGAATTTCGCGACCAGACTAGATCCCGCCGCGGACTCGGATGACTTCGCCTCGGCGCCTTAGCGCGAGCCAGTTTCGGCTTTATCTGCCGACACCGGCCGATCCTTCGACGACGCATCGCCGTTGCCGCGTCGCGAAAACTGCCGGATGAATTCCTCCAGCGGTTTGGAGCTGGCCGCATCTTCACGGGTATTGATCCCAACCTTCTCGCTCAGAATCAAACTCAGCAGAGTCTCAAGGACGCTGCCGCCATTGCCACCCTGGCCTTCGCCAGAGTTACCTCCACTGTTGCTGATGAACAGGCGGCTCGGGACAAGCGGTTGCACGCTCTTCGAGAATTGGTCCGCAAACACGTTGAGCGCGTAGAGACGTGGATCACGATAAGCGCCGACCTTTTGCAATGTCACGGCCGCTTCCGCCAGGCCGACCTGCGCGATCCGTGAAGATTCGCCTTTGCCGATCAGCTCCTTGGACCGCGCCTCGCCCTCAGCGAGCGTGACCTGCTTCTTAGCCAGTTGTTCCGCTTCCGCGAACTCAGCCTGGCCACGATTGCCCGCTATCTCGACGGCAATCGCGCTCTGAGTCAGCTCAGTCTGGCGCTCGGCTCTCGCCCTCGCCTGGTTGAGCGCGACCTGTTGCTTGGCCGCCTGCTCCTGTATTGCGTAGGTAGCGCGCTGCTCATCGGCTAACCGCCGCATGCGGAGTTGGTCGAAGAGCGTTTCAATCGGATCCGCCTGTCCCGCCGCGATCTCGCGCGATTCCGGTCGGCCGATTAGGACGGCGACAACGTTGATGTCGTAGCGCGCGAAACGCACCCCCAGCTCTTCCGTGGCGCGTCCCTGGATTTCCTCACGCTTTGTCAGCAGGTCGAGCATGTTTGAGGTCTGCGCGACATCGCGGAAGTAGGCGGTAAGGATTGGATCAAGTGTCTGCGTGATGAGCCTTTTCACATCGCCGAAGCGCTGCACGACCGAGGGTGCCTTTTGGTAGTCGATATGCAGGACTAACGACAATGGGAGACGCGGCTCATAACCGTCGGCCGTGATCAGGTCGATGCTAGTCAGGTCCTCGTCGTAATGATGAGCTTCAGTTTGCCCGCTGATCCAGCGCAGGACGAAGTTGATCGTCGGAACGAGCTCCACCTTGACCGCGTAGGGATTGAGCGCGTACTTGCCGGGAGCGAGGGCCGAGCGCCAGACACCGCGGTGACCGGTCTCCACTTGCTCGCCATAACGAAACGATTCTCCGGTCGTGTCATCACCAGCTGCGCCGTGATAGGACACGACCACACCCACGTAGCCGATCGGAATAAGCGTCTTGGCCTTGATCTCCACGCTACCAAACCAGTGGTTGATGAAGAACGTGCCGTCAGTCAGCACCTGTAACTGTTTGCCGCGCCGGCCCCCGAGCTCGAGAAACAACTCCGGATCCTGGAAGTAATTGTGATCCCTTCCGTTCACGGCCTTCACCTCAGGAGCGATAATTTCACCGGAACCTATCGTCGGACCATCCTGGATACTCACCACACCAATGGTATCGACGTTAGGATCGAACTCCGCCATCTCTTCTTCCAGCGAGCTGGCTTCGCTGACGGTCGCGTCGAGGGTTTTGCCGCGTGAGCGGTTTTGACCGCCCGCCCCTGTCCCGATTACCACCGGGTCAAAGGCTCGTGTGGACGCCAACTGCGCTCTCCACGATTCGTAGCGATCGGCCGATTCCCGCACCGGACCGGAGAAGACGCGTTCTTCCGTGATGACGACGAACAACCCCAGGTTAATGGCGTAAACACCTTCGCGCAGAATCCCGCGCTGCCGGCCACGCTGGCCCTGCGCTTCGAGGAAACGAATCGCGTCCTGGAAGTGATTGGAATCGACATTGCGGCCCAGTGTTTGGGTGGGCTCCAGCGGTACGCCGTCCCGCGCATAAACGTAGGCCATCTTGCCTTCGCCGACGACAACCAGCGATTCCTTGTGAACACGGTATTGCCACGGATAGAGTCCGAAGTGGATTCCGCCACGCAGGAACCTGGCCTGCAGTCCGGCTTCTCCATTGCGAGCGATGATCTGGCCCTCGCAGAGCGAGCCTTTGCTGCTCCAGATCTTCTCGATGATGCCGACGTGAGTGTGCGGAATGTAAACGATTCCAAGCAATCGCGGCAGTCCAAGCAGGAAGGCCAGAATGGCAACGACTCCAATTCCAACAAGCCAAGGGGCTTCCGGTAAGAGAGCGATGTAGTTCATGAATTTCTCCTTATTTTTCTTTCGCTCGTTAGACAGCGTGGTCCCATGGAAACGTGGGTTCGTTCAATCGATTTTTGTCAGTATTTTGTCAGAAATGGCATGAGAGTTGTTGCCATCTGCGGATTGATCGAAAGGCAGAAACGCGGTGGATCTGGCGTTAGCCACCGATTTGGGCACGATGGTTGGCGGCGCCGCCACCTCTTCCCGCGAGGCGCCGGGACTCGCTAGAGGAAGCTACGGTCTAGTGGACCAGCTAGCGCTCCTTCCGGGCGATGCAGGAATTCGTTCATCGCGCAGCGGTCTTATCCCCGCTACGATATTTCGCCAACAACCTTTTGAATCGCGCGTCGTCCCGAATCGGGTCCCACACCGGATCGATCTGCATCGTGGCAACCGAAACGGTTTCTCCGCCCGGCGAAGATAAGAGCTGATCGAGATGCTCGGTCGCCCCCTGCGCTTCGCCGACCTGCGCTTCCACATATGCCAGGCGTTCGAGATGAAACGCCCCCACGATAACGTCGCGTGACATCGGCAGAATTTCGACCGCGGCACGCGCAGCCTTGAGCGCCTCTTGCTTGCGGCCCAATCCCGCATAGGCCAGGCCGAGATAACTTTGCGCGTCGGCCGCCTGTTCCGAATTCTTGAGCAGCTCCTGTAACTGCTTTTCAGCCGCGAGAAATTCCGAACGGGCCGCCGCATCGCCTTTCGCCGCCAGGGCCTGTCCGCGCAAGAGACTTAGCGGCACGACGCTATGTTCCCACCGAGTCATGAGCCAGGCCGGGGATTGCGCGATCGCCGCGAGGGCCTTGTCCGGTTGGCGCGTCATCATTGCGAGCTTAAAGCGAAGCAGGGAAACGGCTCCCTGCGGGTCGGTGCCGCCGGGAATCCGGTCCAGCATT
>DASXYO010000106.1:0-17142 GCA_036502465.1 Chthoniobacterales bacterium
AGATCAGGAGCGCACCGGATGCTGCGGTCGTGAACGATCGGTGATAGTTCATGGAACCGTATTCTTTCTGGCGAGCCTTACGCGACGTTTTTAAGAAAGCGAGCAAATCTTTGTTTCCTGGCGTGGAGTCGATCGAGTTGCTTTCAATCCGAGGACCAGCGGAGTCTGCCAGCGCAGCGAAGTCTAAGTTCCTTAATTCAACAGGTCACGCAAATGATGCCACGGCGGCGGGATTTGAGCGGTCTCCAGAACTTGAATCTGCCCAGTGATGGGATCGCGCATTGGATAGACGAACATCTACTGAACGTTTGTAGAGCCGCTCGCATGCTTCGAGCACGCCGCCAAAAGCCGACTCGGCCGAGATTTCAAATGGCGGTACGACCACCGTCGACCGCTAATCTTGCTCCATAAATGAAACTGGCACGGTCGGTCGCCAAAAAGACAATCGCTTCCGCAATTTCGTCCGCGGTACCTCGAAGATCGGAGGATATGAAATCCGCTCCGCCTCCCGCCGCGCGGATTTCTGCGGTGGTCTTCTTGCCGCGTCCAACATCGCGACCCACGACGATGACGTGGATTCCAATGGCGGCGAGCTTATTGGCTACCGCGCGTCCGATGCCGCTGGTGCCGCCTGTGATCAATGCTGTCGATGAATTCGTACTCATTTATGACCTGTCGTCCGTTTGAAATGGCTGCATCGAAAAGAAGCATTGGAGGCGCTCTTTTCTCAATCCCACGTAATCTTCGACCTAATGCAGAATGTGCGCTGGAAATAAACGCGAGCCCTTGTTTTGACCCGTGTGTTACTTTCCAGCGCCGCATCATGCCTACGACCGAAGAAGCTGATGAGCAATTTTACCGTGATACGGAGAGTATCGCGTTTCCCGCGCTGAGCGACGAACAGCTGGCAACATTGGAGTCGTTGGGCACGCGCCGCAAAGTTAATCGAGGCGAGATTATCTACAAAACTTGTCAGCGCGATGTGCCTTTCCTCTTGTCTTGAGCGGGGACCTCGAAGTTCTTGAATCACGGGATGGGGAAGAGCAAATCCTGGGTGTGCCGGGGCCGCGGGATTTTGTTGGCGACGTCGCGATGCTCACCGGGACCGCGGTTATTGCGACGGTGCGCGGCAAAGCTGAGGAATCAGAGATCCTACAGATCCCCGCCGCACGCTTCCGTCGTGCCTTGGCGGAGATTCCCACCGTGAGTGAAACAATCGTGAGCGCGCTGATCATGCGACTCAAACGTCTGCAGCGCGAATCGCGAATTCGTTAGGGCCCAACGAGGGCAAGTGTCCGCGTCGTAGTCACTGCCGCGATAGCATTCGAAGCCAAAAAGCGACGGTACGCCGATTTGGAAATCCGACGGCGGCCGCCCTTTTCCATTGATTCTTGCTCTCCCTCTAATGAGGGATTGCCGATCACCTCGGCGGCAGGAGCAGAAAATCCCACCCCTGCGCAATGGCGACTCGTTCACCAGAGCGCGAAACTGAACGGATGAAAGCAAACTGCTCCAGGCTTACCCAGAACGGAGGGATGCCATGTGGATCATTCGTCTAGCTCTCCGTCGGCCTTACACATTTGTAGTCGCAGCGTTGCTTCTACTCTTGATGACACCGTTTGTGCTGACTCGCACGCCCACTGATATCTTTCCGTCGATCAACATCCCGGTGGTCAGCATTATCTGGGGATACGCCGGGCTGAGTGCGCACGAGATCGAGCGGCGCATCATTTATACGCAGGAACGCGCGTTGACGACTACGGTGAACAATATCGAGCATATCGAATCGACCTCCTACGATGGGATCGGCATCATCAAAGTCTATTTCCAGCCGGGCGTAACGATTGCTACGGCCGTTGCCCAAATCACCGCCGTCTCACAAACAATCCTCAGACAACTTCCGCCCGGCTCGACCCCACCGCTCATCATTCAGTACGACGCTGCCACCGTTCCCGTTCTGCAATACGGCATCGGGAGCAATACCCTTTCCGAGCAACAAACTTTCGACATCGCGCTCAATCAAATTCGCGTTGGTCTGGTCAGCGTTCCGGGTATCGCCATTCCTTACCCTTTTGGTGGCAAGCAACGACTCGTGTCGGTCGATCTGGATCCGAGGAAACTACAGGAGGAAAACCTGACGCAAACCGATGTCACTACTGCGATCAACAACCAGGCATTGGTTTTCCCCAGCGGTACGACCAAATTCGGCGCGCTCCAATTTCCAATCGACATCAATACCTTCCCGGGCCGGATCGACACCCTCAACAACCTTCCGATCAAAGTCGTCGGCGGCGCTGAGATTCGCGTGGGCGATGTCGCCCAGGTGCGGGATGGTTACGACCCACAACAGAACATTGTGCGGCAGGATGGCGTTCGCAGCACTCTTCTCAGTGTCTTCAAGAGCGGCACCGCTTCCACACTCAGTGTGGTGTCGGGGGCGAAGCAGGCGATGACCAATGTTCTTAAGACGGTTTCAACCGCCATCCAAGTCAAAGAGTTCGGAGATCAGTCGCTCTTTGTTCGCGCGGCTATCGGCGGCGTCGCGCGGGAAGGTATCATCGCGGCCGCGCTCACGGCGCTAATGATACTGCTCTTTCTCGGTTCATGGCGCAGCACGATCATCGTGGCGATATCGATTCCACTTTCCGTTCTTGCTTCGATCGCGCTCCTCAGTCTCATCGGCCAAACGATTAACCTGATGACACTCGGCGGCCTTGCTTTAGCCGTTGGGATCCTTGTCGACGACGCCACGGTGACGATCGAGAATGTCGAGCGCCACATCAGTCTGGGCGAAACGCTGGAGGACGCAATTCTCAAGGGCGCTGGGGAAATCGCGCTTCCGGCGTTCGTATCGACGCTGTGTATTTGCATCGTATTTGTCCCGATGTTCATGCTCTCGGGAGTGGCACGCTTTCTCTTCGTCCCGCTGGCTGAGGCGGTCATGTTTGCAGTTGGTGCCTCCTATCTCCTTTCGCGCACTCTCGTACCAACATTGATTATGTGGTTCGAACGAAACCATAAGGTCGTCGCGGCGACTCCGTCCGCGGGCGGAAGCAGCGAAGGCCGACAGGTTGCGCTGTGGGCCCGACCATTTGTGACTCTTCAGCGACTTTTCGAGCGCGGGTTCGATCGCGTGCGCACCGGGTATCACAGCTTGTTAGGGACGATCCTAATGCACCGCGTTCCTTTTGCAGTCGTCTTTCTCGCCCTGTGCGCGGGCTCCTGGATCCTCGTGCCATTTCTCGGTCAGGACTTCTTTCCGGCGGTAGATGCAGGATCATTTCAATTGCACGTGCGAGCCCTGGCCGGAACGCGGGTCGAGGAAACAGCCAAGCTGGTGGATCAAGTGGAAGCCGCGATCAGGCAGCGAATCCCGGCAGAGGAACTCAAGGGCATTATTGATAACATTGGCCTTCCCATCTCCGGAATTAATTTGAGTTACAATAACACCGGCACGGGCGGATCGGCCGACGCGGATGTCATGGTCGCTCTACAGCAAAATCATAAACCAACGGCCGATTACGTGCGGCAATTGCGACTCGATCTACACCGAAAATTTCCAGGGACTGAGTTTTATTTCCTGCCGGCCGATATCGTGACCCAAACGATTAACTTTGGGTTGCCGGCACCGTTCGATATTCAAATTTCAGGCCGCAATCTCGACGCGGACCACAAGATCTCCTCGGTGCTGGCGCAGAAACTTCGGAGCGTGCCCGGCGCAGTCGACGTTCGGGTGCAGCAGCCTGCGCATCTTCAACGACTTCAGTTTACGGTCGATCGCACCAAGGCCGCCGGCGTAGGGCTGACCGAACGGGATGTCGCCGGTTCAGTCCTGTTAAGCTTGAGTGGTAGCGCTCAGACTGCGCCCAGTTACTGGCTCGATCCGATCACGGGTGTGCAGTACCCCGTTAACGTGCGGACGCCGGAGTATCGGCTGACGTCGCTCAACGCACTCGAGTCGCTCCCGGTGAGCGCGTCCCAACCCGGTGCCGCGGACGGACAGCTTTTGACCAATCTCGCTTCATTTACCCGGGCCAATAGTCAGCCGATTTATTCGCACTACAACATCATGCCAGTGGTCGATATTTACGGCGGCGTCTCTAACCGTGATCTTGGCGGCGTCTTGAGCGACATCAAGCCAATCGTAGCCGAGGCGCAAAAGACCTTGCCACGCGGCACTTCCATCACGCTGCGCGGTCAGGCGCTAACGATGAATTCGAGTTTTATTGGACTAAGCGTTGGCCTCATCGTGGCGGTGGTACTGATTTACCTCTTGCTCGTCGTTAACTTTCAAAGCTGGCTCGATCCTTTCATCATCCTGACGGCTTTGACCGGCGCGCTCGCGGGCGTGATCTGGGGACTGTACGTCACCGGAACTACGTTAAGTGTTCCGGCAATGATGGGAGCGATCATGTGCATGGGCGTCGCAACGGCAAACTCGGTGCTCGTGGTTACCTTCGCGCGCCAGCAGCTCAACGAGGGGCTAGATCCCCTTCATGCCGCATGGGAAGCGGGCACAACGCGTTTGCGCCCGGTCTTGATGACGGCCCTTGCCATGATCATCGGCATGTTACCGATGGCGCTCGGGCTGGGCGAAGGCGGTGAACAAAACGCGCCGCTCGGTCGCGGAGTTATCGGCGGCCTGATGATCGCCACGGTCGCGACGCTGTTTTTTGTCCCGGTCGTCTTCAGCCTTTTGCACCGGCGAAATTCTGAAACGGAGAATGCAAATTCGTCGCAGAGTTTGGCTACAGCCCTTCCCGCAACCTAACGAAGCATATGTCTTATGAATGGAACAACTATTAGTAACACTCTGGTGACCGGACTAAAAGAGCAGTCCGCCGCACCGGGCACCTTCACTTTCGGCGGGCGCGGATTACGACGCTTCATCATTCTTGGGGTCGTTCTCGTGGTCTTGGCGCTCGTCGCCGGAGCGCTGCCTCGCTTGTCGCAGCGGCGGCAGGCAGCCGCCGATACGACGGAGCTGGCGGTTCCGAACGTGACTGTGGTTTCGCCCAGTGTGGGGCCGCCTCCCGACGAACTCATTCTGCCGGCTGAGGTCAAACCGTGGCAGGAAGCAAGTATTTTTTCCCGGGTCAACGGCTACCTGAAAGACTGGGTGGTAGATATCGGCGCGCATGTCAGTTCGGGTCAGTTGCTCGCTGAAATCGATACGCCGGATCTTGATCATCAGCTCGAGCAGGCCCGCTCTCAGGCAGCTTTGGCGGTTAAGAGCTTCGACCTGGCCAAAGTGACAAACGTCAAATGGCAAAGGCTATACCACGAAGGGGTGGTCTCCGATCTCGACGCGCAGAACACCGCCACCAATCAAGACACAACCAAAGCCAACGCCGATGCTTTCGCCGCCAACCTGCGCGTTCTCGAACAGCAGGTCGCATTCAAACGCGTAACCGCGCCGTTCGCCGGTACCGTCACAGCGCGCAACGTCAATGTTGGCGACCTGATTACGGCCAACAACACAAGCATGGAAATGTTCCATATTCAGCAAACCGATCCGCTGCGGATTTATTTCCGGGTTCCGCAAGCGAACGCGGACGACATTCATGTCGGTCAACCAATCGACATTATCCTTCCCGATCAGGGAGGCAGAACGGTGCAGGCAAAAGTTGCGACCACCTCGGAATCAATCACCCCGAATTCGCGGACGCTGCTGGTCGAGCTTCACCTCGACAATCCGAACAACTCGATTCAACCAGGCAGCTACGCCAGAGTGCGTCTGACCTCCGGGATGCTGGGGCGAATTGTCACGTTGCCCAACAACGCTTTGCTCTTTCGCGCCCAGGGGCTGCAGGTTGGAGTGGTCAAGGCGGACAACCGGGTCGAGCTTCGCGACATCAAAGTAGGCCGCGACTTCGGGACTACGATCGAGATCGTCGGGGGAGTGTCTCCGTCGGAAAAAGTCATCCTCAATCCCGCGGACTCACTTGTGAGTGGCGAAATCGTTCACCTCGAGGCGCAGCCTGCTGCTTCCGCAGCCCCAGCGGTGGCTAGAAAATGACTTCGAATCGGCAGGCGCACGCCGGGCTCATTCTGTAGAAAGCCCGGGTCAGATTTTGGGCTGAGAACAGGCAGACCCGAACTGAAATTCGTCCTCCGAAAATGGGTGGCATATTCGATATAACAGCATCGTTTCCCTTCAGCGGATTTCCTTAACAGTCGCCTGCGGAGTTCAACCCTAAGAGTCTTACGCCTGACTCCCTCTCCGGGGCAAACCCGCAGCATTTTGAGATTCAATTATCGGGGTTTACCCGCTCGTTAGGTGATCATGTGCGCCGTCCTCACGAGACCGCCGCGGCGCTGTCTTTGCCATAAAGCAACCGATTGACGAACTGATTTTAGAGAATTCGGAAGGCCTCGGCGCGATATCCACCGCGCTTCTCTCAACTGGCGAATATCGCGGTCAATTGAAGGGAATCGCCAAAGATAAAAGAGAATTAACTGCGGATGTTTGGTCGACGCTTGTCCGGAACCGCGACGGCACTCCGCGTTCAGTCCTGTCGATCGCTAATGACATCACCGAGCGAAAAGCACAATTGCTGCGGGCGCAGCGGCTTGAAACCATTGGCACATTAGCCAGCGGGGTCGCACACGACCTGAACAATATTCTTACACCGATTTAAATATGCTCCCAGGCGCTGCGCAGCGATTTTTCGCCCCGGTGCGTGCCGGGCTATTTGCGGGCGTGAATCGCGATGGAGGCGGGATAGACGAGGCTGGTGAGCGAGACATCGCCGAAACCGGCAGCGAAAAGCTCGCACCAAAAATCGGCGCCGTATTCCGCGCTCGATAATCATCCACCGCGCCGGCAGAGCGGGTGCCGTGATAACTCGGCGGAAGCCCGGAGCGGGATCTCGTTAGGCGGCCGACCACCACTGGGATTGTGTAAAAGAGATACCCGCCTTCTTTCAGGACTCGCCGACATTCCCGGAGGGCGGCTAACGGATCCGGGACGTGCCCGAGGGTGTCGGAGTGAACGATCACGTCGATCGAGTCATCCGGCAGGTTCATGTGCTGCATGTCGAATTCCGGGAAGGCGACGAACGAGTGGTGCGGCAACAGTTTGAAAACAGAGGTCAATTCCCCGGGGGATTGATTTCGAGCAGCCGAAGTTCGCGAACCCGCGCGTCGGACAGGCACAGTTCGCGCAGCGAACCGGCGTGATTAAAGTGCGGGAGATGGCCGCGGCCAACGTCATCGCGCGGACATTATTTCCGCAGTCGAGGCAGGCGAGCCCCTGTTGCTGATCGATGTCTCGCACTTCCTCCGGGGCTAGTTCCACTCTGCGATTAATTCCGGCCACAGCACGGCCTGTTCGTGGAAACGATCGCCGCCGCAGACCGGGCATCGTGTTATGGGGAAATGCTGTTTCAACTCCGCTTTCCTCGTTCTTTCGTCTTCATTCCTCGGCACAGCAATAACGCGCTGCGGAGTTTTTCCTATCCCCGCGCTTAGGTTTTCCCGCAGGTAACGGAAGCTTGACTGCCGGACCCATTCCCGATTATTCTCGATGTTTTTGAACAAAAGCATCACAACTTTTCCGACCGCCGGCGGCGCTTTCATGACCACGCATTGGAGCGTGGTGAACGATTTTTCCCTCGAGGAAACTTCACCAGATCGGGCCGAAGCGGCACTGACGCGCCTTTGCCGCGATTACTGGCCACCGCTCTATCGCTTCGTGCGCCAGCGCGGTTACAGCCGGGATGATGCGCGGGACCTGACGCAGGGATTTTTCGCCTATCTGTTGGAGAAAAAAGCGTATGCATCCACTGATCGCAGCAAGGGCCGCTTTCGCACCTTCCTGCTCGTCCTCCTGAAGCGTTATCTGGGAGCAACCCGTGCTTATGATCAACGACAGAAACGAGGCGGAGACCAGACGGCCATTTTTCTCGACGACAAACGGTTCGATTCCGTCGAGCGAATCGAAGAAGACGCGCTCCTGACCAATGCGCCCCCCGATGAAGAGCGCGCTTTTGAGTGGAATTGGGCCACGGCCTTGGTCAGCCGGGGGATGGAAGCTCTCGCGGCGGAATATTCTACTCCTCAAAAGGCAAGGCTCCTGGCTGAGTTGCGGCCGTTCCTCGCTGGCGGTGTCGGTTTACCCACGCACGAGGCGGCGGCGGGAAGGCTGGGAATTTCGCTTGAGACCTTTCGAAGCCATCTTTTCCGCCTCCGGTTGCGTTATCGGACCTTGTTGCGGGCCGAGGTATTGCGAACCGTCCCGAAGGAGCAGGATATCGATGAGGAGCTGCGTTATCTTTGTCGCGTCCTGCTCGCCGGAGCCTAGGAGCAGTAGGCTGGCACCCGGCGCTTGCCGCCACCATGGCTACTTCTGTTCAGAATAAGACGCTCACTTGCGAGCAATGCGGCGCTCCGTTGCAGAGCCGGGCCGGTGAATCGGACTGCCTGCAATGTCTCCTCAGCACCGGCTTGGGAGCGGCTGATCCGACAGTCGTTCCAACCCACGAGCCCCAAACCCGTTTCTATCACCACTACGAGATTTTACTCCGTCCTGATGGCTCGCTTTGGGGACTGGGGCACGGCGCAATGGGCGTGACTTACAAGGCGCGCGACGTCAACCTGCAAACGCCCGTCGCCCTCAAGGTCATCAATGCTCAATATTCGGCCCGATCCGACGCGCGCCGCCGCTTCCTGCGCGAGGCGCAAGCCGCGGCCCAGTTGCGCCACCCAAACGTGGCCAGCGTCTTTCACTTTGGCGCAATCAATACCCTGCCCGCAGCCGACGGTGGCCTAACGAGTCTGGAAGAGGCGACGGAAGTTGGCGACTGCTTCTACGCCATGGAATTCATCGAAGGCGAAACGCTGGAAGCGCGGGTGCGCCGCCGAGGTCCGCTCTCGCCGGTCGTGGCCTTGGAAATCGGGCGGCAGGTGGCGCACGCCCTGGCCGCGGCCGAGAAAAAGGGGTTGGTTCATCGCGATTTAAAGCCATCGAATATCATGCTGGCAGACGAGACGATGGCGCGTGAGACCGGCGATCCGATGAGGGGAGATTGGGTGAAAGTGATCGACTTCGGGCTCGCCAGAGCGGCCAGCGAGGAATCCGAGCCTGATGGCCGTAATCCCTTTCTCGGGACGGTTGCCTTTGCCAGCCCCGAACAACTCGCGGGGGAATCAGTTGATACGCGCTCGGACATACACTCGTTAGGCGCCACGCTCTGGTATGGGCTGACGGGCAAAGTGCCCTTCCCCCGAGGTGCGCTCAAGGCGATTTCGTCGGCGCCGGCGGACAATTGGTTGCCGCTCGCCCAGTTAATCGACTGTTCTGTGCCGCGTCCGGTCGTGACCCTTCTGCAAGCGATGCTCGCCCGCGCCCCCGGGGATCGTCCCCGATCGGCTATGGCACTCGCGGAAGCGATCGAAGAATGCCTGCACCGACTAACGAACAAAGACGGAGCCAGGAGGCTGAGGAGAGTGCAATGGACCTGGGCGACGGCAGCGGGCCTGGCTGTCGCGGCTGCGCTGATGGCACTGGCTCTCCATTTTGCCATCCCCGCTTCGTCCTCCGCAGAGAAGTCGATCGCAGTTCTTCCCCTGCGCAACCTTGGCCAGAATCCGGCGGACGCCTTCTTTGCCGAGGGTGTTCAGGATGATCTTATCTCGCGTCTGGTCAAGATTCGCGACCTGAAAGTCATTAGCCGCCTTGGCACCGCCCGCTATCCGGCTAGCCCGCGCAATCCAAAGGCGATTGGCCGGGAACTTGGCGTCCGTAATCTGCTCGAAGGAAGTGTCCGGCGAGCGGGCGACCGGGTTTTCCTCCATGTGAGTCTGATAGATACAAGAGATGGTCACGAGATTTGGTCTGAAAGCTACGATCGCAAACTGGCGGATGCGATCTATCTCCAGGGCGAACTGGCCGGCACGATCGCCGAGACGCTGGATGCCAGACTGAGTCCGCAGGAAAGCGCTGGTGTCCGGGGGGCGGTCACGCACAATCCGGACGCCTATGTCCTCTATTTGCGCGGACGCAAATTTGAGCGGAGCCCCGCGCTTACGATATCCGACTTTGAAGCCGCGCAGGTTCTTTACGAACAGGCTATCGCCATCGACCCAGGGTTTGCCCTGGCGCACGCGCGTCTCGCTTCGACGCTCGGCCTGCTCTATCGGTTTCGCGGGCCGAATGAGGAATTAAAAAAGCGCGCCTATCGCGAGGCGCGGGAAGCCCTGCGACTGCAGCCCGGGCTGGGGGAAGCCCATTTGGTAAATGGTCTCTGCGCCTATCGAATCGACCGGGATTTCGCGCGCGCGCTGCCGGAGCTGGTGAAGGCGAATCGTCTTTTGCCCAACGACGCGGAGGCTGAGAGTTTCATGGCCTACATTCATCGCCGGCGCGGCGAATGGCGGAAGGCGCACGCCGGCCTGGAGCGTTGCCAGTCGCGCGATCCGAACAACGCCACTTACGCGGAAGAGCTTTATACCACATCCTATCTCATACGTGACTGGCCCGCGGCCCGCCGGCATGCGCTGCGGGCGGCAGCGCTCGAGCCCTCGCTCCCATTACTCAAGGTGCAGCAAGCCCTGGTGGATATGTGGCAAAATGGAGACCTGAGTCCTTTACAAGAAGTCTTTGCCTCTCTCACGGCCTACGGTGACCCGGAAGGAACGCTCACCTGGATGCGATGGGATTCCGCGATGCTGGCGCGTAATTTTGAGGCCGCCCAGGCTGCAATCGATGAGTTCCCATTCGACACGCTTTCTTCGGTTTACAGCGCACCAGTGCCCAAGAGTTACCTCGAGGGCTGCATCGCGCTCGCGCAAGGAGAGGACTCTCTCGCCCAAAAGAAGTTCGACGCGGCCCGACCGGTTTTGGAAGCAGAGACGCTGGCTCATCCCGTCAATGCGCTCCGACACGCGCGGCTCGGTTTACTTTATGCCTACCTGGGGCGAAAGGCCGACGCCATCCGCGAAGGCAATCGCGCCGTCGAGTTGCAACCGATGTCAGAGGACGCATTCGACGGACCTGAGAATGCGAGCACGCTCGCTCTCATCCATACGCGGCTCGGTGACAACGACGCGGCGCTTGATCTGATCGAACAACTCCTCCGGAAACCGGGCGGTGTTTTTTTCTACGAGGCAAGCATGAGCTTATCCGAGCTGCGTTTGCGCTGGCAGTGGGATCCCTTGCGGAAGGACCCGCGTTTTCAAAGGCTGCTGGCTGAACCGGAACCAGCAACTCATTATTAGCGATCTGATTTCAGTGCCTGCCTCAATTCAAGATAAAACCCCGGCCTGCGAACAGTGTGGGGCCCCGCTCCTGGCCTCGGCCTGGGAGGAAGGCTGCCTGAACTGCCTCCTGAGTACAGGGATAGAGGGGGAAGTGCCATCCGGGAATTTCGTTCCTAACGAAGCTAAAACTCGCTTCTACCAGCATTACGAAATCCTTGACCGGGCCGATGGGAGCCGCTGGGAACTGGGGCGCGGCGCGATGGGCATTACCTACAAGGCGCGGGACACGAACCTCGATACGCCGGTCGCGCTAAAAGTAATCAACTTCCGGTTTTCCACTCAGCCGGAAGCGCGCCGCCGTTTTCTTCATGAGGCACAGGCCGCAGCTCAACTGCGGCATCCAAACGTGGCGAGCGTTTTCCATTTCGGAACCAATGGGGTCACGGAAGAGGGAGGCGAAGGCGATTGTTTTTATGCGATGGAATTCGTGGAAGGCGAGTCACTCGAATCCCGGGTGCAACGGACGGGCCCGCTCGCTCCGGTTCTGGCACTCGAGATGGCCCTTCAGGTCGCGCGGGCCCTGGCTGCGGCCGAGCAGCGGGGCCTGGTGCACCGCGACTTAAAGCCTTCCAACATCATGCTTGTGACTGAGGAGGAGGAAACCGCCGCGGCGAAGGCTGCGTCCAAGTTCCACGTCGGGACCTGGGTCAAGGTCATTGACTTCGGACTCGCCAAGATCAACCAGACGGATGGCGCACCGGGGCGTTTCCTCGGCACGGTTGCCTTCTCCAGTCCTGAGCAAAGAGAAGCACGCGAGGTGGATGTCCGCTCCGACATATACTCGTTAGGGGCAACGCTCTGGTATTCCCTGACCGGAAGAATTCCCTTTGGCCGCTCGCTTGCGCAGGGTCCTCGGCAAAAAGAATCGGCGTTGCCGCTGAATCTGTTGGCGGAGCGGAAGGTCCCCAGAGCGATCGTCGCTCTCTTCACTTCGATGCTGGCCTATGATCCGAACGATCGGCCCCGCACTGCGGCGGAGTTAGTGGCAGCGCTGCGCCAGTGCCTCAGGGATAGCGTAAAGGGATCGCAACCGCATGGTCGGGCGCGTCGCTGGGCGGCGCTGGCGGGAGGATTCAGTGCAACGGCGGCGCTCATCGCGCTGGCGTTCTACCTGGCGTCGCTAGCTTTACCGCGCGGCGAGTCGCTCGCCGTGCTCCCGTTCCGCAACCTGAGCGTCGATCCCGCAAACGCCTTTCTCGCCGAAGGCGTGGAGGACGATATCCTTTCACGGCTGGTAAAGATCCATGGCCTGAAGGTTATTGGACGCCTAAAGTCTGCCCAATACCGGGCGGATACTCCGCGAGACGTTCGAGCAATCGGGGAGACCCTCGGCGTGCGGCATTTGCTCGAGGGTAGCCTGCGCCGCGACGGCGATCGGGTGCGTCTGCACGTCTCGCTCGTCGACACGCGGGACGGACACGAAGTTTGGTCGGAGGCCTACGATCGCAAACTGCCCGAGGCGATCAGCCTGCAGGGCGGGGTGGCGAATGACATCGCGGAAGCACTCAACGTCACCGTCAGCCCGGAAGAGAAGCAGGGTGTGCGGGCGGGGTCGACGCACAACCCGGACGCCTACCTCCTCTATCTGCAAGGACGCAAACTGGAGAACAGCCCGACCTTCGCGGTTTCCAGTTACGAGGCGGCTGATGTCCTCTACTCACAGGCGATCGCGCTCGACCCCGGCTTCGCCTTGGCGCATGCGCGTCTCGCCTCCACGCTCAGCCTGCTCTACCGCTTCCGCGGGCCAAACGACACGCTAAAGGTACGCGCTCGGATGGAAGTGCGTGAAGCGCTCCGCCTCCAGCCTGATCTGGGCGAAGCGCATCTTGCCAATGGCCTTTTTTATTATCGGATCGAGCGCGATTTCCCGCGTGCCCTGACCGAGTTGGAAGTGGCACACCGGCTTTTGCCGAGCGACGGCGAAGCGGTCAGCTACGCGGCTTATATTGATCGCCGGAAGGGGCGCTGGCGCGAGTCGCGCGTGCGTCTCGCGCAGGCGGTCGCGCTTGAGCCGCTCAATCGAACTTTTGAGGAAGAATTGCACGCGACCGCCTGCCTGTTGCGAGATTGGCCGGCGGCGGCCAGGCCCATGGACCGGGCCATCGTTCTTTCGCCGGAGATGCCGATATTGAAGGGGGAGCGGGCACTGATCGATTTCTGGCAATCAGGCAACCTCGCGCCGCTGCAAAAGTTTTTCGCCGGTTTTACCGACTACGGTGGCCCAGAGGGCGCGGTTGCGTGGTCGCGCTGGGATTGCGCCCTGCTTTCGCGCGATTTTCCCGCGGCGCACGCGGCGATTGACGGCTTCCCGTTTGAGACGCTGTCGGCAGTCCTGAGCGGGCCAATTCCCAAGGCTTACCTCGAAGGCTGCACGTGGCTGGCCCAGGGCGAAAAAGCGAAGGCGCAGGAGGCGTTTGATATCGCCCGGCCGGCGATGGAGGCGGAATCGCTGGCGCACCCGGATGATTCGATCCGGCATGCGCGGCTCGGATTGCTTTACGCCTACCAGGCCCGGAAAGCGGAAGCTCTCCGCGAGGGCGAACGAGCGGTCGCGCTGACCCCCGTCTCCAACGACGCCATCGACGGTCACCTGTGGCTGTGTAATCTCGCCCTGATCCATGCCCGAGTCGGCGACGCCGACGAGGCAATCTCGATGATTGGACTGCTACTCACCGAACCCGGATGCATTTCGCCTCTTTACGAGGCAAACATCAGCCAATGGGACCTTCGCCTTCGCTGGCAATGGGATCCGCTGCGGTCCGACCCGCGCTTCCAGCAAATCATCGCCGCGCCGGAACCGGCGACTGTTTTCTAGCCGCCTTCCCGCAGACGCGGGGTGGGATTTTTTCCGATTCCGGCATTTTTTTTGCAACGCCGGGGAAATTTCGCCCAAGGAAGAAGTAGAGACAAGGAGTTGTCAGGTACCACGGCTAGTCCCCGGATCACACGATCCGACATGCCTGGAGGCGCCACGAAGCGCCTCCAGGCTTGGGGACGTGCGAGCTTTCAGCTTCGCGAGCCGGCAGCACTACCCCGCGACTTCAAGCAATTCCCGGTTCGGTTTCGCCGGAGTCGACTCGAGCTGGCTGCGCCAGAGATGTGGCGGCAGGAGTCCGATCATCATGAAGGCGAGCTGGCTGGCGCCGAAGGTGATCAACCACGGGAAAGCGCTGTCCATGAATCCGTAGGAGTGGAGGCCGATGCCGAGCATGTTAACGCCAAACCACGACCAGCTGGTGACAACATTGCCAAAGACGGCCATCACCATCAAGCCGCGTTGCCTAACGATCCCGCCCCAGCGCGCATGGAGGATGATTGCGTTCCAGAGCACGATGAGGAGGGCGCCATTTTCTTTCGGATCCCAGCCCCAGAAGCGGCCCCATGATTGATCGGCCCAGATGCCACCCAGGATCGTGCCGACGAAACTGAAGAGGGTGGCAAAACAAACGATGCCGTAAACCATTCGGCTCAGTGAGCGGGCGGTGTCGCGATCGAGCGAGGATGTGAAGGCGCCGCGCACGATGTAGGTCAGCGCGAGAAAACCGGCCAGGAACGTCGAGGCGTAACCAAGCGTGACGCACACGACGTGGGTGGCGAGCCAGCCGTTCGTATCGAGAACGGCGCGCATCATTTCCATCGTGTCGCCGTCCATCGAAAGATGATGCGCGATCAGCAGGGTAATGAACCCGATCATGGCGGCGGTCGCGCTCCCGATGCCGTTGCGGAAAAAGCGCTCGAGGAAGATGCCGAGGAGAACCGCGCCCCAGCCAATGAAGACAGCGGAGGAATAAAGATTCGTCACCGGCGGCCGGCCTTCCAGATACATGCGCGTGATCAATCCGCCGGAATGTAGGACGAAGGTGACAAGGAGAAGTGCGAAGGCGTAGCGCCCTAACGTTTCCGGCCAAACGAGCCACGAGCCGGCTGCCAGGATGAAGATCAAAACGTATATCACCATCGCGCTGTAAAACGGCTGCAGTTGGTTGAAAACGGACTCGACCTTGGCCTTCCAGACCCTTCGCGGCAGGTCGCGCTGCAACTGCGCGGAATAGTCGTCGAGCGTCCGGTTGAAGGTGGCCGGATCGTTCGCCTGATAGGACGTGGCGAGTTTCGCCCAGGTGCCGACCGCGGGATGCAACTTCCCGTTAGTCAGGAAAGTGAGCAGGCTCTCGCCCATTTTGCGCCATTGCAACGGGTCGTCGTTAGGCGGAAAAGGTGGAATAGGGAAAAAATAGCCCGTCTCAGCCAGAAACCCGAGACTCTGCAAAGCCTCAGCCGTGATGCCGCTGTTCATCGGCACGGGTGAGGGATGAATATTCTTCACCAAGTCGTCGACCTGGCTCTTGAAATCGACCGTCCCTTTAACCTCGAGGCTGTTGGAAAGCCGGTGGTAAAGAGTCAGCCGTTCGAACAACTTGATGATGTCGCGCTGAAACGGCGAGCGGAGTTGCGCGTCCACCTTTTGCGCAAGCGCCGCCTGCTGGTCGATGTCCTGCAGATGCGGGACGAATTCGCGGAAGGAAAAATATTTTCCCGAGTCTGGTTTGAAGCCGAGCGCGGCCAGCGTGTCCGCGTTGCGGATCACGAAAATCTTCCGCTCATCGGCGGCTTCCGGTTTCATCATGACTTCGGCCAGCCAATCCATCGGGGTGAGCGAGCCGTCCTCGCTGGCCAGCGTTTGCTTGCCGTGAATGATGAGGAGCGAATTACGCGCGACCGTATCGAGCGGCTTGATCCGGCCGTTCAATAGTACCGGCGTCCGGCCGAATTTCTCCATCTCGAAACCGCCGCGCCGGTCATGTTGAAAGAGCGGCGAGACGACGTAGAAGAGCGTCGCCGCGATGACCACCCAGAGAACCCACAAACGAGGTGTCTTCATCGTGCCCGCTTCCTCACGAAACCAAAGAGGTGCATGGAAAATTGCACGAGAAGGCCGAGCCCGACCAATCCGCAGGCGATGTAGGGCAGCAGCATGGCCGGATTCTTCACCACCTGCAGGATCGTTGTCTTGTCGTTGTTGTCGAAACCCGACTGGTAAAAAGTGAAGCCGCGATAGCGCAGCGGGTCGTTCATCGAGATGAGGACCTCGCGGTTTTCGTTCCGCTCCAGGTCGACCAGCCGCACCCGGCTGGAGAAATTTTTCGGAATATCCGTTCCCGCATAACGATCGTGCGCGAAATCGAGCAGGGTGAGCGCGAACTGTTTGTAGAAACGCCGTTGCCGCATCACCAACTCGTAAGTGTGCCCGGTGACCGTCACCGGTTGCGGTTCGGGAATCGCATTCGAGACAAGCCATGTGCCTAACGAGCCTTGCGTGCCATTCACTTCCACGTAAGCCGCGCTCAGGTCGCGCTCATCATCCTTCACCGTGCGCGGCGCTTCCACGGCCACGATCTTCGGCCCGAAACCCATCGTCGCCAGCGAGGGCGGTCCCTCTGGTTCTTGTGAACGCATCGCGAGGTGCGTGTTGCCCATGAATTGCCGGAGGGTGAGCGTGAAGGGCAGCGTCGAATTCTGAATTGTCCCGCCGCGTGCCAGGACATCCTCGGGAATCGCGACCACTTGGTCGAAATTTGGATCCGTTTTGTCGATCACCGCCAGTTCCACCTCGCGCGGCGCTTCCGAGTAACCCTCCGTCTGACCTTCGTCGATTCGCATCTGCGTTTCGCGCGCGAAGAGCGCGGTCAGGAGTTGACCGATGAGGAGGAGGATGACGCCGAAATGGAGCAGGATGATTCCGACCTTCTTTTTCGTTAACTGAAAGCGGACAGCGTGGGCCGCGATCAGGTTCACGAGCAGGACCGTCCCGAGGAGATAACCACCGGGTAGAATCGGAATCTTCCAACTCGCGCCCGCTGGCGACCAAAAAATGATCAGGCT
>DASXYO010000107.1:0-24902 GCA_036502465.1 Chthoniobacterales bacterium
ACGGGACGCAAATATTGATCTCCCGCGCGCCCGCCTCCCGTTGCGCTTACAGAATTTCGGCGCGGCGCGCCAACCGGAGCCATTCTGCCTCCAGCGCCGCGGAGTTCGCCTGAGCGGCCGCCGGTCGCGCGATCACGACGAGCCACGTTCCGCTCTTCACCGCGTGCTGGTGGCGCCGAACAATTTCACGCAGCCGACGGCGAACGCGGTTTCTAACAGTTGCCCCTCCGACGCGTCGCGAAGTGACGATCCCGATCCGGAATCTCTCTTCGCTCTCGACCGCGAGCACGCCGAACATGAGCAATCCGCCACGAACCGTGCGGCCTTCCTCGCGCACTCGCTTGAATTCGCGACTTAGTTTCAAACGGCGCGCGGCCGGAAACCGAAATCGCACCGGATTACTCGTCGCTTCACTCATCGGCGCGCAGCCTAACACAGGCTGCCGGTCGCCTGACACACGATCGTTACGACCCCGCACTCGAAATTGCCCGGGGGACGTGCCAATTTCTCCGCCCATGCCACGCCGTTTCCTTGTCGCAGCCACGGTTCTTCTTGTGACCGCGCTCGTTGCGCACGCAGCGGACGAGCGTGGGAAAGCAACCCGCGTAATAGTCGTAGTCTGGGACGGCATGCGGCCCGACCTGGTCACGGAGAAGAACGCGCCTATTCTCTTCGCGCTGGCGCACTCCGGTGTTTTTTTCAAAAACAATCACGCCGCCTACCCGAGCTCGACGAACGTGAACGGAGCGGTCCTCGCCACTGGCGTCACCCCGGGGCGCAATGGGATCATTGCCAATCAGGAATTTCGCCCCGCAATCGATCCGCAAAAGCCCTTCGACACCTCTGACTTTCCCGCGCTCGACGACAACGATCCGAAGGTGCTCGCGAACTTCATCGCCGCGCCGACCGTTCCCGAAATCCTGCAGGGCGCAGGTGATTGGACCGCGACCGCGGGCTCAAAACCGGTCGCACAATTCTTCGACCGGGCGCGCACCCGGACGACTGATGCCGCCCGAAAGTCCACCGTCATCTACCGCGGAAAGGTGCTGCCGGCCGAGGCCAAGCACGGAATCACCAGCGCGGTCGGCCCATTTCCAGTGCGCAAGACTTTCCCTAACGAGATCGAGGACAACTGGACGACCGATGCCCTAACGAGGGTTCTCTGGCGCGACGAGATCCCGAGATTTTCCCTGCTCTGGTTAAGCGAACCGGACCTGACCGAGCACGAGACCGCCCCGGGCGCGCCTCCTGCCTTGCCCGCAATCAAAAGCAGCGACCAGAATCTCGCAAAGGTGCTGGCCGCGTTGAAAACCAAACATGCCCTAACGACGACGGATGTTTTCGTGGTCTCCGATCATGGCTTCTCCACCGTCGACGCGGCCGTGGATGTTGCGGTGCAGCTGCGCGCCGCGGGATTTGACGCGGTCCGGGCGTTTGATCAAAAAGCAAAGCCTGGGCAAATCCTGGTCGTCTCACTCGGGGGCAGCGTGACGTTCTACATCGCTGGGCACGATCAGCCGACACTTGAAAAGTTGATCGATTTTCTGGAGCGGTCGGATTTTGCCGGTGTCATCCTGACGCGCGAAAGACACGAAGGCACCTTCGCGTTTGCGCAGGCGAAGGTTGATTCGCCGCTCGCGCCGGACGTGATGGTCGCCTGTCATTGGAACAACCAGCCTAACGAGTTCCGAGTTGTCGGCGGAATGACATCCGACATCGGCCGGAGCGCGGGGCACGGCAGCCACAGCACGCTCAGCCCGCACGACATGAACAACACGTTGATCGCCAGTGGCCCCGATTTTCGTCCGGGCTGGGAGGACGAAACGCCGAGCGGAAATATCGATCTCGCGCCGACCATCCTCTGGATTCTCGGAGTCAAGGCGCCCCAGCCAATGCAGGGACGGGTTCTGCGCGAGGCGCTGGTCGATCCGGGTGCGCAACCGGTGGCGGTCGAGAAAAATTTTATCGCGGAACGCAGGATCGGCGACCGAATCTGGCGCCAACATCTGAACGCGATGACAGTCGACGGTGTCACCTACTTCACTGAAGGCGACGGAAGTTCGACGCCTCAGCGGTAGCCGGAGAGGTCAAACCCGCTCCGCGGTTTTTCACTTGCGCGTTATAAAATTTATTTATCTTTCTCGCTCCGATTCTGTGAACCGACCCACGCGTTCTCATGATTGAAGTTCGAAATCTAACGAAGGCTTTCGGTGCAAAGCTGGCGGTGAACGACGTCTCTTTCACCGTGCAGCGCGGTGAGGTGCTCGGGTTTCTCGGCCCGAACGGCGCCGGCAAGTCCACCACCATGCGGATGATCACCGGATTCATCCCGCCGACCTCGGGCGACGCGGTCGTAGGCGGATTTAACATCGAGCGAAACCCGATCGCGGCGAAACGCCTGATCGGTTATCTGCCCGAAAACGCGCCTTCCTACACCGACATGACGGTGCGCGGATTCCTCAATTTCGCGGCCGAGCTGCGCGGATTTCGCGGGGCCGAGAAAACCAAGGCGGTCGACCGCGTGGTGGAGATGTGTTTCCTCGGCTCCGTTTTGCACCAGAGCGTGGAGACGCTCTCCAAAGGCTATCGTCACCGCACTTGTTTCGCGCAGTCGATCATCCACGATCCTGCCGTCCTGATCCTGGACGAGCCGACCGACGGACTCGATCCAAACCAGAAACACGAGGTCCGCACGCTCATTCGCCAGATGGGCGAGAAGAAGGCGATCATTTTCTCGACTCACATCCTTGAGGAGGTCGAGGCGGTTTGTTCGCGGGCGATCATCATCGACTCCGGCCGGATCGTCGCCAACGGTACCCCGGCCGAGCTGAAACAAAAATCGACGCACGCCGGCGCGGTCACGGTGCGGTTCGTGAATGGCGATCCTTTCGTCGTGAAGACGAAGCTCGGCGAACTGAGCGACGGCGAGCGCCTAACGATCCTGAGTGAATCGCCAACCGCGGCGCGAATCTACCCGAAGAATAGCGGAGCCCGCGGCGAGCTGGCGGCGGCGATTGGACAGCTCGCGGCCCGGGAGAATTGGCAGATCGAAGAGCTCCATACCGAAGAAGGCCGGCTCGATGAAGTCTTCCGCACCATCACCCTGCCGGAAACTGCTGCTCGCAAAAATGACCGCTGACACGATGCCGGCCGAAGCAAATGCCGTTGTGCCTGAACCAGCGGGAAATTCCTCGTTAGGCAATATTCTTATCATTACGAAGCGTGAAATTTCCGGCTATTTCGCCTCGCCCGTCGCTTACGTCTTCATCGTCATCTTTCTCCTGCTCGCCGGTTTTTTCACTTTCATGGTAAGCAATTTTTTCGATCGCGGACAGGCCAGCCTCGACATGTTTTTCGCCTGGCATCCGTGGCTCTATCTCTTTCTCGTCCCGGCCGTCGGGATGCGGATGTGGTCGGAGGAACGCCGGCTCGGCACGATCGAGCTGCTCCTCACCATGCCGGTCACGCCATGGCAGGCGATCGTCGGAAAATTTCTCGCCTCCTGGGTGGTCCTGATCCTGGCACTCGCCCTTACTTTCCCGCTCGTCATCACGGTCAATTATCTCGGCGATCCGGATAACGGGATCATCATTGCCGGTTACGTTGGCAGCATCCTCCTCGCCGGCGCCTACCTTTCGATCGCGGCCATGACCTCGGCCATGACTCGCAACCAAGTCGTTAGTTTCATTCTCTCGGTTGTTCTTTGTCTCTTCCTCATTCTGGCGGGCTGGCCGCCGGTAACCGATCTGCTCGTGCATTGGGCGAATCCATGGTTCGTGCAGGCCATCTCGGCCTTCAGTGTGATGACTCATTTCGACGCGATTCAAAAGGGCGTGATCGATTCGCGCGACCTCCTCTATTTCATCTCCGTGATCATTTTCTCGCTCTTCACCACCAGCGTGATCCTGCGCACGCATCGCGGCGGCTGAGATTTTTTCGATGAAAAAGAAGACGTTTCAGACTGGTCTTTTCTCCGTCATCGGGGTGGCGGCGATGCTCCTCATCCTGGTGGCGATTAATTTCATCGCCGCGCAGGTGAAGGAACGCGTCGACCTGACCGCGGAACATGCCTACACCCTTTCTCCCGGGACCAAGGCGATCCTAAAGAAACTCGACACGCCGGTGCAGATCCGTTTTTACGTCTCGCAAAGTGCGGACGGGATGCCGGTCTTCCTCAAGACCTACGCGCAGCAGGTCGACGACTTGTTAGGCGAATATCAGCAAAATTCGCGAGGGCTGATTAAGATTCAAAAACTGGATCCTGAACCGGATTCCGACGCGGAAGATTCCGCCAAGCTCGATGGCGTCGAGCCGCAAGCGCTCTCGAATGGCGAGCGCGTTTATCTCGGCCTCAGTGTCAGTCTCCTCGATCAGAAGGAAGCGATCCCGTTCCTCAGCCCGGAACGCGAGCGTTTGCTGGAATACGATATCTCACGCGCGATCGCACGGGTCACGACCCCGGACAAACCAGTCATCGGAGTGCTCAGTTCGCTCCCGGTGATGGGCATGGGGGCGGCAATGCCGATGCAGGAACAGGGCGAGCCGCCCTGGGTTTTGATCGAGGAATTGAAGCGCGACTACAACGTCAAGCAGATCGAGCCGAACGCGGAGTCGATCCCGGATGACGTCAAATTGATGCTCGTCATTCATCCGAAGGGTCTTTCCGATTCGATGCAGTTTGCGCTCGATCAATTTGTCCTGCGCGGCGGCAAGCTCGTCGCTTTTCTTGACCCACTCGCCGCGCTCGATCCGCAGACCAACTCGCAGCAACTCGGTTCGCCGCCGAGCAATTCCAATCTCGAACGCCTTCTCAAACCCTGGGGCGTTTCCTTCGACGATGCAAAGGTCGTGGCGGACATGGATTTCGTCGCCCGCACCAGCCAGGGCCGCGCGCCCGCCGTGCTCGCGCTGACGGAAAAGGCGATGAACAAGGAAGACATCGCGACCGCCGACGCGAACAATATCTTTCTCGTCTTCGCGGGAGTTTTCACCGGAACGCCGCCGGCCGGTTTGAAGGAGACCGTGCTTCTGCACACGTCGAAAGATTCCGACTTGGTCGATCCCATGATGGCGCGTTTGCCCGGGGATGCGATTTCCAACTCTTTCAAACCGTCGGGCACCGAATATCCACTCGCGATCCGGTTGAGCGGAGAATTCAAGACCGCATTCCCTGATGGAAAACCGAAGTCACCGCCTCCCACTACGCCTAACGAAAAGAAAGAAGAATCCAAAAAAGACGAACCCGCGCTCAAGGAATCGCAAAAAGACACAACCGTCGTTCTGGTCGGAGATAGCGACATGATCCAGGACCGGGTCGCGGTCCGCTCGCTCGGAAACGCCTTCGGGCAGCGCCTCTTCATGCCGGCTAACGGCAACCTCGCCTTCGCCCAAAACGTGATCGATCAACTCTCTGGCGACAGCAATCTGATCGCCGTCCGCAGCCGGGCCTCGCGTGAACGGCCTTTCACGGTGGTGAAAAAAATGCAGGCCGACGCCGAGGCCAGCTACCGAAGCAAGATCAAGGAACTCGAGGATACCGTCGCCGATACGCAGCGCAAAATCGGCCAGCTGCAAAGTGGCAAACAGGAAGGCCAGCGTTTCATTCTCTCGCCGCAACAACAGGAAGAGCTGGAAAATTTCCGGAAAAAGGAAGCGGAGTCGAAAACGCAGCTCAAGGACGTGCGCAAAAAACTGCGGGCCGATATCGATTCGCTCGAGAATCGGATCAAGTGGATCGACATCGCCGGCATGCCCGCGCTCGTCGCGCTGACCGGACTCGCTTTCGCCGTAGTGAAACGAAAACGTTCCGGCGCACGATGAATTCCCGTCAACTCACCCTCATCCTGATCGTCGCGGTCGTGCTCGGCGCGATTGGTTGGGTCATCTTCCATCGCGGCGAACGTTCGTGGGAAAGTCAGCCGGCTTCCAACGATGCGAAGATCCTCGAATTTCCGCTGAACGACGTCGCCCATATCGTAATCAAGGACGGGACGGGCGAGGTAAACCTGTTCCGGAAAGCGGATGTCTGGGTCGTTAGGGAACGCGCCGATTACCCGGCGAATTTCGAACAGGTCAGCCGTTTCCTGCAGAAGATCTGGAACCTGAAACCGGTCCAGACTCTTCAGGTCGGGCCGACCCAACTGGCGCGCTTCGATCTCGTCGAACCGGCCAAGGACGCAAAGAGCACGGGGACTTTGCTTGAGCTGAAAAATAAGGACGACAAGCTGATCGCGGGGCTGCTCGCCGGCAAACAGTATATGAAGGAGGCCGCGCAAAGTTTTGGTCCGACCCAATACCCGGCCGGCCGCTACATCATGCCGGTGAACGATTCGAAACGCGTCGCCCTGGTTTCCGATCCGATCCAGGACTTGGTAACCAAGCCGGAACGGTGGCTCGACCGCGATTTTGTCAAAATCGTCAAACCGAAATCGATCGCGCTTGATGGAACCGCGCCGGGCCAGAAGTGGAAACTGCTCCGCGAGAATGACTCCGCGCAGTGGAAATTCGCCGACGCGAAACCGGACGAAGCGCTCGACGAAAGCAAGGCGTCAGCCCTCGCCAACTCCGTTTCGGCTTTGAATTTTACCGACGTCGGCGATCCGCAGACGGCGCTTGAAGATCCCTCCACCGTCACCATCGAAACCGAGGACGGCTTTACCTACACGCTGAAAATCGGCCAACTCAAGGGCGAGACCTATCCGCTGAAATTGACGGTGGAGGCGATACCGCTCTCCGCCAGCACTCCTCTGCCTAACGAAAAGCCGGAGGAGCAAAAGAAGCGCGAAGAGGAATTCGCGAAAAAGAAAAAGACGCTCGAGGAGAAACTGGCCAAGGAGAAGAAGTTTGAGGGCCGGCCGTTCCTGGTCAACAAATTCGCAGTTGAACAGCTGCTCAAGAATCGGGCAGACCTCATTAAGACCGAGCCGAGTCCCACGCCTTCCGCCGCGCCAGGTAAACCGCTCGTTAGTCCACCCGTCCGCGCTTTGCCTCCAAAACCACCCGCCGGTAAAGCGACTCGTACTCCGGCACGACACGGTCAGCCGTAAAAAATTCCGCGGCTCTGCGGCGTCCCTTTTCTCCCAACTCCTGCGCCAGGTCCGGGGAGTCCGCCAGACGATCGATCGATGAGGCGAGCGCATCGGTATCGCCAAAGGAATGCAGAAAGCCATTCTCGCCATCGACTACCACTTCCGGAATGCCGCCCACGCGGAAAGCGATCACCGGCTTGGCGTGAAAGAGAGTCTCCAAAATGCTTAAGCCGAAACTCTCGCTCTCCGAAGTGTAAAGGCCGGCGTCAGCTGCGTTCAGGTATTCCTCCACGTCGCGAACCTGCTCCTTCACCATCACCCGCCCGCGCAGGTCGAGTTGATCGAGGAATATCTCGTACGGGGCAAAGGAACCACCGGCCAGGATGAGCAGCCGAAGGGGCCGCGCACTCCGGGTGGCAGCGAAGCTTTGCAGAAGCAGGTCGATCCTTTTCAGCGGACGCACATTCGAGATGTGGACGACAAGAAATTCGCTATTCGTTAGGCCCAGTTCGCGCCGGATTTCTTCTCGCGCCCGCAAGCGCGCGGACGGCACGAAAAAGTTCCGGATCACCTCGACCGAACGAGAGAGTTGAAAAGTGGCGAGCGTTTCCAGGCGAAGACTTTCCGAGACCGTCGTGATCGCGTCAGAATGTGAGAGCGCGTGTTCAATCGCCGGCCGATAACTCGGATCTTGTCCAAGTAGCGTAGTGTCCGTGCCGTGCAGAGTGGTGATTATCCTCGGCGATCGCGTCGCGGTCGAACCGAGCATCTGCACCGCGAGATAGGCCGCGGTCGCGTGCGGCACCGCGTAGTGCACATGGAAGATGTCGAGCTGCGCTTCACGCGCGATTTGCGCCATTTTTACGGCCAGCGGCAAGGTGTAGTCCGGGTAGGTGAAGAGGCTGTATTCATTCACGATCACCTGGTGAAACCAGATGCGCGGTTGCGTGAGGTCGAGTCGAACGGGCTGCGCAGAACTGAAGAAATGCACATCGTGTCCCCGTAGGGCCAACTCGGACCCAAGGGCGGTGGCGAGGATTCCGCTCCCGCCGATCAGCGGATAACAAGTGATCCCAATCCTGAGCGGGCCGGATTTTTCCATTTCAAAAAAGGCGCACGGAATCGGGCAGCTCCGACAGGCATTTGACGAAAAAGCCGTCTACAGCGTAGAGGGCTTGCGCATTTTCGACGCCCGCTTCGATTCCCAGCAGTCGCGCGCGCGCGGTCTGGAGTTCGATATAACGGCGGGTGCGCAGTTGGGTCCGATGGCACTCCATCAACTCGACCCAGCGATCGAAATGTCCGGAGATCTCGACGCAGATCTTCGCGCGATCGTTAGGCGGCTCTGAGCCGGCAGTGATGGCGTATTCCAGGTGATGCCTGACGGCGTGTGGCGGCAGATCGCGCAGCTCCTCCAACCCGCCGTAGCGCGCGAGGCGCGCCGCGTTCCAGCAAAGTTGACTAACGACGATGTGATCCGGGTGTTGATTAAGCGAGCCGACCGGCGAAAGCAGAACATCAGGCCGCGTCAGGCGAATCTGGCGCGCGATCGCGATGTTGTGCGCGGCCGACACTTCCAGACGTCCGTCGCCGCCTAGTTCGAGGAATTCAATCGACGCGCCGAGCACTCCCGCCGCTTGACGCGCTTCCGCTTCGCGTTCATCAGGCGTGCCGTTACTCCCCGCCTCCCCGCGCGAGCAGACGCAGAGCGCGATTTCGCTTCCGCAGGCCGCTTCGCCAAGGAGAATTCCACCGCAGCCAAACTCAATGTCGTCAGGGTGCGCGCCGACCGCGAGGAGGCGAAGTTTTGAGTCAGGCATCGGGTAGGTAAGCGCGGTCTGAATCGGATATCTCGTCGCGCGCGATGAATTGGACGCCGGGAGCTTCCTCCGTGTTCAGATATTTGATCTCACTCGCACCCGCGACGTAATGCGTGCAGCCGATGACCGACTGCATCCAGCGCAGGCGCGTGTCGCGAGTCGGGCTGACCTGGCTCGCGTCAAACTCCTCCTTCGGCAACCTGATGTAGGAATCGCCGCCGTTGTGCAACAACAAGGCATCGGGGGCAACGCGCGCACGCACCAGTTCCGCTCGGTAGGTCACATCGACGAAGTAATCGTCCACCCCCGCTGCCTTTCGGCGAAAATCCGGATCGCCGGAACGCGCGACCCGCATTCCCTCGAGCAGGCCGAGACGGCAGTACATCTCGAGGCAGAAATCGGCCACGTTTCCGGCTTCGATCTGCTGAAAATGCTCCACCAAATTTTTCGAGACGAGATTCGGAAGCTGCCGCGCGGTTTGCTCCTGCCATTCCGGCGAAACGCGCTTCGCGAAAAGCGGCGAGAACTGTTTCTGCAACTTGTTGGCGAACTGAAAATTGAGCCGGTACTCCCCTCTACTTCGCCGATCGCGCAGGATGCTGATCGTCTCCCGCGGGTCATGATCGCTGTCGTGATAAAAGAAAACGATTTCTCCGCCGATTTCGCGCTGCAGGCGCCGGGCGGTCTGGATTTTCGAATAGAGGAAGCGACGCGGAAAAATTCCACATGGCTGTTGCCCAAAACAGATGATCGGCGCCGGCATTCGTTAGGCCGGACTCCGTGGCCGGAAGAGAGTTTTCTCGAGCAAAACGGAAAGCGCGAGCACGACCACGCAGCCAATCAGGTTATACCAGAGGTAGCCGATCTTCGTGCTGTAGAACAAGACCAGGACGAGCACCTGCGAAGTCACGGCAGCGACGAAGACGGCCGACCCGCGGACGAAGCGGAGGAAAAACGCCACCAGAAAAATCCCCAGAATGCTGCCGTAAAAGATCGAACCAAGGATATTGATCGCCTGGATGAGATTCTCCACGAGGTTGGCAAATAGCGCGAACGAGATTGCCACTCCGCCCCAAAGCGCGGTGAAGAGTTTCGAGACAAACAAGTAGTGCGCTTCGCTCGCGCCGGGATGCAAAAGCGGCCGATAAAAATCGACCACTGTCGTCGAGCCGAGAGCGTTTAACTCCGAGGCGCTCGAAGACATGGCGGCGCAGAAAATGACGGCGATGAGGAGGCCAATGATTCCGTGCGGTAGGTAGCGCAAAACGAAACTGATGAAGACGTAGTCGGCGTCGTTAGTCTCCATTTTCGGATCGGCCGCTTTCAAGGTCCGTTTCATTTCGCCTCGAATATCGTCGATCGCTTTTTGTTGTTGCCGCACGGCACTCGTCGCACTCGCAATCGCGGGAGCCGCACCGGAATTCAGCGCGTTTGTCAGGGCCCGAATCTCCGTCTGCTTCTGCGCGAAAACCGCATCGTAGCGCGTTTCCAAGCCCGCGAGATTCGCCGCCTGGGTTGTTTGTGCGGCGCGTTGATAGGCGGGCTGATTAAAAAAGAGCGGCGGCTTCTCGAACTGGAAAAAAACGAAGACCATCACCCCGGTGAGAAGGATGAAAAACTGCATCGGCAACTTGAGGACAGCGTTGAACAAGAGTCCGAATCGACCGCTCGTGAGCGACCCGCCGGCGAGGTAACGCTGGACCTGCGACTGGTCAGTGCCGAAATAGGAAAGCGCGAGAAAAAAGCCGCCCAGCGTCCAGGACCAAAAGGTGTAGCGGCGCTGGAAGTCGAAAGAAAAATCGACCGCATCGAGTTTGCCCATCCGGCCGCCAATGGAGAGCGCTTGGAGAAAGGAAACGTCGGGCGGGAGCCGATGCAGAATCATCCCGAAAGCGACCGCCATCCCGGCGAGAATCACCGCCATCTGCCATTTCTGGGTATGGCTGACCGCGGTCGTGCCACCTGAGGTGGTATAAAGGACCACGAAGAGTCCGGCCAGAAGGATCGTTAGGCGCAAATTCCATCCAAGCAGCGCGGAAAGAATGATGGCCGGCGCATAAATCGTGATTCCGGCTGCCAGGCCGCGCTGGAGGAGGAAAAGAAACGCGCCTAACAAACGCGTCTTTTGGTCGAAGCGCTGGCCGAGGTATTCGTAGGCCGTGACCACCTTGAGCCGGTGGTAGATCGGAATGAAAACCGCGCAGACCACGATCAACGCGAACGGCAAACCAAAGTAGTTCTGCAGAAAACCCATCCCGTTTTCATAGGCCTGGCCCGGAGTGGAAAGGAACGTCACGGCGCTGGCCTGCGTCGCCATGACCGAGAGCCCGATCGTCCCCCACCGAATACTGGCGTCACCGCGCAGGTAATGATTCAGATCGCGATCGGCATGGCTCTTCCACCAGCCGTAAATCGCAATCGCGAGGAGCGTCCCGAAGAGGACCGCATAATCGAGCCCGCTCACGAAAAATGCCGGCTAACGAAATAGAAAAACGCGACCTCAAGAACGAAAACGACGACAACCGCGAGGTAGGCCCTCCGCCAGGTGCCGAAAAGCGGAACCGATTCGTTAGGCTGACTCATTGCGCCGCGTGACCGAGCGAGATCATGTTGGCAAAGATGCGGTAGGCACCCGGCACGCCAGCGGGCAGCTCACGGAACCAGGAATAACCGGTGTAGATGAACCAACCTTTCTCGCATCGCGTCACGAGGAGCCCGCCGTCGCGCGGTGGTTCGCCGGGATCGTTGCAGGAAAGAATCGGCGTCCAGGCGGCGTCCCATTTGTCGGGAAAATAGAGGCCGCGTTCCTGCACCCAGCCGGCAAAATCGTCGGCGCTGATTTTGTTTGGGAAATTCAGGACCGGATGATCGGGAGCAAGGATGCGAACAGCGGCATTCTCGTCCGTCACCCGATCGTGCGAAACCTGGAGCGGATGCGGTAATTCGTTAGGCTTGGGTCCGGGCGTGGTGTTGTATTGCACCACGACCACGCCACCCTGGTTCGCGTAGGCGAGCAGCTCCGGATACCACGCGCTGATCCGCTCCGGGTGCACATTGTAAGCCCGCACGCCGAGGACGACGGCGTCGAAGCGCGCGAGGTTGTTTGCCTTGATCCCGGAGTCCGCGAGAATTTTCACCTCAGAGCCGATTTCCCCGAGGCTTTCCGGAATCGCGTCGCCCGCGCCCGGGATGTAGCCGACCAGCGGTGCCTTGTTCTCGATCTTCGCCCTAACGAGCTTGGCCTGCGCCGGCGAAATGAGTGTCTGCGGCTCGATGTGCGAGTAAGCGATCCGCTCGCGGCTGTAGGCCGGCGTCCGGTTTCCACTGGACATGAAGACCGCGCGCAAGGTTCCCTCGCTGGCGTCCGCCGGCGGCGTCACATGAAAGACGCAAGTCGTCTCGCTCTCCGCGCCTTCCAACTGCACCGGAATAGAAACGGGCTCGACGTTCCAGCCAGACGGCACGGCGAGGGCGAGATTGCTGCTGAATTTCTCCGCGGCCGCGACGACTCGCAGGCTAATTGTCTTCGGCTTTTGGTCGCCGAAAACAAAGACCGGACGTGGCAACACGACGAACGCGGGCGGCGCGATGACGAGCGGCGCGCTCACTTCGCCGGCCACGCGATCGACTTTGCGATAACGCGGTTCGACGGAGTAAGTGATTTCCTCTCCGCCGACCTCGATCGCCACGTCGAGTGGGAAAGGCGGCGGATTTTCCGGACGGCCGATCAGCGTTTGATCGGAAACGGCGTAAGTGCCGATGGAGCCCGGCTGGCGCAGCCAATAGGGTTGCGAATAGGGCAGATCCCTCGGCAAGGCCACCGTTTCCTTTTCGGTTGTGAGCTCGTTAGGCGAAAGAGGCTTGTCGACTGGTTTGACCGACGCGAGCAGGCGCAGGCTCTTGAATTTCACTTCCACGGGCGAGCGATTGATCGCTTCGATCTGCAGCGCCAGGTTTTCGCCCGGTTCCGCATCCGGTTTTTCGGTCACGGCTTCGAGATGCAATCCGAGACAGGCCGCGATCACTCCGTCCAGGTCCGAGAGCTTTTCCGTCGTCCATGAGTCGTGGCCGAGACTGCGCAAGGTCTTGCGCAAATCGATGAGCGCGGGAACGGATAACCACGGCTTCGTATCGTCGAACTTTTGCAGGATCTCCTGGATCTTTTTGCTGGTGTCGGACGCCTTCGCGACGCGCGACCAGTTCGTGTCGATGCCGGCAAAGATGTCGTCACCCTCCACCGGCTTGCCGTCGAGAAGTTTGAAATACTCCTTCCGCTCCCCGCGTTCGACTTCGACCCCGAAGCCCTGGCTCTTGTGCATGCTGCGACTGGCGGCCGCGATCTCGGGATAAGATTTTCCGAGCAACGGTTGATAGCCGCCGACCTGAAGCGCGATCAATCCCGTAAAGTCGGGAGTCTGATTGCGCGAACGGGCGCGAAATGCTTCCCAGGAATTCCAGAGCAGCCGCGTCGGCTGCCATGGCTCGACATACTGAAGCTGCTCGGGAAATCGCTTCGGATCGGCCGCGGCGCGGAAGGCTTCCGCGGCGAGAATCGCGGACGCGGTGTGGTGGCCGTGAGTCTTGCTGTCATCGGTCGGGAAACGCGTCACGATAATGTCGGGGCGAAATTTTCGGATCACCCAAACGACATCGGCCAGCACTTTGTCCCGGTCCCAGATGCGCAGTGTTTCGTCCGCGGATTTCGAGAATCCGAAGTCGTTTGCGCGGGTAAAGAATTGCTGCCCATGATCGATCCGGCGAGCGGCCAGCAGTTCCTGGGTTCGGATGACGCCGAGTTGATCGCGCAGCTCGGGCCCGATCAGGTTTTGTCCTCCATCACCGCGCGTCAGCGAAAGATAGGCCGCATCGTAGAGGGCGCCGTTCGCCCAGTAGGAGATGAGCCCGGTGTTCTCGTCGTCGGGATGCGCCGCCACATAGAGCGCGCGGCCGAGGACATTCAGCTTCTCGAGGGCAAGACGAATGTGCGCCGAATCCATCGCCTGCGGAGCCTCCGCCGCGCGGACGGAGCCGGCAAGACTAACGAGTCCGAGTGAGGCCACCACAAGACAGCGCGAGAACGGAGACATGACCGAAAACGGTTCGCTTGAAACCAACCGGCCGGGCCGCTACTTCAAGCCGTCGATGATCAATTGGCTGTTGCGAATGGCCGATTCATCCGGCTCTTTTTCGGCCTTCAGGAGCTCGATTGATTTCTCGGCGGCGGCTTTGGCTTCGTCCTTGTGGCCGAGCTTCGCCTCGATTTGCGCCTTCTTGTAATAAAGGAAGTAGCGCGTTGGTTGCTGTTCCTTGATCGCCTGATCGACCCATTTCGCGGCCTGCGCGAGATCCTTATCGTGATCGTAGTAAAAGCTGGCGGCCTGATAATAGAAAATCGGCTTCAGCGCCTTCGGATCCTTCAACGCCGCCTGAATTTCGGTGTCCACTTTTTCAACCGTGTTGGTCGTTAGGCTAACCGGCACTCGGGTCTTATCCCAGGCGAGCGAAATGGTGGCGCCGGTATCCTGCAGGTCGTCGAAGCTGATGGTGAAAGTTTCCACCGGGTTGGGGAGTGCGGTCGGTTTCACCGTGACCCGCAAAGCGTCGGAGTCCGGCTTGTAACCGTAGGCGCCCCAGAGCTTCAGGTTCTTCGAGAGGATGATGGTCCACTCGTCTTTGCCCGGAATGGTGTAGAAGGCGTATTCGCCCGCCGGGAGGTCCTTGCCTTCGATCTTTACCGCGTCGCTGAACTTGATCTTGGTTGGGTTGTTCGCGCCGGTGCGCCAGACTTTGTCGAAAGGAACAAGCCCGCCAAAGATCTCGCGACCGCGCATATCGGGGCGCGAATAATCAACCGAGACATCCGTGAGGCCGACGCGCTGCGTCAGCGTGGCGTGCTGACTCGGAGCGGGAAATTGAATTTCCTTCTCCGCCGCGCCGGCACGGAGAGCGGTAAAGGCAAAGGCCAGAATGATAATGGAAGTGAGGCGAATCGGTAACGCTTTCATTTGGATGTTCACGATACCGCCAGCGGCGCGGAGTCAACTTTGCAAATCCGCGCTACGATTTGATCAGTTGATAGAGATCCGGCGAGGGCAACCGTAGCAGAGTCACGTCGATGATCGTGGTGCGATGCGGCTGGATCAGGTTCTTGACCTGCTTGCCGGAAAGCGGAATGCGCAACGGCAGGTAGGAAATGAGCGGGTTCTGGGTCGGCGCGGCCGGCTCGATGGCGGTGATCTCGAGCGCGAAGTCGCTCACGTTTGCCAGTTGATCGACCCAGCCCTTCGCTCGCCGGTCAAATTTTTGCGTCCGCACGTAGAAGACGAGAACGTTAGGCGAAACGCCGCTCACGCTGGTGTGCTCGATAATCGTCTGGATCGGAATGGTTCCGTTTTCCCCCTGCTCCGAAACGAAAAAGATGTCGGAGCTCCCGATCGGAATCGGCAATCCATCCTGGTCGCGCAGGCGGAAGATGACCTGCGCGTGCGGATCGTACTGGTTGCGCGGGTCGTTCAGGAAATTGAACAGGCCCGGGTTTTGCATGGTGCGGGCTGACTCGAAAGTAGTCGCGGTTTCGCGATCGAAGGCAGCGACGGCGCGTTGGTAGGCAGCCGTTGTGCGCTCCGGCGTGTCGAGCGCGATCTTGATCATTTTATCGACCTGATCGCGCGGAATCGAGCCGGACACGATGCCCATCTTGTCGCCCGAATGCGCGCAACGGTAGGGAATGCCGCAGGGCACCAGCGGGCGATCTTTCCCGGCGTAGGATTGGGCCTTGAGCGAATAATATTCCGGGAAATCCGCCTTCGCCGCCGCCGCCTGGACCGCGGCCCGAATCGCCGGCCAAGGCAGAAGCGCCGCCTCGTCGTTAGGCTCGATCACGAGGTGATTGAAATTTAAATTTCCCGCCGCGACCCGCACCACGCCGTCCGAGCCGTCCTCGTGCGCATAACGAATCGGGAAAGTGAACCAGCCGGGATCGGCCTGCGTGCCGATAATGATGAATTCCTGCACCTGGAAATCCTCCAGCATGCGCGAGCCTGGCTGCGTGAAGGAAAGGTGCGTCTCGATCGTGGGCGAGGAACCGAGCTCGAGCGCTTGCAGTACCTTCACGCCGCGTTGCGCTCCGCGTTCGAAAACGAAACGGCCCCAGCGGGCCACCTGCCCCTGCCCGATGCTCGCCCAGCCGCTCCCGAGGTTCGCCCCCGCGAGATAAACCAGATTGCGGACGGGCGACGGCTGCGGACTGAAGAGCCGTATCCAGGTGCGAATGACGAGCGCACCGGTGCTGTGGATGACGACGTGAAAACCATCCTTGAGCAAATCCGGATGCTGCTCGAGGAGGGCGCGATTAAAGGCGCGCGCGATGTCAGCGATGGAGGCGGAATCGTTGAGCGAGACGTAGCGCGAGAGGTCAATCTCGACCACGTCGTAGCTCTCGTGCAGGCGCTGGGGAAGATCGCCGTAGATGTTGGCGATCGACGTCGGATCGGCGGTCGGGCTTTCCGAACTGTAACCGTGAATCAGGACGATCGGTTTCATAGCCAGCCTGGAGACCGCAGAATATCCGGTCGCTGCTCCCGCCCGCAAGATCGAAACCGAAACTCGCGCCTAACGAACGACGTTCAGCGCTGCTTTAAAGGGATGCCGAATCGCGCTAGATCGCGGCTTCGTTCTTGAGCCGATGAAGTTCGGCGAGCACTTCCGGAACGCGCTCGAACTCCTGGTTCTTTTCGAAGAAATAATCCGCCCCGAGTCCCAGGCAATGCTCCCGCGTCTCGAGGGTGGCAAAGCTGGTCAGCACGATCACCGCGCAGCGGGATTTCGCTCGCTTCACCTCGGTCACGACGCCGACTGAATTGCCGTCCTTCAGATACAAATCGAGGATCATGGCATCGGGCGCTTGCTCCCTGAATTGCGCCAGCGCATCGACAACCGAGTTGACTTCCCCGACGATCTCGACCCTGCCGTTCTCCTCGACCAGGCTGCGGATGCGGCCGCGGACTGGAGTCGAATCTTCGACGAGCAGGACACGGAGTGGGTTCGCTTTCGCGCAACCAGGATTTGATCCCTCCCCGGAAGTTCGCCTCAAATCCGCCCCATCGATCCGTCGCCTGCAAATGCCATCCAACAAGAGCGCCGCCGTCCATTTCCAGGCGAATCTTAACGCTGCTGGCGTTGGCATGACGGGCAATATTCGTCATCGCTTCCTGCAAATATAGAACAGCTCGTTCGCGATTTGCGGTGATACCACGGTCCGCATTTCCTGCGCGATCACGGTGCAGCGAACGCCCGAGCGTTTCTGAAAACGGCGCACTTCGGCATGCAATGCCGGTTCCAACCCAAGCGCATCGAGCGCACTGGAACGAAGCTCGGCGGCAATCTTTTGCACCACCGCGATGATGGTATCGGCCAAGGCAGAAGCTCCCACCACGCGGTCGAGCAGCGGGTTGAACGCCGGCGGTCCGCCGGATTCCGAAAGCTTCCTTTCCATCCAGCGCAGGTCCATTTTCAAACCGGTCAGCCATTGCCCGAGTTCCTCGTGCACTTCGCGCGAGACATGGATGCGCTCCTCCTCGCGCGCCCGGCTCAGGCGTAAAAGCAGCGCGCGCAATTCCTGGCGCGCTTCGCATTTCTGGATCAGCCTCTCGCGCTCCTCCTCGTCAAAATAAATGCCGGTACCGAGTTTGACCTCCATCAATTCCGCAACCGACGCGTAACCGAGCATTTCCGCGAGGGCGTAATTGGCGGTGATGAACGCAAAGCTCGGATCGAATGGCAGGATTCGTTTCGAGATAACGTTCATCGCTTTTCGCGTCTCCAGTTCGAACCGCTTCCCCGTGCAGGGCGACCCAGCCGGAAATCCCCTCGCCCAACTGCGGAAACTGCGGTCGCGCCCGCGCTAATTCGTTTTTCAGCACGTCCGGCTCGAGCCCGAAGTTGCTGTGCGCAAGCAACTCCAGGCGCGGGGAATCTTCCGGCACCACCCAAATCGAGCCACGCTGGAATTCACCAGTTGCTCAACCGTCGCGATAATATGTTCGCCCAACTTCTCCGGGTCGCGCGACTGGCTGAAGACGAGGCTGGATTCGTAAAGAACGCGCAGTTTCTCCAGGCCGCGGGCATCGGCAAAATCCGGATCGTCGTGTCCGGCCGCGCCACGGTCTTGCGCAAAAGTTTTGGTCTTAGGCGATGCCATTTGTCACGCGCTCGCTCTCGAGGTTTGTCTCCGTCGGTATGCTTCTACCAACGCCGGGAACAGGGACTGCGAATATTTTCCGGGGCAGGAGCGGCCGTCGAGCCGGCGTGCAATGCTTCCCGCAAAGCTGTAGAAGTTGCACGCCATGAATTGTGTTATCGGCCATCACTTCGCTCAATGCCAGGTGCCGGACCGGCGCGCCCTCTCGCCCGCCTAACGAGAACGTATTTGCCCGATGAGACCGCGTCGCTCGTTCGCCGAATTTTTCGGGCTCCGCCGCAACCTCGTCATTCTGCTCGTCGCCATTTTTGCGATTGGCGCGGGTGAGGAATTGTGGATGCGCTTCATTCCAAAATACCTCCAGGCACTGGGCGCGACGGTTTTCGTCATCGGAACTTTCGATGCCATTCGCACCCTGCTCGGCGCGATCTACGCCTACCCCGGCGGCCTCGTGGTCGATCGCTGGGGATTTCGTCGCGCCTTCATTGCCTTCAATCTTCTTTCCATCGTGGGGTACGCGATTGTCCTGCTGGTGCCGCACTGGAGCGCGGTCATCGGCGGAATGTTCCTTTTCCTCTCCTGGACCTGCTTCTCGCTGCCGGCCACGTTTTCGCTCGTCGCCGAATCGCTCGCGGCCGACCGGCACTCGATGGGAATCGGCATGCAATCGGTCATCAAGCGATTGCCGATCATGATCGCGCCGTTTCTCGGCGGCGCGCTGATCGACCGGTTCGGAATGATCACTGGCGTCCGGATTGGTTTGCTCGTTTCGATCGTTGTCTCGACTGCCACGATCGGCGTGCAACGTCTTTTCCAGACGAAGGCACGGGTCGCGAAAACGAAGCAGGATCGCTGGACCTTCTGGCAGAGCCTAACGAGCTTCAACGCGCCGCTCCGACGGCTTCTCTTGAGCGACATCCTGATCCGTTTCTGCGAAAGGATTCCGTTCGCGTGGGTCGTGATCTATGCCATGGACTACGTCGGCACGGACGCCAAAGGCATCGGACTCCTCACGACGATCGAGATGCTCACCGCCACTCTCTGCATTATCCCGGCCTCCCATTTCGCCGATAAATACGGCCGGGAACCTTTCGTCTTCGTGACCTTTATCATGTTCACGCTGTTCCCCGTGGCGCTCTGGTTTTCCGGCAGCTTCGTCATGCTTGCCCTGGCCTTCGCGGTGCGGGGGCTGAAGGAATTTGGCGACACTTCACGCAAGGCGCTCATCATCGGCTACAGCGATCCGCAACGGCGCGGGCAAATGATCGGAGCGTATTATTTGGTGCGCGACCTGATCGTGACGACGGGCGCGTTCCTCGGGGCGTTCCTGTGGAAATTTGGTCCCGGCGTTAACTTCGGCACCGCCAGCGCCCTCGGGGCTTTGGGAACCCTCTATTATTTGATCACGCTCCGGAGCGGAACGGTGCGGGCGACGTCAGGCTAAGGCGAGGGTCTGTGCGGAACGGGACCTGGAAGTGACGCCGCGCCGTTATGATCTTTCAGTCGCGCGGCGAGATTCTCGGCCATGCCGGTGTAATGTCGTGACGGATCGCTTTCGCTGACGAGAATATAAACGTCCGGGAAGGACTGCATTCCACGGGGCCTGCCAAACCGTAGTCCTGGAGTGCCGGAACTAGAATGCAACGCTGCGGCGCGCCCGCCTGCGCCAGGTCCGCCGTGGCAGATCTTCACTCTCCGGCGCGCTCCAAGCGAAGGTCTGGAGCCTAGGGGATTCGAACCCCTGACCTCCTCAATGCCATTGAGGCGCTCTACCAACTGAGCTAAGACCCCGCGGAGAACTCCGATTTTCGGGTCTCAGGTGGCGATTTGCAACGAGAAGTTACTCAGGCCCAAGGAGCGCGTGGATGAGCACGGGCTGTTGCTTCCCTTTCACCGGAACTTCGCCCAGCCGGCGGGTCCGAAACCGCTTGGTGCTTTCGCGCAGGCTGGCATCGCTCACGATGATGTCGGTGTCGTATTCCGGATTGCGCGTGAGCGACTGCAGGCGCGACGCCACGTTCACGCCGTCTCCGATCACAGTGTAATTGTAGCGCTCGGGGGAACCGACGTTTCCCGCAACGACCGTGCCGGTATGAATCCCGACGCCGAAGCCGACCGTGAATCCTTTGGGCTGAAAGACGCGTTCGTTCAATTCCGTGAGCGCGGCCCGCATCTCGAGCGCAGTCGCGAAAGCCTGCGACGCCTGGTCGGACATCTCCAGCGGCGCGCCGAACAAGGCCATCAACGCGTCGCCGACATATTTGTCGACCACTCCGCCATGGGCATCGACGATCTGGCTCATCGCGGTCAGATATTCATTCAGCACCTCCAATAATTCCGCCGGCTCGAGCGCTTCGCTTAGCGGGGTGAAATTGCGCAGGTCGGAAAAGAGCACTGTCACCTTTTTCTCTTCGCCGCCGAGGACCAACTCACGGCGGGTCAGCTCCGCTGCGATCGCGGGCGAGGTCACTTTGCCGAGGAGATCGCGCACCTTGTCTCGCTCCGCGAGTCCGGCGGTCATGTGTTGGAAAGAGCGGGCCAGTTGTCCGAGTTCGTCGGCGCGACCGAGGTCCTCGCTCGGTCCGGTGCCGTAATCGCCCTCCTCCACCCGCCGGGCATTTTTCGCCAGCCGCAAAACGGGACGGCTCAGCGAACCCGCGATCCCGCCGACCGCGAGGACGGAGAGCAGCAGTCCCGCCAGGGCGACGACAAGAAGCACCCCTTCTAGGACGCGGAAAGGCGCGAGCTCTTCGTCAAGATTTCGCTGTAACGCGACGGCGGCGTTTCCATTCCGCACGTCCAGCCGCTCCAGCAGTGTCACGAAACGTTTCTCGTCGATGACGACTTTGGTGACTTCCGCGGGCTTCGCGAAGCGCTCCAGCGCGGTGAGCAGTTGCGGTCGGATCGCGTCGTTAAAGGTCGAGGCCAGAATGGTCCAGGGCGGCGGCCCGTTCCTTTGATCGAGAAACGAAACGGATTGATTCGTGAGGGCGCCGAGCTCTTTCGCGAACGCATCGTCAATGCGAAAGCCGAGACAGATCCACGCGATCGGCTCCGGCGCGAGCAAAGGAACGACCACGACGGCGTAGAGTTTTCCGTCGCGCAACATGAGCCCGCGCGCCTCAAGCGAACGATCTTGCTCGGCGGCGGTGATGAGGCCGGGCAGATCGAAAGTCGAGCCATCGCGTTGCGGTTGATCGCTGTTATAGAGGATCTGTTTCTCGAGCGAAACGAGCACCATGAAGCTGGCCCGGATGCGGTCGCGCCAGTTCTGCATCGCCAGGCGCATCGTGGCGCGGTCGTCGGCACTGCTGCTGAAGGCCTGCTTGAAGCCGTAATCGTAAGCCAGCAGTCGCGCCTGCTCGTTCAGTTCATCCAGCCGCCGTTCGCGCAGGGTCGCGAAAATGCGCGAGCCGGCGTGCAGGCTGTCTTCGATCTGGCGCGCGGCGTGACGCCGGTTGGCCTGGAACACGACCAGGAAACTGGCCGCCAGGACGACCGCGACGAGCGAGAGAAAAAAGAACGCGAGGCGTCCGCGGAAAGTGCGGAAGTGCAGCGGGAAATTCACTCGAAAAAGATGCCTAACGATAACCGTCACCGGTACCCGTCGGGCTCCGGCGCAAACGAAAGTCCGGTTTGAGATCGAGTTGAAAACTAACGCTGGGGTTGCCTTTTCCGACCAAGCGCTGGCGCGGCAGGTCGGAAGAATTTTTCAATCGTGGTTGCCAGACTTCCAGGTCGCAGGCTGCCGGTAAACCGCGGAGCTGTGCTTCGCCATTTGCATCGGTCACCGCGAACCACGGCGTCGGGACCACCAGGATGTAAGCGATCATCCAGTCGTGAATGTTGCAGCCGAGGGTGACCAAGCCCAGCGTATCAAAGAGGACCGGCTCAGCTGGCGTGCCCGCGTAGAGCGGCAGCTCAAATTTCTTCGCCGGCGAAAACGAATAGACGTGATGCTTAACGGTGTCCTTGTTCGGGAACTGGACCAGACTTCCGGCCTGGACCGCGCTGACGTAGGGCACAAACTGCTTGTTGCGCTGAACGACTTCGCCGCCCGCCTTGCGCGATGGCGCCTTGCCCGAGACGGGCAGCGCATACACCACCGCGTCCTGAACCGGTTTGCCGTTCTGGTCCTTGACCGCAACCGTGAGATCGCCTGCGCTCGCCGTCGCCACGAGGAGCGGGACAACGATCAGATTCCTAAAAAGCTGTATGAATCGAAAGTCGCAGGACATTGTTGGTGTAGGAAAGATGCGAGCGGGTCGTGTAATGCCACTCGTAGCGAGCGTCGAGCGAGAGGGATTGGGTCAGAGCCTGACTTACGCCTAACGAGAGACTGTTCGTGGTCGCGTCGAAGTTGTAGGCGACGTAAGGGGAACCAAATGTATTGACCGTCCGTCGATCGTTTGCCAGGGCCACGATGTCCGGCCGCGGCGGCACCGCGTACGAAACCACCTCACCGCTGCGCAGTTCGTAACCCGCACTGAGCCGCGTCCTCTCCGTCAGGTCGAGCGACGCGTTCAACGCGAACGCATGCGAGAAACGATCGAAGACCCGGATCTCGCCGCCGATCTCGTCGTAAGAATACGAGGCGTCGAGCGCGAAGCGTTCGGTCAGCCTTTTTCCGAAAGTGATTTCGGTGCGGAAACGCCCGCCGCTTTGGAGCGATTGCTGGAAAGCGGCATAACCTCCGCTCGCCTCGATCCGCACAAACGGCGCCATCGCGCCGAGCCCGAAGCGGTAGCGCAATGCCGCCGTCGAGCTGATCGTTAGGCTGTTAAAATCGTCGTAACGGGCAAAAGCGCGCGCGTCGAGATCCGCCGTCACCGTCAGGCGCAGATCGTCGGTCAGTTCCCCGAAGCGCCCAAAACTCGCGTGGCCCGCGAAGGAAAAATCATCGCGCTCGTCAGCCGCGCGGTTCGAGTTGGAGAGATTGTCCTCGTAGGAAACATCGCCGCGGAGATCCCGGATCCAGTCTCCCTGCGCGGGACTGGCGCCGAGCAGGAGCAAAAGGCTCCAGAGAAGAACACCCAGGCGGCTCACAGCCGCATTTCTACATCGTCGGTTGACCGCGCGTCGACCCGAAACGGTTTCCCCTAACGACCGACGAGCGCAATCTTCGAGCGCTCGGCCAGCGCGATCAGCGCGGCTTTCTCGAGCAATAAAGTGCGGCCGGCCTCGACCGCGATGGCGCGCACTTTGGCTTCCGACGCCACCCGCAGGGTTTCGGTCCCGATCACCGGGACGTCGAAGCGCATGTCCTGGTTCGGTTTCGTCACCTTGATCACGATGGCGTTCTTTTTGCCTAACGCCCCACCGCGCAGAATCGCTTCGTTCGTGCCCTCGAACGCCTCGACCGCGAGGACGGTGCCGTTTTTGACCACGATCGTTTGGCCGACGTCGAGCGCGCTTAGTTGTTTCGCGATCTCGAATCCAAAAGCGATGTCTTCCTCTTCGCGCTCCTTCAATTTCGGTCCGGCGATCAGCCCGGCGGGCGCGAGGAGATGATCGAGAAAAGTCGTGGCCGGCAGCAGCTCGACCTGGATTTCCGCGAGCTGGTCGGCAATCGCGCCGAAGATCGACTCGGCGTTACGCTGCTTGAGGCGCGCGAGGAGGAACATCGCTTTGAAGTCCGGCCGCAGGCTGAAGAGATTATCGGGCGCGATCTGCCCGGCCATGATCGCGTGCCTCACCTCCGCGTCGCGGAAGAAGCTCAACAGTTTGCCCAGCTGACCGACGCGCAGCCATTCGATCTTGTCGGCGCGATTCGTGATGTCAGACGAAGTCTCGTCCGTGAAGGCCGCGACGATGATTTTCTTCACCCCGGCGACGCGGGCGGCGTCGGCGAGAAGGAGCGGATAAACGCCGCTGCCGGCGATGATTCCGAGCGCGTCTGGTGGCTGCGTCACGGCGATGATCTAGCGCAGGATCGGGACGAAGGGTAGGGCAAGCTTCCAGCTTGCTGCCGGCAGAAAGCGCAAGCTGGAAGCTTGCGCTACCCTCAGTGCCGTTGCCGCCGCTTGACGTGCAGCTGGGCGAGCGCCTTTTGGAGCGAGGCTTGGACGGCCGCGACTTCCTCTCCGCCGAGATCTTCTTTCATCGCCGCCTGCGCGCGCGCGACAGCGGCCTCAGCGGCCGCTTCGTCGATCGCAGTCGATTCGAGCGCCATGTCGGTCAGGACAGAAACGGCGTCGCCCGTGATCTCGGCAAATCCTTCGCCGACCGCGAGGGCGGTTTCCTTGCCACCCTTAAAAAGGCGCAACTCTCCGGGCTTGATCGTGGTCAAGACAGGAACGTGCTGCGGATAGACGCCGAGTTCGCCGTCGGTGCCGGGGAGCACCACCATCTCGACTTCTTCCGAGTAGGCTTTCGCCTCCGGGGTCACAATTTCCAGGCGAAGAGTTTTCGCCATGGCTACTCCTTGATCATGTCGATGCCGCCCTTCATGTAGAAATTCTGCTCGGCGACGTCGTCATGTTTGCCTTCGAGGATTTCTTTGAAGCCGCGGACGGTTTCGGTGATCGAAACGTATTGACCGGCAGTGCCCGTAAAGACTTCCGCTACGTGGAACGGCTGGCTAAGAAAACGCTGGATTTTACGGGCGCGGAAAACGGTCAGCTTGTCTTCAGGCGAAAGTTCGTCCATGCCGAGAATCGCGATAATGTCCTGTAAATCCTTGTAGCGCTGCAGCACCTTCTGCACGCCACGCGCGACATTGTAATGCTCTTCGCCCACGATCTCAGGCGCAAGCGCCTTCGAGGTGGAGGCGAGCGGGTCCACCGCCGGATAGATTCCAAGCTCCGCGATGGAGCGTTCGAGCACGATGGTGGAATCCAAGTGCGCGAAAGTGTT
>DASXYO010000108.1:0-4986 GCA_036502465.1 Chthoniobacterales bacterium
CGCGCTCGCCAGCCAGCGTTGCGCGGCGAGAATTTCCTCGTCGCTCACGATATCGATCGCGCCGCCGGATTCCTCCAGCGCGCGATTCGCCTGCGCCCAGCTCGCCGGGTTCCCGATCCGGATCGCCGTCGCGATCGTTTCTGGCCTAACGACCACTTCGCCGCGAAAAATCGGCGCCGCACCCGCCGCCTGGAAACCAATCATCCGCGGTCGCCGCGCAGATTTCCCCGCCGCGTGATATTCCTCATAGCCCGCCCAGTACGCCGTGATGTTCCCCGCGTTCCCTACCGGCAGCAGATGCAACTCCGGCGCGTCGCCAAACTCGTCCACGATTTCAAAAGCCGCCGTCTTCTGCCCCGCGATCCGATCGGGATTGATCGAGTTCACGATTGCAAAATCATCTTTCGCACCGAGTGCCCTAACGATCTCCAGCGCCTGGTCGAAATTCCCATCGATCGCCACAATCCGCGCTCCATAGGCGACCGCCTGCACCATCTTGCCGCGTGCGATTTTCCCCGCCGGCAACACCACCGCGCAGCGCATCCCCGCCCGCGCCGCATACGCCGCCGCCGAGGCCGAGGTATTCCCGGTCGAGGCGCAAATCAGCGTCTGCGCGCCGCGTTCCAGCGCCTTCGAGACCGCCACCGTCATCCCGCGATCCTTGAACGACCCGGTCGGATTCAGCCCTTCGTATTTGACGAACACCTCGCACCCCCGCCCCACCTTTTCGCTCAGGCGCGGCGAAAAGATCAGCGGCGTTCCCCCCTCGCCTAACGACACCACCGGCGTCGCCGCGCTCACCGGCAGATGCGCCCGGTAGCGCTCGATCACGCCGCCGCGCGGCTTGCCTGGTTGTCCCGCGTTCTCCTTCACTTCGCGCATCCTAGCACGGGAACCAGCGCCGGCTTGCGAGAAACCCGAGGGCCAAATCCAGTCGTTAGGCCACCGGAGTATCAGCCGGCGCTTTTTTCCCGAACAGCTTGCGCATCCAGGCCGCCACCGCGGCCACGCCGATGATGATGAATTTCTTCGCCGCCAGTGCCGCGATCCAGAGTCCCTTGAAAAATCCCAGCTTGGCCGCCACCCCGCCGGCCACCAGCGCCGCCAATCCGTACTCCGCCACCTTGTCGGACTTCGCGTTGAAGTCCGCATAACGATTCCCGGGATTAAAATCCACCGCCCCCAGGATCTTCGGCGTCGCCGCCTCGATCTCGGGCAACTGCGACATGCCCGCGACCGCATTCAGAACGAGCACGCCTGCGCGGCCCAGCACGCGGATGTTGTAGTTGAGAGTATTCTCCTGGTTTTGGCCAAACCTGAGTTCCTTCGCCCAGAAAAGCTTGTGACTCTTTTCGTCGTAGTGTGGCGCTTTCGCCCAGCCGACGAGATGAATCGGCTGATAGCCACCCTCGAGCCGCTTGGCGTTGCTCGCTTCCACATCCTTCTGCATCTGCGTCAGCAATTCGCTGTAGTTGATCTTCTCCGCGTCGGCGTCTTTGACATAACCATCCGCCTCGTAAGTCATGATCACCGCCCATGACGCGTCAGTCAGCGGACTTACCCCGGCCGGCATTAACATCCCGAGCGGATCAGGGTTCGGCGGGTTACCCCAGAGCTTCACCAGCACCGTGCTCGCATCAGGTCCGTCGAGATAGCGTAAACCTTCTGGCACGCGCAGCGTGGCGAGCCCATCCTTCAGCTTGATCTCTCCCTGCTGAAACTTCAGGCCTGCCACCAGCGCCTCCGCCTGCTCGCGCGAGATATGCGCCTGTTGCGCGACGACCGCCCGCGGGACCAGCCCGAAAACAAAACCAAGACACAAACCCCGCAGAACAAGCCAGGAGACAGATTGGAGAACGATTTTCATGCCGCGCAGATTTGGCCAACCGCGTCAAAGAAGTCGAGAAAATATTCCGCCCCACTTTCTTCCTTCATCTATGTCACAGATTATCCGAACTTCGTCATAACGACATTTTGTGGGAAGGTCTAGATTGGGTGCGTGACGAAATTCCACATCGGCTTTCTCGGGTTCGAGAACTTTAACGCGCTAGACCTCGTCGGACCGGCCGAAACCTTCGCCTGCGCGCGGGTAAAAGACCATCTCGGTGCGACGCTGCCGGGCTACGAAATTTCTTTGATCGGCTTGCATCGCCGTCGCTTCCAGGCGGAGTCTGGACTGAGTTTTCATCCAGATTACACACTGGAGACGGCGCCAGCCTTCGACACCATCATCGTCCCCGGGGGCGCCGGCTTGCGTGAAGCCGGTCCGAACCGCGCCGTTGCGCGATGGCTTGCCTCGAGGGCGCCTGTCACCCGCAGGATCGCATCCGTTTGCACCGGCATTTATGGATTGGCAGCTTCCGGTCTGCTGGACGGGCGGGAAGCCACCACCCATTGGCGCTTTGCGGCGGATTCAACTGCCCGCTTTCCCAACGTGAAGATCAAGGCGAACGCGATCTTCTTGAAAGACGGTTGTTTCTATACTTCGGCCGGCGTCACGGCCGGGATTGATCTGGCGCTAGCTCTGGTCGAGGAGGACTACGGTCGCGAGGTTGCACTTTCTGTCGCAAGAGAATTAGTCGTCTACCTCAAGCGCGATGGTGGGCAGTCTCAGTATTCCGAGCCCCTGCGTTTCCAAAGCCAGGCCACTGACCGCCTCACAGAGTTAGGCGTATGGATTTCGACTCATCTCGATTTTAACCTAACCGTGGAAGCCTTGGCAGCGCGGGTCCATCTCTCGCCGCGGCAGTTCATCCGCCGTTTCAAATCGGCCTTCGGCCAAACTCCCGCCGCCTTCGTTCAGGCGCTGCGACTCGATGAAGCCCGCCGCCGGCTATCCGCTAACGAGTGCTCATTCGATCGCGTCGCCGACTCGGTTGGCTTTAAAAATGGCGACGTCTTTCGCAAAGCCTTCGCCCAGCGTTTCCGAATTAGCCCACACAAATATCAGCAATGTTTCGGTGATCACCCGCGATCACTCGTTCCATCGCCTTCCAAGACCAACCTCAGCAGATAGAAAACCAATATGAATCGAAGAACCTTCCTCATTAATAGCGCGAGCGCTGGAGCGGCCATCGCCAGCGCGTCGTTCGCTCCGCCACTTCTCGCTGCCGTCGGCAAACTCAAAGGAAGCGCGAGTCAGCCAAACCCGCTCGTCCCGCCCGCCGGGAATAAGATCATGGTAGCTGTTGCCATTTCGGAAGGTGTGAATCTCATGGATTTCTGTGGACCCTGGGAGGTTTTCCAGGACACGATGGCAAAAGATGAGATGCCTTTTCATCTCTTTACTGTCTCAGAAAAGACTGAGCCAATAACTACCGCTGGTGATTTTAAGGTTGTCCCGGAATACAGCTTCTCCGACTGCCCCAAGCCTCAAGTCATTATCGTCCCGGCGCAGAAAGGCTCTGACGATTTGCTGCAATGGCTTCGAGCCACCTCTGCGCAAACAGATGTCACGATGTCGGTCTGCACCGGAGCATTCAAACTGGCCGCCGCCGGATTGTTGGACGGAAAGTCCGCCACGACTCATCACGAATACCTCGACCAGTTCGAAAGGAAATTCCCAAAAGTAAAAGTCGTCCGCTCCGTTCGTTTCGTGGAAAACGAGAAGGTCTCCACGGCCGCCGGTCTCTCCTCCGGGATCGATCTCGCTCTCCGCGTAGTCGAGCGCTACTTCGGACGGGAAGTCGCCCAAAGGACTGCCCACTACCTCGAATATCAGACCCAGGGCTGGATGGTATAAACTCTCACTATGAAAACTCTCATCCTCTACGTTCTAATCGGCGGCGCGGGCTTGGTAGCCAGCCGCGCTGTCGCGGCCGAACCTTCCCATTACACTCCCCTTGCCTTTCTGGTTGATCACACCTGGCTAGGTCATCTACCCGATGGCCCGCAGGGACCCGGGCCCGCGATCACGCTAAAAGCCGGCTGGGCGGCCAATCATCAAGGCATAGACTTCGATTCCACCTTCATCATGCCCGGCGGCCAGCGCGTTCCGTACACCAGCGGCCTCTACGCCTGGGATCCGGCGAAGAAACAGCTTCTCTTTCTCTATACGGACGCCGAAGGAAGTCTTACTCAAGGGACAGTCCGCGCAGACAAAGAGACTCTCATTCACGACTTCGCCGTCACCGAAAAGGACGGCACGACCTCAAAAGTGCAAGCCCGCATCACGCCCCAGGGCGCTAACGCTTACGTGAACGAAATCTACCGCTGGCAGGACGGCGCTTGGAAAAAGTTTGTCAGTGTCCGTTACGAGCGGCAACCAGAAGGCGTTAAGTAGGAACTGCTCCCGGCTTTTCGTCGCCTAAGAGCACAAGCACAGTCTGGCCCCCACTTCTTCCTTCTCCCATTCTTCCTACTTTAGCCTTTCTACTTTCTACTTTCTGCATCTCGACCACTTCTTCCTTCATCCTTCTTGCTTCTGCCTTCGAATCATCCTTCTGCCTTCTTCCTTTCCCCGCCTCGCCTTCCGCTCCCGGCGAGGGCGAGAATCACATCCGTCTTCGCGAGACTTCCCACCAACCGATCCTCCGCGCCATCCGCCACCACCGGCAGCCGTTCCCCGAGATGCTGCGAAAACCGGTCCAGCGCCTCATTCAGCGACGCCGTCGGATGAATCACCGGGATGTCCTCGCGCAGGATATCCCCCGCGATCACCAGCTCCGCCAGCTCCGGCGCGTTGAGATAGTTCTTGATGTCATGCAGCGAAATCGCCCCCACGAACCTCCCCGCCTCCGTCACATAGAGATAGTTGAACCGATTCGCGATGAACTTCTCCCCGATCTCCGCAAAGCGCGCCGTCGGCGACACCGTCAGCGGGTCCGGCTTCATCAGGTCGCGCACATGCAGCTCCGCCAGTTGGTGGCGATAATCCCCTGCCCCCTTCCGCTTCAGCGCCTCGCTATAGATCGACCGCTTCTCAAACCCGACCGACGTGTAATACCCGATCACACACGCCAGCATGAGCGGCAGGATGATTTGATA
>DASXYO010000109.1:0-15325 GCA_036502465.1 Chthoniobacterales bacterium
AAAATATGGTTAAGAAAAATATATTTGTATCATTTGCGTTCATCCGCCGCACTCCGGTTTACCGGGTGTCGTTTGGACGCAATGTGGTGACGAAGCTAACGGGTAATGCAAATTACCTGACGCCGAATCCGACGCTGGCAGCGTTCACCGCATTACTCGATACGGCCGATGCAGCGATTGAGGCAGCCCTCAACCGTGGCAAGCAGGAGATTCTCGATCGCGATGCCATCATGGCGGATGTGGACGAGGCCCTGCGCCAGCTCGGCGCCTACGTGCAGGGTCATTGCCAAAATGACCTCGCGATCCTTGGCAGCTCCGGTTTCGAAGCGATCAAGCCTCGCACGCCCGTCGGCCCGCTTCCGACTTCGCTCCCTCCCAAGATGGAGCAGACGAAGAACAGCGGTCGCATCAGCGGCCGGGTGAAGAAGATCCATGGCGCCTATGCCTACAATTGGCGCCTGGCTCTGGCTTCGGCCCCGGACGTCTACGTGCAAACGTCGCAAACCACCGGTGCGCGCGCCTTCTTCGAAGGCCTCACGCCGGGCGAGGTGTATAACCTCGAGGTGCAGGCGTTAGGCGCGGCCGGTGCGAGCAGCTGGAGCAATGCCGGCTGCATCCGAGTAGTCTAGCTGTTTCCGCGGAGTTCCGCGTAAGTGGAATTTCGGAGGTAAACAAAGAGGCCGTGGCGAAGAGGAATCTTCGCCACGGTTTTTTTGTTGGAGTGATGGCCGGCCAGCGATACTGCTGCGTCGCTTGCCGGCACGTACGTTGTCACTTCCGCCGTTGCAGTCGGGCTTCGGCGAGGTCGATATCGTGCTGGATGCGGCGCAGCACTTCGTCGTTGATCGACTCGTCATTGCGCAGTTCGATAACAGTGTCGCGCTCCGTTTCCAAGGCCTCCCGGGCTAACTCTTCAAACTCCTGCGAGTACAGCCGCCGGACACCATCTTCATGCGACGCTTCCCGGCTCAATTGCCGGATGCGGTCGGCGTATTCGGAGCGCAGGCGGTCGACCGTCTCGGCACGGGCCCGACTCGCCGATCCGATCTCTTCGAGGCGGGCGAGCGCGGCTTCGTTTGCCTTCAGGCGCGCCATTCGCTCTTCTTTTTCCGGCACGTGATCGTCCACGATTTTCAACCAGCCAAGCAAAGGCCTTAGAGTGATTCCTTGTGCGACAAGCGTTCCAAAAATGACATAGAAGGTGACTAACAAGATAAGGTTGCGTCCAGGGAAGGGCGTGCCATCGGCGAGGAGAAAAGGAATGGCGAGCGCGCCGGCCAACGAATCGGCGCCGCGCATTCCGGTCCACGCGATAAAAGCCGTCTGTTGCCAGGGCGCGGGATTCCTGCGACGGAAATTCGGGCTGAAGAGTCGCGGCAAATAAGTAGCGCCAAATATCCAAACAAACCGAACCAGCACGATCGCCAGTAGCACGAGGATCGCCACCTTCGCGACAGCCAACGCGGAACCGGGAGGAAGCGCGTCGAGCACCTGCGGCAGTTGCAGGCCGATGAGCATGAAGAGGATCCCGTTCAGGCCAAAGGTCACCATCTGCCAAACCGGAATCGCCTGGAGTCTCATGCGGCCGCTTAGGACGCGCGGCGCCCGCCACCCGTAGAAGATGCCGGCGATGACGACCGCCAGGATGCCGGAGACATGCGCCGTTTCGCCGACGAAGTAAGCGACATACGGAGTCAGGAGCGAAAACATGGTCTGGACCGGCGGATCATCGAGGCGCTTCTGCACCTGCGTCGCCAGCCAGCCGATGGCGAGACCGACCGCGATCCCGCCCGCTGCGACGAGAAGAAATTGCAGGCTCGCCTGCCCCAGCGAGAAGCTCCCGGTCAGCACCGCCGCGACCGCGAACCGAAAGGAGATGAAGGAGGTGGCGTCGTTCACCAGGCTCTCGCCCTCGAGGATCACCACGATCTTGCGCGGCACCTTCAGGTTCTGCGTCACCGCCAGTGCAGCCACCGCGTCCGGTGGCGAAATGAGAGCTCCGAAAACAAAGCCAACCGCCAAAGGCAATCCGGTGAGGGCATGAAAGACCCAGGCCGTGGCCACCATCGTGAGGAGAACCAAGACGGTGGCCAACGGAAGGATCGACCGCAGATTGGAGCGGAAATCTCTCCAGGAAGTAAAGACCGCCGCCGGATAAAGCAGCGGCGGGAGAAAGAGATCGAAGATCAGTTTCGGCTCGAGATGAATCACGGGCAGCCCCGGCACCAGCGCGAGCCCGCCCCCGGCGACAGTGAGCAGGATGGGATACGGGACGCTGATCCTGCGCGCGACGATCGCCAGCAGCGCGACCGCGACCAGACAAATCAAAATGAGTTCGGTCGTGTCCACGACGATTGCTTAACTGCCAAAGGATCTCCCGGATTGGCGAGCAATATCAACCAAAGCTTCGCCTACGATGTCAACCAGTCCTTACCGACCTCATTCCGGCCCCGCCAGATAATCAAGAAGCGGATTTTCGAGAAAATGCTTATCATTCCGGCATGAACACAAGTGCTTCTCTGCTTTTCCGCCGGCTCCTGCTCGCCGCGGTTTCCCTTGGAGGCCTCACTTTCGCGGCTGGCAGTCTTTCCGCCGCAGGCGCGGACGATCCGACCTGTAAGATCGTGCTCGACGCCGCTGCCAAAATGGAACAGACGCCCAACCACCAATACATGACCATCACCCAGGAGGGCGGAAAGACGACGGAGGCCGAAAGCATTCATCTCGGCGATACCGCCTACACCAAGTCCAGGGGAGACTGGCGGGTCAGCCCGCTAAGTCCGAAAGACATTGCCGAGCAAAGGAAAGAGAACGTTCGCGACTCCAAGGTCTTTACCTGTAAGTACGAGCACGATGAGGAAGTCAACGGCGAGGCTGCCGCCGTTTATAAGTCGCACCAGGAAAGCGACGAGGTAAAGGCCGACGCCGAAATCTGGATCTCGAAGAAGAGCGGTCTCGTTCTCAAGGAAGTCGTTACCCAGCCCGAGGAAAATCAGAGCATCACCATTCGGGTCGATTATTCCAACGTGCAAAAGCCCGCCGGCGTAAAGTAGACGACCGCAAAGCGCACGTTGGATGACTCGCCAGGATCGGGCCTTTGTGCCAAAGCTAGTCCGCAGCAGAGAGTAACTCGCGTTTACCCAGCCAGGTCATCGCGCGCGGGATCATGCCATATCCAAAGTGCGCCTGCGGCAAAGTGACTAACTCGCTTCCCGGCCAGGCCTCGCGCAAAGCAGTCAGGTCGGCCAGCTGGACGATGCGATCGATTTCTCCGGCGACGATCAAGGTGCGGCTGGCTACCTCTCCGGCAGGCTTCCCATGCAAAGGCGACGAAAGATGCGCGTGGCGCTCGATCATTTGGCGTTCCAGACCTGCCCGCGATAGCTGGCCCCGGATCGCCCAACTGGTCGGTCCCTCAAAGAGTGCGTAACCGATGTTCGCCATCGGCGCGAGCAAGGCAAGGAAGTGAAGGTCGGGCTCGAGGGAAGCGACGAGCGCAGCAACCCAGCCGCCGTAACTCGTCGCGAGCAATCCTACCCGGCCGCAACCCTCCGTCCGCAGCCAGCCGAGAAGTTGTCGGATCTCGACCACCGCCTGGCGTAGCGTATCGCCAGTGAGTATGAGGTCCGCCGTGCAACAGAGTTCGCCATTCAGGTGACCCGGCGGCCGTCGCGAATAATGGAATGGCAAGTGCACGAAAGCGCTGTTCCAGCCAAGCGCTGCGAAACGACGCGCCCAACGACGGTAACCGGCATCCGAGGCGGACATAAGGGCGTGCAGCATGATGACTGTCGGCGCGCCCGGACGCCGGCCAAAGAGTACAACCCGGGCGCGGCCATTGCTTGGAAATGCCGCGGCCGAGAGAGCTCGACTATGCCAACTCATGATATGCGGGCCCTCCTCGCGGAAATCCTCCATCTCCGCCGGCAATGCGAAATGCTGGGCGCGCGTCTCAGTTTCGCATTTCGCAAAATACTCTTCCGCTGCCTGCCCACTGCAGACCCTTCCGGCGTGCCGCCGATGGACAAGGGCCAAGGATCCGCAGAGCAATTGATCAACCGCCAATCCGAAACCCCGGTGCAGGAGCGATTTCATATCGTTAGTCGCTCGTTAGGCCGGGCGATCTACCCATGCGCTGCTGCGGCGTGGTCGGCAAATCGTCGTGCTTAAGCCCGAAGTGCGCGATTGTCGCCGTCCCGAGTTCACGCATGGCATCGGCCAGGTGCTCGTCGGCCTTTTTCCCCTCGAGTTTCGAAACACGGATGGGCGCGCCCATCGTCATCCAAATGGGAACGCGCGGCGGTCCCGGCCACCAACTGCCGGCGGCGTAGAGACGATCACTCCCGAAGATCAGGCAGGGAACGATCGGGACCTCCGCCAGGCGCGCAAGCGCGGCGGCGCCACTCTTAGGCGCGACGCCACCGAGGATCGACGTCCCACCCGCGCGAATTCCGCCTTCGGGAAACACACCCACCAACCGTCCGGCGCGCAAACGTTCCAGCCCCAGTCGGAGCGCGCGGCGATCCGGTCGTGAACGGTCCACTGGAAAAGTATTGACCGCCCGCAACCACGCGCCACCGAGCCGATTGGCATAGAATTCCTCCGTCGTCATCCAGTCAATCGTGCGCCGAAAGAGAGTGGAGAGAAACAGCGGATCGAAATGCGAGATGTGGTTGGAGACGATGACGGCGGCGCCGACGGGTTCCGCCGCGCCCGCGACGCGCCAGGTCTGCACCCGCACGAACGGGCTCGTCACGACGCTCCCCGCGGCTCGCGTAAGGCGATAGGGCCAACTGCTCATCGTCCATTCATAACCAGAAGGGTGGCAGTCTTACAGAAGTATTGCGACAACATGTCAAGTTTTCACGAGCCGCGCCGGGGTTAACCAACTGTGGTCGGGTCATATGAGAGGATAGGTGTCGCCAACCATGCAGAGCAGCCGCACCATTTCCGCTTTCACCTCCCGCACCGGCATCTGACCTCTGTCTTCGGCAACGACTGGTTTGCTCTCAAGGCGGAAGCTTTTGCCCGCTTCTTTGGGACACCCTTTTTCCTCGTCGCGCAAACCCTGATCGTCCTCGCCTGGATCGTGCTCAACGTTATCAGCGTCCTAAATTTCGATCTCTATCCTTTTCTCCTGCTCAACCTCGCGTTCAGCCTGCAATCGGCCTACGCCGCTCCGCTCATCCTGCTCGCCCAAACCCGCCAGGCCGACCGCGACAAGGCGCACTCCGATGCCGATGCGCAGCATCGAGAAGACCTGGCCCTGGCGAGTCAGGAACGAGAAATCGCGGCTGCGCAGGAAACCGCCAAGTTGCTCGAGTTAATGCGCCAAAACACCGAGCTAACGGAGTTGGTCAAGCAGCTGAGTCAGCGGATCGAGACTCTGACCAATGATCTCCATGGCCAGTTACTCAAGGCGGCGCAGTAACTCTAAATAGAGATAAAGCGCATCAGGTAAGATTACCCGATGCGCCTCTCTCGTACTTTCCCGGTGGCCAACCCGAGCGATCGATACTGACTAAGGGACGTCAGAGAACCCGACCACTTGGCCAAGGTTGTTGATGGACCTGGCCAAACTGGTCGCGCCGCCCGGCAAAGTCCCGAGATCGCTTGGCGCACTGGCTGGAGTGGCCCAGACGACCGCGCGGGAGAGACCGCTGCTGTTAGTGGCATAGCCGGTACTTGCTCCGCCAGCGTTAATCCCGAAGCCCACGCTCTCGATTCCTCCGAGCGTCTGCAGAAGGACCATTCCGGTAGAAGAACTCCAGAAGAAGCCGATCGATTGGCCGCCGGTATTATAACCGAATCCTACCACCTGATCGCTATTGTTAATCGCCTCACCCGCCGTATAGGAGCCGCCCATACTTCCGATGTCGCTCATCCCGATTCTCTGCCCCCAGAAGAACGCGTCATAGCGTCCGCCGGTAATGTTGGATGTGCCGGTAATGTGTCGCAGGTTATTAATCCCGTTGCCGACGGATTGTATTCCTCCGGGTAGAGTCCCGATCTGGTGATAGGCTCCCGTTCGCGGAGTCCAGAGGAAGGCGCGCACTACCTCGCCGACATACCGTTGTCCGGTCAGGTCGCCGCTGTCATTGATACCGAAGGCGTAGTTTCGCGAATCCCCGACACTCTCGGCCAAGGGGATATAACCGGTGCTGGCCGACCAGAAGAAGGGCACCTGCACGTTATTGGCATCGCGGCCCTCGCCGCCCACCTGGCCGCGGGAGTTAATCGCCCAGGCGAAGGTGTTATTCCCGCCCGGCAGCGCTCCCAGGTCGGTCATGCCCGTGCTCGCCGTCCACAGGAAGGCGTGCTGGGTTACGTTATCGGCCAGGAGCGAATATCCGACCACCTGACCGCTGTCATTGATACCGAGAGCCTGGCTCACATTGCCGCCCAGGGTACCGAGGTCTGTCATTCCATTAGCGCTATCCCAGATGAAGGCATGTTGGTGTTGCGCGTTCGCGAGCGGGGCCAAAGCCATGGCCAGGCAAGCGCAGAGAACTGCAGATACAATTGATGATTTTTTCATATTTAGTCTTCTTTTTCACGAGCGGTTAACCGCTCTAAAATCAACTACGAGAAATCGCTGTCGAAGTTTCGAGAAATATGATGCGGCATGAAAATATCTTTCGCGGCGGGGCCGGTTCCGACCCGTTTGGGGGGAATCGAGGGAATAATTCCCCGCTTTCGCACCCCGGGTACGGGGAGCGGTCTCGCCACAGCTAATCCCCTGGCTCCTTCTCGACCGTTAACCCCGGGAGACGGAAATCAGAAAACAAAACCGCGAGGCTACCAGAGGGTCGGATTGGACGACCTCCTGGCGAAGATGGCCTATATAAAACCGCTCTAGCGGACGTTAACCGTCACTTCGTTCGAGCAGTTGCCGGTGTCTGGCTCGCAGACTTGATAGGTGTAGGATACCCTGCTGACGTCGCCAAGGTGGTCCTGGGCGCTGCCATCGTCAGTCGACGTGTGGATTACCACGCCGTCACGAAGGATGTTGATGCTGCCGCTATCATCCGTCCCGGTCCAGGCAAGGGCCACAGCGATCTTGCCCGACTGCCGGCGAAGCTTCGCGGTGAGTGTAATCTCCCCGCCGCCACCGTTGCATTCGAAGATTTCCATCGAGCTTGTCGGGGCGATGTTAATATCATAGCCACCCGCCAGCCAGATCGTGGTGCTGCCGTCGGTATCGGTCGCGAAGTTGCGCCGTGCGTTGATGAACGACACATCCGTTGACCAGGTATTGGTGCCCGGGTCGTAGACGTCCACCTCGTTGGAGGGGTTCGGCGTATCTCTTCCTCCGCCCATGACCCGCATTTGGTTATTGAAATTGAGAGCACGCGTCTCCGCAGTCGGCCGCGGTATGCTGGCGATGGCGGAAATGCTATCAGCCGTGGGGTTATAGACGAAGGAATTGCTGTCATCGTGAATCGTCGTTCCATCCCACGTGCTTCCGCCCGCCGTGTAGATGAGGCTGCCGATCGTGCACGTCGGCACATAGCCGAGCGCGACTGGCAACTGCGCCGTCTTGTGGGTCCAACTCGGTCCCGCGGGATTGAACTGCCAGATATCGCTTACCATTCCCACGTTGATGCTAAATCCGCCGAGGATGTAGAGGTTGTTATTGAAGACCGTAAACCCGCCCGGCAGGACGATTCCGCCAGTATCACCGGGCCAGGGTGAAGCGACCGTAGTGATCGTGTCTGCGACAGGATCGTAACGAAAGACGCGATCCGTGGCCGTAGTTGCACCCGCGGCCGATCCGCCCACGCAGTAGATATAGTCCGTGCCGCTGGCATTGAGCACCCCGCAAGCCATGTTGTTCACCTGGTTATCAGGGAAGCTAGCACTTTTGGTAGTCCAAGTATTTGTCGACGGATTATATTCAAACGGGTGCGTGAAATCGTCACCCGCATTATCGGATGCGCGTCCGCCAATGGCGTAGAAGTGACCGTTGGCCGGAAAGTAAACGCCAACCGAACGGACCGCGACGGTCGGGAGATCAGCTCCCGCCGACCAGGCGCAATCCAATGGCTGTTGCACCTGCGTTAACTGGCTGGATGCTTTCTTGCCGACATCCCCCTGGCCCTGGGCACGGGGTATCACCATCATCGATAACAGACAGAGCAAAAACGCACCCGAAAACAGATACATTTTCATCTTGGTAGGTTGAGTAGTCATATTTAGTTGTTCTTTATCTATTCTTTTCGCTTTCTTCACCGACGTTATCCCGCAGTATTAAAATTTTAGCGCTGGCTTGTCTCCCGATTGCTCGCCGGGATGAGCATCCTTTTCGTAGTTAGAAGCGCAGGCCGGCGTCAAGCATTTCTTTGTTCCGAAATGGAATTCGGCGTCCGTCCGGGGATTGCTCTGCTCACCCGCTACTTCGTAAGCCGCTGTCCGAACCGTGCCGACGGCCGGAAATGAGGGGACGCGGGGCCACTTCATGATTCGAGGCACGGTGTCGGCGGGAAGCCCTTCTGAGGTGAACGCCTGGTAATGCTCCAGCACCGCGATCCTTCCGCGTAGCGAGTCTGCCGGGACAGGGAGCCGCAGGAGGCAGCGAAACGAGCCCCCAAATCGCCCGCGCGGAAAATTCGAGGACAAATTCCAGGCATTCCGCGGCGTCGGGCGCCAGCAGCCAGCGGACGCCGCGCAAGGCGGGGCTCGCCCAAGGACGAGCGGATCATACGAGCCGTCCGCGATCACCTGATGACGCCCAAGATTCACTTGAACCGCGGCAGACGCTCGTTCTCTGCGGAAACGGAATTCGTTGTCCAAAGCAGGACCCTGCGCGACTCGAACGGCGTCGAGGGCCCGGGAACGCTCCCATTCCTCAGCGATCACCTTCCAGCGAGCCAAGAGACTCGCCTTGTCACAGGGCGCTCTAGTTTGCGCCTTTGCTCAGATTATCGGTCGAGTGGATGAACGCGGCCGCATCATCGTGCAGCGCCTTGAGAGAATCCTGGTGGGCATAGACCATGTGGCCCGACTCGTAGTAGTGATATTGGATGTGATCCTGAAGCCGTTCTGGAATCGGCAGGTGATGCATTTCGTACCAACCTTCGTAAAACGGCGTAGCCAGATCGAAATAACCGCCAGCGAGAAAGATCTTGAGGTCTGGGTTGTATTTCATGGCGCCGGCAAGGTCCGGCATGGTGTTGGTCGCCTGTTGCAGCGGCCGGTTCGCCCCCGGCGGCTGGTGCTTGTAATCCCAAGTCTTCCATAACTCAATCTCAGGCCGATACACTTTGTCCTGACCAAACTTCAACGCTTTCCTTGCGTAGTCGTTGAAGGCCGAGACATAGGCCGAGCTAATGGCGGCGGCCTGCGGATCGTATTCGGCCTCCTTGCTCAGCGGGTCCATCGTTGGACCCGAAAAGCGGGTGTCGAGCCGGCCCGTGGTCATGTCCGTATCGTCCTGGAGATTCTTCTCGAACTCGCCGCCATCGATGCGCAAGTTCGCCTTTAGAATGTAGCTCACTGGCAGCCCGGTATATCCATGGAGCTTTTCCGCCATGGCCTGGCGTTCGGTTTTCGAGAGGGAAACTCCTTCGGCCAAGGCGTGCGCATAATCCTTCGTCGCGAAATCCTCCACTTCCTTGAGGAAAGGTTCCAGTGCCGCGGGAGGTGTCGGCCCGGGCAACTTGTGATGATACCAGGCGCTGGCCGCATAGGTCGGTAGAGCTACGACATACGGCGCATCGATTCCCGGATTGTATTCCGGTTCATCCACGCTCAGGTCGAAGTTAAGAATCTGCGAGAGCAGCATGACTCCGTTCAAATCGATATTGTAATCCTGCTCGAGCAGGTTCGACAGGACGGCGGAGCGCGGCGTGCCATAGCTTTCACCAAAGAGATACTTCGGCGAATTCCAGCGCCCATACTTAGTGAGATAAGCGACGATGAATTCCGCGAAGGCGTGCGCGTCCTGGTCCACACCGTAAAACTCCTTTTTCTTGTTTTTCCCGGCGATGCGACTGAAGCCGGTCCCGGGAGCGTCGACAAAGACCAGATCGCTCGCGTCCAACAAACTGAAATCATTGTTAACGACCTGATACGGCGCGGCCGGCGTGTGAGAGTTATCCGCGGTGACGACGCGCTGGGGTCCAAAGGCGCCCATGTGCAGCCAGACGCTCGAAGAGCCGGGCCCTCCGTTGTAGAGAAACGTGATCGGCCGTTTCTCCGGTTGCGCGTGCTGCTTGGTATACGCGACGTAAAACATCGACGCTTCCGCCGTCGGATTCTTCGAGTCCCTATCATCCTCAGAGTCCTCTTCGCTCTCCTTGGTCTTTTCATCCGCAGCTGCCGCCGCGTCTTCCCAGCCTTTGGGATGGACCACGAGCGTCCCGGCCACGGCCTGATAATCGATGTGGCTGCCCTCTACCGTCACGCTACCGGAGCTGCTGCTGGACTCGGGCTTGAAATGAGGGGCAGGCGCGGATTTGTCGGCGGGAGTGGGCGTTGGTGTCGGAGAAACCGTCGCGTTCGCCTCGACTTCCGATCCCTTGCGGGAAGCCGCTTCCACCGGGACCACGAAGGTCGTGGCGACCAGGAGGAGGCTGGAGACGAAACCGCACAGAAGTCTCCGGAAAGGGATTGCCCTTTCAGATGCGGCGCGACCGTTTGAGGATGGTTCTTCCATCACGATGAGAGCGGAATCTGGCCGGGACCGGAGTATCAAGCAAACAATGTTTTTGGTTCAAGCCTTGCCGCGGCATTCTGACGAATTGGGCTTTGCTTTCTTTCTTTTCCTTTCGATGCAAACGTTTCACCTACATGGCCCGCTACCATGCAACGTTGACGTTGGCGGCTGCCCTGATGGCTGCGGCGGCTTTCCCGCGGGTCGCGGCGGCGCAGTCCTCTGGCGAGGTTGGCCCCGGCTACGACATCGAGATGAGCCGCATGATCGCCATGCGCGATGGCTTGGAGCTGGAAGCGTGGATCTTTAGGCCGTCGAATCTAAGGGGGAAAGCTCCGGCGGTGCTGGAGCTCACGCAATACGACATAGACGGCGGCCGCCAGCAGGATTTCAAGACGTTCGTGCAGCGCGGCTATGTGTTTGTACAGGTCGAGGTGCGCGGGCGTGGCCGCTCGGGCGGAGAGAAGAGCGATAATCTGGGGCTACAGGTCGGCCGCGACGGGCGCGATCTGGTCGAATGGATCGCCGCGCAGCCCTGGAGCGATGGGCACGTCGTGATGTATGGCGGTTCGTTTGTCGGCATGACGCAGTGGCGAACCGCCGCGCAAATCCCGCCGCATCTTTCCGGCATCGCGCCCTATGTGCCGATTTATCCGGGATGGGACGTTCCCAACAGCAACGGCATCCCGGAGTCCTGGTCGGCGGTCATCCTGGGTTTCGTGGCGGGGCGGACGCTCAACACGGATTTCATGGCCAGCGACTATTGGCGGAAGAAGATGCTGGAACATTATGCGCAGCAAGGTTCCTTCCGCACGCTGGACGAAGCGATCGGCATCCCGCAGCACGACTGGTGGATGGTGGACGCCCGCGGACAAAAACTCTCCTTCATGAAGATGTGGCTCGATCATGTGGGCGACGAGGCGTTCAACCTTGCCGCGGAGCCCAAGCCGGCAGATTTCGCGAAGATGAAGTTCCCGGTCTTCACGGCCACGGGCTTCTTTGACGACGATCAGCCGGGCGCGCTGCATTACTACAGCCGCTATTCGCAATCCGCCCCGGCCAAGGAGGTGAGCGATCTTCGGCTCCTCATCGGGCCGTGGGACCACACCGGTACGCAGCATCCGATCAAGACAATTAACGGGCTGCCCATTCCCGAAAACGCCGTGCTCGACATGAACAAGCTGCATGCGGACTGGTACGATTGGGTGCTGGGCCGTGGCCCCAAGCCCACGCTGCTGAACGACCGCGTGACCTATTACATGATGGGCGCCAATGAGTGGCGCTCCGCGCACACGCTTGAAGACGCGTCCTCGGGCAAGCAGCTCGCGCTCTATCTCGACGACCGGCGCGGCACGCCGAAGGGCCTCGCCGATCCCGGCGTGCTTTCCGCCACCCAGCCCGGCGCGGAGCCGCCAGCCACGATGGTGAGCGATCCGCGGACGTTGCCGGAACTCGCGGTCGCCAAAAATCTTGCGGACGAGGATTTGCTCAGCCAGTTCCGCGCGGGAGAAAAAGATGCGCTCGTCTTCCAGTCCACCGCCCTGCCACAGGATAGGGAGGTGGCGGGGCAGATGCACCTTGATCTGATCGTGCAATCGGACGCGCCCGATTTCGATCTTTGGGCGCAGGTGCAAATGGTGAAGCCCGATGGCTCGGCGGTGACGCTGGGAACAGATATCCGGCGCGCACGATTCCGCGATGGCTTCTTCAAGGAAGAGCTGCTCAAACCCGATCAGGTGGTCACGATCCCGTTCGCCTTCAACTGGCTGGCGTGGCGCATTCCGGCCGGTGCGCGGCTCAGGCTCGTTCTCATGCCGCTCAATTCGCCGAACTATCAGAAGAACTACAACACGGGCGGCCGCATCGGCTACGAGAACCCGAAGGATGCGCGCGTCGCGCACATCAAGCTATTCCACGACAACAGTCGCGCGAGTGTTCTGTCGTTGCCGCTGGCCGCCGTTCAGTCTGGCGCTGATGGTAAGAACAGCGAGAGCCGGTGAATGCGTGGATTATACATCTAAACTTGATGCTGACGACGGCCTTTGAGTGCGCCGCCACCAGGGCAAGGTTTTCCACGACGGGCGCAGATTGGGGTGCAGCCGCTGGCGGCCCCAGTTGCTCGTGATTTGAGTGCGCGACGGGAATTTGGGCGGCGGCACCGACGGCGCGGTGCCCTCCAAGTGCGGCTCCGCCATAGACGGTAGTTAATGTCTATCGGTCGTGGGCTGCCGGGATTAGCGCGGGCAAGGGGGGCGTCGGTAACGGGACTGTCTGAACTGGCCTACAACTCCGAGGGTTCGTGGCGGGCGGGGCCAGCGAAACCCCAACTGACGGGAAGCTTGCGCTGGCCCTGAAGGGCGGCGAGGCCAAGCTCGGCGCTATCGCTCAGGTGAAAAGTGAGCCGCACCGGCTGCTCCTCCACCTGGGCGGGATCGATCTCGCGCACGGTGAAGGTGCCAAGCGAGGTCTGCTCCGGGTCGCCATCGAAGTTTCGGTGTTCGAGGTGTAGATCGATCTCTGTTTTCGGACTGCTGAAGCTGACCGGGATCTCCCGGTGCTGGCCAACACCCATGCCGGTATCGAAAATCTTGAGGCCCGCTTTGCCCTCCTTCACTTGGAAAATGCTGCGGCGCAGGCATTCGCCCGCCCCATCCTGGGTCTCGATCTCGATCTCGCAGGTGGCGAAGTGGCCGGTCCAAATGTCGAGCCGATCGACCATGGCGTGGCGTTGCTCGAGAGTGAGATCGAGGCTGTCGACGGCTTCCCGGAGGACGCGGATGGCTTCCTGGCGCAATCCCATGGCCTCGAGGGCGAGGGCGAAATTCATGAAGGCTACGGGATTATCCTCGCCCTGCCGGAGGCGCGGCTTGGTGAGGGCGGCGACCCACTCGTTCTCGCCGGTGGCGGCGAGCATGCCAGTGTAGGTGAGGAAGACTTCCGATTCCTCGGGCGCGATCTTGTAGGCGTCGGCAGCGAGGCGAACGGCGTTTTCTCGCTGATCGCGTTTCCAGGCGGCGTTGGCAAGGAGGAGGTGGCCTTGCCAGGAGCCCGGGTAGTGCTTCTCGGGTTGCGGGAGGGAATAGGCGAGCAGGTCGGCTTCGTTTTTTTCCGGAGTCTGGTCGGTGCGGTTAAGGAAAACGCAGGTGAGGGCGGGCTTGTGGTTCTCGTTGCAATCGAGCGCCTCGTGGAGGTTGTGCCATGCTTCCTTCATGTCATTCTCGTCGATGGCACACTCGGCAAGGTGGAAATAGGTAGAGGCGTCGGCCGGGTCGAGCTCTCGGGCGCGCTCGAGATGCTCCCGGGCTTCGCCGATGCGCCCGGCGACGCGCAGGAGGGCGCCGAGGTTGCGCTGGTTCTCGAGGTCGTCTGGCTCGAGTTCAACGACGCGCTCCATGCATCGCAAGGCAAGGTCGTGGGTGCATGGGACCTGCGAGGCGTTGTGCGCGATGCCACGGAGCTCGAAAGTATCGGCCCAATGCTTTTCCATCTCTTCCTCGGTGAAGGCGCGGAGTTCGACCTTGGTGAGGAAACGCACTTTGCCGGGTTCGTCTGCCGTCTCCAGGCGGACGCGCTCGCCGAGGCGGTGCAGGCCGAGGATAGCCTGCTGGTGATTCGGCAGAATGCGGACGGCTTGCTCGTAAGCGCGAATGGCCTCGTCTTTCAGGCCGGCGGCCTCACACTCTTCGCCATAGTGGCGCCAGAGCATCTCGACCTCAGGGCAAAGCTCAGTCGCGCGGCGATAGAGCTCGCGAGCGCCTTCTTCGTCGCCATTGCGTTTGGCGAGATAGGCTTCGTTCATCAGCATCGCACCAGTCGGCCGGCTGACGCGGTGCATCTCGCGCAGGACGCCGGCGGCGGCGATGAAGTCTCCTGATTCCATCGCCGAGACCAGGTCATCGCCGAGATCGATACGGGCGACAAACTCGGCGAAACGCGGGTCGGGCGGCGGGGAAGGTTCGCTCGCGAGCATGGTCTCGACCGCCTCGTAAAGACGCAGGATAGGAAAGTCGTTATTAGCGTTGCCGTAACTCTTAAGGGGCGGATCGGGGTCCTCGGTGAACCATGGGATGCGGCGTGGAAGACCTTCAAAGGAGAGGTCCCAGTGGTCACTCTCGATCCATCGCCACGGCTTGGACGGGTCCGGGTTGAACTTGCTCATTATGTTCTGTGACACATGGCAAGGGCATGGTCAACGTGCGGCCCGCCAATAAGTGGTCGCCTGGCGATGCTATACCAACGGAGTCCAGCTCTAACTCTACGGTCCCAGCGCGGCGCGATAGAAGCGGCTCGGGTATTCACCGGCATGGGTATCGGTGAAAAGCCAGACGGTGCCGGTGAAGGTATAGGTCTGAAGCGGCACCCAGGTGGCGAGGTCGGTCGATGCCTGGATGGTCACTATCTGGCCGGGGAAGCCGTGGACGTTAAAGGTCATGACTCCGCTGTGCAGGCTAAGGGTATCGATGAAGGGTAACTGCTGGCTGGGTGTGACGGCCAGCTCGGTGGGAGCGTAGAGATAGCGGATAAGTGCGCCGTCGGCCAATCGCGCGCACACGTTATAGTTACCCGGCGCGATGGTGGCGGCGTTGATCATCGCGATGGGTGTCTGGAGGGAGACGACAAAAGTGCCGGTTTTCGCGAGGGTCTGGTCATTCACCGCGATTTCATTCCCGT
>DASXYO010000110.1:0-3659 GCA_036502465.1 Chthoniobacterales bacterium
GTGACCGACGGCCGCATCAGCCGGACCGCGCGGGCGCGCGTCCTCCGTCGCCGCCAGCCGGTTTACGATGGCGGACTCTCCACGCTCCGCCGTTTCCAGGACGACGTGAAAGAAGTGCGCGTCGGCCTCGAATGCGGCATCAAGCTCGGCGATTTCAGCGAATACCAAGTCGGCGACATCATCGAGTGCTACCAACTCGAGCAGGTCGCTCAAAAGCTGTAACGCCGGGCTCCTGGCGAATTTGAAACGGGGCACGCACCTAGCTTGCCTCACCTTATGAAACATCGACTGCTCCGCGTGAACGAACTCCTGAAACGGGAGTTGAGCGCGCTGCTTGTCCGCGAGCTGACTTTCGAAAATCTGCTCGTGACCGTGAACCAGGTGGACGTCACGCCCGATCTGAAATCGGCTCACGTCTTCATCAGCGTTCTTGGTTCGAAGGGCCGCAAAGAAGTCCTTCCGAAACTGGAGGCCAGTCGCGCCGCGCTCCAATCCGGCCTGTCGAAACACATCGTGTTGAAATACACGCCGCATCTCGTTTTTCACCTCGACGATTCGATCGAACGCGGCGACCGCGTGCTTGAGATCCTGCAGGAAATTGAACCTCCGCCCAGCTCTGATCACGAATGAACACAGCCACCGTTGAACCACCAAAAACTTCCCTAACGAACGCCAGTTTCGCGGAAATCGCGCAGGCTTTGCGCAGCCATGAAAGTTTCGTTGTCATCAGCCACGTGCGGCCGGACGGCGACGCGCTCGGAAGCGAAATCGCGATCGGCCTCGCCCTGCAAAAGCTGGGCAAAAAAGTGAAGGTTTGGAACGAAGAGGGATTGCTCGAGAAATTTTCCTTCCTGCCCGGCGGCGAGCTGGTTTCGACGCCACCTGACGAACCGGAAGATTTCGACGTCGTCATCGCGCTCGACACCGCGACCCGGCAGCGCCTGGGAGAAAACTGCTTGGCCGCGGTCGGCCGGGCCAAGCTCTGGATCAACATCGACCACCACCCGAGCAACCCGCGCTACGGCGACCTCGTGCACATCGATCCGATCGCGCCGGCTACCGGCCAAATCCTTTTTGAGCTGCTGCAAAGCCAGGATTTGCCGCTCGACGAGGCGATCGCAGAAAATCTTTTCGCCGCGATTTCGACGGACACCGGTTCTTTTCAATATCCGAATACGACCGCGCGCACTTTCGAAATCGCCGCCGATGTTTTGCGTTGTGGAATCAAGGTTGGTGAACTGAGTCAGAAGCTTTACGAGAGTTATCCGCGCCGGCGGATTGAGCTTCTTCGCGTCCTGCTCGACCGAATGCGTTTCGATGCCGACGGGAAGGTGGCCAGCTTCAGCCTGCCCCTCGCCACCGCTAACGAACTCGGCGTCATCCCGGAGGACAACGAAGGTTTGATCGACCATCTCCGCGCTATCCAGGGTGTCATCATCGCCATCTTTTTCGAGGAACTGGAAGGCGGGAAAGTCCGCGTCAGCATGCGCTCGAAAGACGAGCGCGCGGATGTCTGTGCGATCTGCGTCAGCTTCCACGGCGGCGGTCACAAACTGGCTGCCGGCATTCGTATGCCCGGCCCGCTGGATGAAGCGTCGGAGAAGGTGATCGCGGCGGCTGTCGCGACCGTCGCTTCCATCAAGAATTAGCCACCGCCATCGTGTCTCTTACTGCCACACCCGACGGAGTCCTGCTCGTCGACAAAGCCGCCGGGATGACGTCGCACGACGTCGTTGCGCTCGTTAGGCGACAACTCTCGATCAAAAAAGTCGGCCACTGCGGCACGCTCGATCCGATTGCGACCGGGCTTCTGATTCTCACTCTCGGACGCGGGACCAAAATCCAGGACCTGCTCATGAGCGAGGACAAGGAATATGTCGGCACGCTATCGTTAGGCAAAACGACCGACACCCAGGACCGGGCCGGGCAGGTGATCGAGGAGCGTCCGGTTCCGGAATTGACCGAGGAAAATGTGCGCGCGGCCTTCGATAAGTTCCGCGGTGATTTCTATCAGATGCCGCCGATGGTTTCGGCCATCAAGCAGGGTGGCGTGCCGCTTTACAAGCTTGCGCGGCAGGGAAAAACGGTCGAACGCGAGCCGCGTCTCGTCCACGTTTACCGTTATAGCATCGACCGCATCGCAGCGCCCGAGATCGATTTCACGGTCATGTGCAGCAAGGGGTTTTACGTTCGCACCTACGCCCACGATATCGGCGACCTGCTCGGCTGCGGCGCCCACCTTCAGGAGTTGCGCCGCACGCGCTCCGGCCGCTTCGATCTGACTCGCGCGGTGACGGTGGAGGAAATCAAAACCGCTAATCCGGTCGACATTCTGGAGAAAATTTTGACCCTGCCAGAAGTCTCGCGGATGCGCGGCGCCTAACGGGCGAAAAATTCCATGCGCATCCTGCGGTCGATTCCGGAGCTGGCGCAAATTCCAGGGCCCGTCTTTCTCGCGATCGGCGTCTTCGACGGTGTGCATCGCGGGCATCAAGCGGTCATCTCGACTGCGGCGCGGCACGCCGCGGAAGCCGGGGGAACGGCGGTCGTCGTGACCTTCGATCCGCATCCCGCGAAATTTCTGCGTCCGCAGGAAAGCCCGCATCTCCTCACTGCCACGCAACACAAGATCGAACTCATTCGCGCGCTCGGCGTCTCGCATTTGCTCGTCTTAAAGTTTGACCGCGAACTGGCTTCGACGGCGCCCACTGATTTCGTTAGGCAACTGGTGGAGGCGGCCAAGCCCCTGCGCGAAATCTGCGTCGGCCAGGAATGGTCCTTTGGGAAAAACCGCGCCGGGAATCTTGCGCTCTTGAAGGAGCTCGGGGCGCAGTTCGGCTTCAACGTCGTCGGCGTCGAGCCGGTCAAATCTGAGGGCACAATCGTGAGCAGCACTGCCATCCGGGGGGCGGTGGAAGGGGGCGACTTCGCGACCGCGGCGCGAATGCTGGGCCGCAATTACACAATTCTAGGGACGGTGGAGGAGGGAAAACATCTCGGGCGCAGTCTCGGTTTCCCGACGGCGAATCTCAGCGCGCACAGTGAGCAATTTCCGCCTAACGGCGTCTACGCGGCGGAGGGATTGCTCGAGGGGAAAACGATGCGCGGAGTGGTCAATCTCGGGGTTCGCCCAACGATCGAGAGCGAAGTGCCGCAGCGCGTCCTCGAGTTTCACGTCTTCGATCTCGACCAGGATCTTTACGGGAAAGAGATCGAGCTGCGGTTTCTGCAATATCTGCGGCCGGAGCAGAAATTCGAAAACCTGGCGGCGCTCCGCGAGCAAATCGCGCGCGACGTGAGAGCGGCGCACGAAATCTTCGCGGCAATTCCGGCGAACTGAATTGGATTAGGACGCGAAGTCTTCGGGCCGGATGGGCAATTTCCGGAGGCGTCTCGCGGTGGCGGCGAAAATGGCATTCGCAACCGCCGGGGCGATCGGCGGAACCGGTGGTTCGCCCATTCCGAAGGGGCGCGCGATGTCGCTCGGGACGATGTGCGTTTCGATGACTGGTGCATCGCTCATCCGCGCGACGTCGTAATCGGCATAATTGTGTTGTTCGACGGCGCCGTTGCGGAAAGTGATTTCGCCTTTCAGCAGCGAGGAGAGCCCCCAGATGACGCCGCCTTCAATCTGTTGCTCAATCCCGATCGGATTCACC
>DASXYO010000111.1:0-13677 GCA_036502465.1 Chthoniobacterales bacterium
CCGATTCGGGCGCACGAAATTCAGTATCCGATCATGCAGGGCTGGGACTCCGTCGAAGTCCAGGCCGACGTGGAACTCGGCGGCACCGACCAGCTATTCAACATCCTGGTCGGGCGCGACCTGCAAAAGGAAGAAGGCCAGCCGCAGCAGGTTGTCCTCCTTATGCCGCTCCTCGAAGGCCTCGACGGCGTGCAAAAGATGAGCAAGAGCCTCGGGAATTATGTCGGAGTGGCCGATCCGCCTAACGAGATGTTTGGCAAGCTGATGAGCATCTCGGACGAGCTCATGGCACGCTACTATCCTCTCCTCCTGGCCCGTCCCCTGCCGGCCGAGACGCACCCGATGGAGGCGAAAAAAGATCTCGCCTGTGAAATAGCCGATACCTATCACGGCGCCGGCGCCGGGCAGAAAGCGCGCGAGGAATGGGAGCGGCGCTTCAGCGAAAAACGCCTCGATCAGACAGATCTGCCCGAATTTTCCCCGCCGCCGGCCGAACGCAACCTGATCTCGCTGGTCGTCGCCGCCTACAGCTCGTCCTTTAGCCTAACGAAATCGCGCGGCGAAGCGCGGCGCCTCATCGAACAGGGCAGCGTGCAATTGCAGGGCGAGAAACTTCAGGACCCACAGGCGGAAGCGACTCTTCAGGCAGGCGACATCCTTCGTCTCGATAAGACGCGCGCCGTCCGCATAAAATAAGAAGCGCGGCCAGTTGCCCGGCCGCGCTTTTCCAATGGAGAAATCTTTTTTTTGTTAAGCCGAGAGCGGCTCCATCATCCCGAAGACGGGCGCGCGCTGCAGCACCGGCGCGGCAATCCCCTCGAAGTGCGAACGCAGGCTGCGCAGTTCGCCGGTCAGGATCGCGTCGATAAATCCGAAACGCCGATCCAGCCAGGCGAAGAGCTTGCTTTTGATCTCGTAATGCACCGTGAAGGTGACTTCGGTGCAATCGGGACGCACTTCCTCGAAGTCGATCAGGCCCATCAGGTCGATATTCCCGCCCCAGGACTCGAAGGCGAGCTGGTCCGGCGTGCTGCTCTCGATGGTCGCAACCACCGTGTGCGCTTCAAAGCCCAAAGGACCCTTGAAGCTGAAATCGAGCGTTTTGGACGACGTGACCGTGGCTTTCGTCACCATAGCGAGTTGGCGGCGGTACGATTGGATGCTGGCGAGGCGGCTTTTGCACTCATCCAGCGACTGGCTCATGTGAAGGGTTTTTTGTAGCAGCATAGGTTGATCAGGTTGTGCCATCTGTTTTAGCAATGGACGTGCCGATCCGGTTTTACCTAGGGAGAGCCATGTCAGACCACCGTTTTTGTGTTCAATATCGTGACACAACTGTCACCATACCACCGTCAGCCCCGAGCCAGTAACGCGCTGATTTCGGGCAACATTTGGCCGAACTGATCGAATTCCCACGCCAGTCCCGGACCAGAGCCCGTTATGACAGGCAACGTTAGGCAATCCTTCAGAATTTCAGCGTTGGTCGACATCGCGAGATCGGATTCCTGCGCGAAGTCGTTCAAGACCACCCCGACGCACCTCAAACCCGCCGACTGGACCGCGTGAATCGTGAGCAGGATATGGTTCAGACATCCGAGTCGATTCTGCGCCACTACGAGAACCGGGAGTCCCAGGTCCTCCGCGAGGTGGTTGCTGAAATAATCGGTCGTGATCGGAACCATCCACCCGCCCACGCCCTCGACTGCCACGAAATCAAAGCGCGCGCTCAGCTTGTCGAATCCGTCGCGAAGCGAGGGCAGATCGATCGCACATTTCTCTACTCGGGACGCCGTCAACGGGGCGGTAGGCGTTCGCAACCAAACCGGATTCACCTCATCGATGGTTGCGTCCGGACTGCCCGCCGCGTGCAATTTCTCGGCATCATCGCGATCGCCGCAGCAGATCGGTTTGTAACCCGCACACCGGATACCGCGCTCGCGCAATTGTCGCAGCAGCCAAACCGTAAAGCTCGTCTTTCCGACGCCCGTATCGGTGCCGGTGACGAAAATGCTCACGCTGCCACCCGGTCACCTGCCAGCGCCCGGAGCATCGATTCAAAAATCCGCGCACCGTCGCCACTCCCCAACCGTTCCTCACAGGCGCGGTCGGGATGCGGCATCAGCCCGAAAACATTCCGCTCCCGGTTGCAGATTCCCGCGATATTTTCGAGGGAGCCGTTCGGATTCGCGGCCGGAGTGATCCGCCCCGACTCGTCGCAGTATCGAAGCAGGACCTGCTGCCTTTCGTTTAATTGGCGCAGGGTGCTCTCGTCCGCGTAATAACAGCCTTCCCCATGCGCCACCGGCATGCGCAGCAGCGTTCCGGCTGGCATTCCATGCGTGAACGGGGTCTCCCCCACTTCGACCCGCGTCGTCACCATGTCGCAGACAAAATGGAGCGACCGATTCCGGATAAGAGCGCCCGGGAGCAAACCAGCCTCACAAAGAATTTGAAAGCCGTTGCAAATCCCGATCACGAGCTTGCCGGCGCGGGCATCGTCCACCACCGCGCGCATGATCGGCGAAAAGCGCGCAATCGCGCCGCAGCGCAAGTAATCGCCATAGGAAAAGCCGCCCGGCAAGACAATCGCGTCCCAGCCGCGCAGCGACGTCTCCTTGTGCCAGACGAATTCGCTTTCGATCCCCTCCATCCCGCGCAAGGCGGCGAGGCAATCCTGGTCGCAATTGGAGCCCGGAAATTGAACGACCGCGAATTTCATTTCGATTCGTTAGGCATTTCGAGCCGGTAGTCTTCGATCACCGGATTGGATAACAGGTCGCGGCAAAGCTCGCGCAGTTTCGGTTCCTGGCTGGCCGCGTCGCCCTCCAGCTCGATTTCCAGGTAGCGACCGATGCGCACCTCGCGCGCGCCGGTCAGCCCGAGGTGATGCATCGCTTCGCGCACCGCCGCGCCCTGCGGATCGAGCACGGTTTCCTTCGGCGTGACGATCACCTTCACTTTCATCCGTCACTATTAGCTGGGCGCGCGGGCGAAGCAATCCGGAGGCTCAGTCACTGCAAGTCTAACAATGGCGCCCTCCGGCAAAGCCGCTAAAGTCCCATCGTTATGAGCGAACAAATTCTCGCAGGAAAAACCGGCGTCGTCTTCGGCGTCGCGAACAAACGCAGCATCGCCTGGGCGATCGCCAAGGCCTGGGCCGCCGCCGGCGCCAGGCTGATTTTCAATTACCAGGGCGAGCGGCTGAAGGACAATGTCGAGGAACTGGTCGGCGAATTTGGCGAAGGAACGCCGCTTTATCCCTGCGACGTCTCGAAGGACGAAGAGATCGCTGCCTTCTTCGAGAAAGTCCGCGGCCAAACCGAACGGCTCGATCTTCTCCTCCACTCGGTCGCTTTTGCGCCCAAGGAAGCGCTCGAAGGCGACTTCGTCAGCACAACGCGCGAGGCGTTCCGGACGGCGCACGATATCAGCGCCTACTCGTTAGTCGCGCTCACCCGCGCCGCCGCGCCGCTCATGACCGAGGGCGGCAGCATCGTGGCCATGACTTATTACGGCGCCGAGAAAGTGGTCCCGCACTATAACGTCATGGGCGTCGCGAAAGCCAGCCTGGAAGCGAGCACGCGTTATCTCGCCTACGATCTGGGTTCGAAAAAAATCCGCGTCAATTGCATCTCAGCCGGGCCAGTCAACACCCTGGCGGCGCGTGGAATCAGCGGTTTTTCCTCGATGATGAAGCACTACCAGGAAAAGGCGCCGCTCAAGCGGAGCTGCGAACCCTCCGAGATCGGACAGACCGGTCTGTTTCTCGCGAGCGACGGCGCGGCCGCGATCACGGGCCAGGTGCTTTACGTTGACGGCGGCTACCAGATTATGGGGATGTAGCGGCGGCGCGCCGCGGCCCGAAAATCTTCCGCGCGGCCGTCACGATCCAATAAGGCGCATTGATCATGAAAATGATCAGGAGCCATTGATTGTAGATAAACGACAAGCCCATCGTGTAATCGAGGCTGACGTGAAATCCGACCAGCGCACAGGCGAAGAGCGCGGCGAGGGCGCGATTGATCAGCATCAAGGGTGAACCGAGTTCGAGGAAAAGACCGGTCGCCGCGATCAGGGCTACGATCCAGCCGTGAGCCGCAGCGAAGTTCGCGACCGCGAGTTGATGCTGCAAATCGGCCTGGTTGAAGTTGTCGTAAAATGATTGGTAGGCAGACTTCGCGACGGAGACGCCAACCCAGCGCGCCTGAAAAATCCAAAGGCCCTTCGTCACGAGAAGTTTCGTGATTCCAGCCACGAGATAGACCGCGACGATCGATTGTTGCGACCACCAAATTTCCCGGTCCTCAAGCAGACGGCGATCTTCGCCACGTCGTCGCCGCCAGAGTCCATAGAAATGCGCCGCTGTCTGCGCGAGGAGCACGAGCGAAACAATCTGGATCGCGTGCTGGATGGCGCCCTGTGAATTCGTGATCGCGTTCGCCGCCACGTGCACGAAGAGCGCGACCGGCAACGCAAGCCAGACGAGCAGCCGCAGAACATATAGGAAAAGCGCCGCAGCCAGCGCGGTTCGAGCCCACGCGAAAACCTGGGGATCGAGCAGAAAATGCAGATCAACGAGCCTCGCGATTCCGTTAGGCGAAGGAATGCCGTTCACGACCAGCGCTCCGGGCGTGGCCCGCCAAACGACCCACGCGAAAAGCGCGCGCATCACCAATCGCTCGTAAAAGGCAAACCTTGGCGTTGCCGAAAGCGAAGTCATGGACGCTGCGCCACGACGCGAGTTTCAAGTTTCAACGCCTCGTCCTGCTCGGAAACGTTCACGTGCTGCACCTGCAAACCCGCGAGCAATCCGGCCGCCTCCGGCCGTTCGGCGGAAAGTCCTTCCAAATAGCGGAGGAGCAATCGACCTGACGATGCTTCCGCCAGCGGCACCCGGCCATCCCCCGAGTCCTTAAAGCGATTGAGTTCCTGACGGCGATAGCGGTCGAAAATTTTCTTCAAGGTCGAGCTCGCGAGACCAAACCGTGTCGTCTGGATCGCCGTTCCCTTTGCATCCGTCAGGTAGAGATAATAGGTGCGGGAGGCGAAGGAGGAATACATCGGGAAATTCGAGAAGGGATAATTCTCCCGCAGCACGAGGCAGAGGACCGTCATCACGAGCAGCCATTTGCAACGCGTGCGTCGCAGCCAGGCGCGCATGCCGGTCAGCAGCGAAGCGACATTCATCCGACAGAATCGGCGTTCTAACCCGGCGGCCAGGCGAGGGCGCGTTTGCCTAACAAATGAACGTGCAGGTGCGGCACGCTCTCGCCCGCATCCGGTCCGCTGTTGATCACGATCCGGTAACCGCTCTCGCTCACCCCAAGATCGCGCGCCACTTTCGTCGCGGTCAGCACAAGCTTCCCGAGCAGCGCCTGATCCGACTCGTTAGTCTCGGCCAGCCGCGGAATGATACGCTTCGGCACGATCAGCACGTGCACCGGCGCCTGCGGACTCACATCGTGAAAGGCGAGCACATCCTCGTCTTCGAAAATGATCTTCGCCGGAATTTCGCGCGCGGCGATCTTCTCGAAGACGGTCATCGAATCGAGCAGCTCAATTCCGCCACTTCCGCCGCGTTGCAGATCTTCTCGCGAATGAAACAGGTCACTTCCTCGCGCAAGCCATCGCAGGCCCGCGTCCAGATTTTCACTCCGCGCAGATGTTTGATCGCCGGTTGCAAACCAAAGAAGTGAATCCCGGTCGCGCCGGTTTGCATGATCGCATTCACCCGCTTCTCGAGCAGATCGAAAAACGCCAGCTCGTACCCGGCGCCGGCGGCTTCCGCGACCTCGTAAAGCGAGACCGAAATCGGCGGAGGCGTCGGCCGAAAATGCGGCACGATTTCCTTGTAGCCGATCACTTTTAGCACGTAGCGCACAGTCTGATTGAGCTGGCTGAAAGCCACTACTGACTCATCGGTCCGAAGCCGCAAATAAAACGCGATGCTCTCAGTCACATGCTCGGTCAGCCACCAGCGTGGATAACCGGCGCGGTCGGCCGCCTGTTTGATCTCGCCATGCAACCAGTCGCGATTGAACTCGAAGAGTTGGCCGGATTCGGACCGGAGGTAGGGAAATTCTTCTTTAAACGCGACCATTATTAGCGGGTTCGTTGAACAATTCGGGTTGGCGCGCGTCGGGTTTCACCCGTTGATGGAGCGCGCGAATCTCGTCGATGAAACGTTCGACATCGTCGAAGCGGCGATGGACCGAGGCGTAGCGCAGGTAGGCGACTTCATCGAGCTCGCGCAATTTTTCGAGCACCTTGTCGCCGATCACGCTGGTCGAGATTTCTCGCTCGCCGGTTTCCAGCTCATGCACGATGTCGTCGACCGTTTGTTCAAGCATCACGAGATTGATGGGACGTTTCTCGCAAGCAGTCGCGATGCTTTCGGCCAACTGACGGCGCTCGAAAACCTCGTGGGTGCGATCCCGTTTGACGACCCGCAAATCGGTCCGCTCGATTTCTTCGTAGGTGGTATAACGAAAAGCACACTGGATGCAGACGCGGCGTCGTCGAATGCTCGAGCCATCCCGTGATTGGCGGGAATCGATGACCTTGTCATCCCTGCATCCGCACTTTGGACAACGCATAGTGTCGCCGTTGTGTGTATCACACCATTAGTTGTAGCGTCAACGTCCGTCCGCAACAATTTGCGTGCTTGCGGCAAAAAAAATTCCGCGACCGTGGTCGCGCTCGCCTAACGAGGCGGGAATTCGAATTCCGCCTTGTCCTTTTTCGCCGAGAGCACGAGGTAGGCGGCGAATTTGTTGCCGCGTTTGGAAACGAAATTCTCGATCAGCGGCGACTTGCCCTGCGCGAGCAGTTCCTGCACTTCGTCGGGAGTAATCTCGTGCTCACAAAGTTTCTTGGTCAGCTTGAAAACCGCGCGGTTGTCCTGGTCCGGCTTGCGCACGTAGTAGGCGTCGTCCGCTTCCACCAGTTCGCCGTGATGCACTTTGCTTTCGCCAACAACTTTTGCTTTTGAGAGATCAACCTGCGGGCGCGCTTTGCGCTCGACTGGCTTCCCATCCTTGTCCTTTTTCGCTTCGCGGGGCGGAAATTCCCAAGCGATCCGAGGACCCTGACGGACGAGAAAAGCATCAAACGGCCGGCCCTTCTTCGAGATGAAACCCTTGATCAAATCGGTCTTGCCCTTTTCCGCCAACTGCACCGCGGTCTCGCGCGGGATTTCCTTCTTGCACATCAGGCGGCCGACGCGGAAGGCCTGCTTCCACTCATCACCTTCGCGTTCGCGCAGAACATAGTTGGAACCGGATTCACACAATTCCGCTCCGGTTGCCGGATCAGTCCAGAAAGGTTCCATCGCGCCGATATCCGCCTTTTCGCCGAAATCGAATTCGGCTTTCCACTTCGCGGTCTTTTCGTCTTTCGCGAGTTTGAGCTTGGCCGGAAATGAGGCGCGCGTTTTCGCAGAGATGAATCCGTCGAGCGGACCGACCGAGCCGCTCGCGATCAATTCGCGAACTTCGTCTTCTGACATTTTGCGGCCACCGATGACCTTGTAGATCATCAACTCGCCGTCTTCCGATTTGTAGCCGCGCAAAGTCTCGCGCAACGGTTTGCCGTCGGTTGGCGAGATCATGTCCGTCACGCGGGCCACGGAATCGTCCTCCTCGAAACCCTTCACGCGGTCCACGATCCCGCGGGTCTCCGCGACGATCTCGGCCATGAATTTTTCACGTGGGAATTTCCCCTGCTCCATCAGGCGCAGTTGATGTTCCCACTCGCCGGTCATGGCGGGGCTCGTGATGTCGGTCGCTTTGACGGCTTGGAGAAACTCAATGAGCTGCTCAGCCTTCGCGGTCGGGACCAGTTCGCGCTGCTGGCGGTCGATATATTTCTGGTAAATCAACCCGTCGATCGTATCGGCGCGGGTCGCGGGCGTGCCGAGGCCGCGTTCTTTCAGCGCTTCCTTCGCATCCTCGTCGTCGACGAATTTTCCTGCCGTTTCCATCGCGGAGAGAAGCGTCGCTTCGGTGTAGCGCGGCGGCGGCTTGGTTGCTTCGCCGTGCAGCGTGACCTCGCGCGTCTTCGCCTGGCTGTTGTCTTCGCGACTCATCGCCGGAAGCGCTTTCCCCTTGTCGGAGTCTTCTTCCAAGGTGGTGCGCCCGTAAACTTCCAGCCAGCCGGCGGCGGTCAGGACTTTTCCTTCGGTCTTGAACTTGTGCGTCGCGACCTGGCTCACGCGGGTCGTGATGTCGAACTCCGCCACTGGATAAAAAACGGCGACGAAACGCCGCGCCACCATGTCGAAAATCTTCGCTTCGGCGTCGTCGAGGTTCTTCGCTTCGGAAGCGGTCGGGATGATCGCGAAGTGATCGCTGATCTGCGCGTTGTTGAAGATGCGCTTGTTGAATTTGACCCAATCGTTTTCCAGCACCTTCTGAGCGTGCGCCTGGAGCGAGCCGCCGAGATTGCCGAGCGTTTGCCTAACGACCGGAAGATAATCTTCCGGCAGGGCGCGCGAATCCGTTCGCGGATAGGTCAGCATCTTGTGCTTCTCGTAGAGTGCCTGCGCGATCTGCAGGGTGCGTTTGGCGGAGAAACCAAATCGGCCATTGGCTTCACGTTGCAAAGTCGTTAGGTCATAGAGCCGCGGTGCGATTTGCGTGCTGCTCTTCTTTTCCTCCGAAACCGCGGCCATCGGCTGGCCCTGGCAGGCGGCGACCACCCTCTCAGCCGCGGCGCGATCCCAGAGGCGATCGATCCGGTCGTGTTCGTCGTCGTTTTTTTTGAAATCGGGGCGTTGATAGACACCCTCGTAACTTCCTTTCGCGATCTCGAATTTTCCCGTCACCCGCCAGTAGTCGCGTGGGTTGAAATTGCGGATCTCCAGCTCCCGCGCGTAAACCATCGCGAGTGTTGGCGTCTGCACGCGGCCGACCGAGGCGACGTTGCCCGCGCGCGAACCGAACATGCGTTTTGTGATGGCGCGGGTGCCGTTAATCCCGATCAGCCAATCGCTTTCACTGCGGGAACGGGCGGCGTCGGCCAGGCCCTGCATCTCGGCGCCATCGCGCAGCTTCTGGAAGCCGTCGCGGATCGCCTGCGGCGTCATCGACTGCAGCCAGAGGCGCTTAACCGGATGTTTGTTTTTCGCCAGCTGGCAGAGGTAAGTGAAAATCAGCTCGCCTTCGCGGCCTGCGTCACAGGCGTTGACGACTTCGTCGATATCCTTGCGCGCGATGAGCTTTTTCAGCACCGCGAATTTGCCCTTCGAGTCTTCGCTTGGTTTCAGCTCAAATTTTTCCGGGATGATGGGAAGCGTCTCGAGCCGCCAGAAGCCGTATTTCTTCTTGTCGATATCCTCCGGCATGAGCAGCTCGGCGACGTGGCCGACGGCCGAGGCGACGACGTATTGGTCGTTCTCGAAATAGTCGCCATGCTTGGGGACTTTGCCGAGTGAGCGCGCGATGTCCCCGGCGACACTCGGTTTTTCAGCAATGATGAGGGTTTTGGCCATGAAGGGTTGCCAACTAGACCGCGTTGGCTGGGTTTGCAAGTCGCGGGGATGAGAAGTGGGTCAGGAAAGTTTCACGAAATACTTGCCGGGCAACTGTTTGACCAGCCGTTTCAATTCCAGCCGCAGAAGCACCGAGGAAACGGTCGAGGCCGGCAATTCACTGGCGGCCGCAATCTGGTCGATCGGCGTTTCAGTCGGCCGGATCGCCTCGTAAACCAGACGCTCGTCGTCGCTCAATTCCGGGAGCGGACGAGCCGCGGCTTCGGGCAGTTTTTGTTTTTCGGGAAGGAGAATTTGCAGGTCGTCGAGAATGTCGCTCGCATCCATGACCAGCTTCGCGCCCTGCTGGATGAGGCGGTTGGAACCATGCGCCGTCGGGGCATTGATGTGGCCGGGAACGGCATAAACCGATCGACCCTGCTCAATCGCCTGCGACGCTGTAATGAGCGCGCCGCTGTTAAGCCCGGCCTCAACGACCAGGATACCGTGACTCCAGCCGCTGATGATCCGGTTGCGCATGGGAAAGGTTTGGCGATCCGGTTCGACCGCCATCGAAAATTCCGAAACGACCGCGCCGTTTCCGCTCCGGATCTTTTCCGCGAGCGCCTCGTTTTCCGGCGGATAGAGTTTCATCAAGCCGGAACCGATCACCGCGATCGTTCGGCCCTTGGCCGCAAGCGCGCCCTGGTGCGCGGCGGTGTCGATTCCGCGGGCGAGCCCGCTGATCACGGTCAGGCCCGAATAGGCGAGCTGATAGGAAAGCTTCTTCGCGCACTCCGCGCCGTAATGGCTAGTGCGCCGGGAACCAATAACCGCGATCGCATGCTGATCGCGCTCCGTCAGTTCACCCCAGACATAAAGCACGATCGGCGGTGCGTGAATCTCGCGCAGCTGCCGCGGGTAAACCGGCGATTGCGCGGTGATGACCTCAGCTCCGAACTCGCGGATCCGTTCCAGCTCGGCCGGCAAATCGACCGCGCTCTCCCAACCCGCGATCTTCTCCGCGACGTCGCTGCCGATACCGTCGACCGTCCGCAACTCGCTCCGTTTCGCCGCGAGGATGCGCTCCGGCGTTTCGAAAACTTCGAGCAGCTTGCGCAACCGGACCGGCCCCATTCCCGCGACCATGTTGAGCGCGATGCAGGCTTCGGTGCTGTTCATGGGGCGCAGTCCTCTTCGTTAGACGCGACTTTTCGAGCGGAAATCAGAACGGAATGTCGTCGTCGTCCGGCTCGGACGGTGCGCTTCTGGGTGGAGGAGCACTGCGTCCACCGCCACTCGGACGGGACCGAGGCGCTTCCTCGCCTTCGTCCGGACCCCCGCCGCCGGCGCCGCCACGAGAGCCGAGGAATTGCACATTGTCCGCCACCACCTTGAGCTTGTTGCGCTTTTGGCCGGATGTTTTGTCTTCCCAGGAATCGAGTTGCAGACGCCCTTCGATGAAAACCGGCCGGCCCTTCTTGAGATATTCGCCGACGTTTTCCGCCGTGCGTCCCCAGACCGTCACGTCCACAAAAGTAACTTCCTCGCGTTTCTCTCCGTTCTCGCCGGAGTAAACGCGATTAACTGCGATTCCGAGTTCCGCGACCGCAGTGCCCTTGGGCGTATAACGCACCTCGGGGTCACGGGTCAGGTTTCCCATCAGGAGGACTTTGTTGAGATTGGCCATGCGCCAGTCCTAGCGAAATTATTTCTCGGCCGCGACTCTCTTTTTCGCCGGCGCTTCTTTTTTCTCGCGCAGCTTCTGGTAGTGCTGACGATAGACTTCCGGGTCGAGCTTAAACTTGGAACGCAGTTTGGTGATCAACTGCGAGTCGGCGTGGAAGATGAAGTTGACGTAAAAGCCGGCGTCGAGGTCGCCCGCGACGTAGGAAAACGGGCGTTTGTCCATCTTCTGGACCTGTTCGATCTGGGCGCCTTCTTTTTGAAATTCGGATTCGAGGCGGTCGACGATATCCTTCACACTGTCATCCTTGCCCTGCGTGTTGAGCACGAGCAACGCTTCATAACGATTCTTCATATTTCTTCTTCAGGTGGTTTGTTGAAAACATTCATCGCAGCAAACAGACCTTTGTCGACCGCGCACTTCACCGCTTCGGCGGCGCGTTTGATGGTCGCGTCGAGGACCGGTTGTTCTTCTTCAAAAAAGCGTCCGAGCACGTAATCGACCGCACCGTGGGAGGGCGCCGCGCCGATCCCGATCCGCAATCTGGGCACAGCCTCGGTCCCGAAATGTTCGATGACCGACTCGAGCCCGTTGTGGCCGCCCGAGCTGCCTTGGGTCCGCAAACGCAGCCGCCCGAGAGGTAAAGCGAGGTCGTCCAGAACCACGAGCACTTCCGCCGCCGCGATTTTGTAAAAGTTGGCGATCGCCGCCACGGCTTCCCCGCTCCGGTTCATAAAGGTGGCTGGCTTGACCATGATCATCTCGCTTTTCGCCCAGCCCGCGTTCCACTTTGCCGCAAACTCCCACGGAAGTTGCGCATCGGCCGCAAGGCGGTCGAGCACCATGAAGCCGATGTTGTGGCGCGTTCGCTGGTATTCGCGCCCCGGATTTCCGAGGCCCGCGATGAGGCGAATGGGCGCGGCTGTTTCGTTCACGTCCGCTCCGGCGCAGGGCGCGGAAATTACTTCTTCGAGTCCTTCTCTTTCCCGGGCGCGGCTGGAGCCGCTCCGCCTTCGGCCGGCTCCTTCTTCGCCGTGATCACTTCCGGTGCCGCAGCCGCTTCCGTTGCCGCCGCAACCGGCTCTTCCTCCACCTTCGGCGCGAGGACCGAGAACGCGGTCAAGTCTGGCGGCACGCGAGTGGTGACACCTTCCGGAAGCGGAAGTTCGCGCACATGAATCGAGTCACCGATTAGCAGCTTGGTCACGTCCACCGTGATGACATCGGGAAGGTTGCGCGGGAGACATTCGATCTCGAGCGAGCGGATGTTTTGTTCGAGCAATCCGCCAAACGTCTTCACGCCTTCCGGAATTCCAGTCGGCTCCAGCGGCACGTCGGCCTCGATCATTTCGTCCATCGAGACGGCGTGGAAATCGACATGCAGAATATCGCCGCCGAGCGGCGCGTGCTGCACTTCCTGCACGAGCGCGAGGCGACCGCCTTTCTCGCCGTCGATCTCGAGCTCGACCAAAATATTCTCGCCCGAGGCGTGGCTGAGCATGAGCGCAATATCGCGGCGCGCCACCTGCAGCGGTTCCGCTTCGGTTTTGCCTCCGTAAATAACGGCCGGGACCACGCCCTGCGCTTTGAGTTTGCGGACCGCCGATCGGCCTGTGCCGGTCCGCCGCGTTGCTGAGAGTTTTACTTGTTTGGCCATGGTATTCGATTGCTATTGCGTGCCGCCGTCGATCTTGAAAAGCGAGGAAACGGATTCGTCGTTATGGATCCGCTTGATGCTTTCCCCGAGCAGCTCAGAGACACAAAGCACCGTGGTGGTAAAACCCTCCACGGTGCGGACAGGCACGCTGTTGGTCGTAATTAATTCCTTAATTTCAGATTTTTGCAACCGTTCGAGCGCCACATCGGCCAAAACGGCGTGCGCCACCCCGGCGTAGATATCGAGCGCGCCGTTCTTTTTCAACAGCTTCGCGGCCGAAGTGAGCGTGCCGGCGGTCTCGGTCAGGTCGTCCACGAGCAACACGTCGCAGCCTTCCACTTCGCCGATCAGGTATTGCGCTTCCGTCTCGGTCGCGCTGATCCGTTGCTTGGCCACGATCGCCAGACTGGCGCCGAGCGCCTGTGAATATGCGCTCGCCATTTTCAAGCCCCCGACATCCGGCGAGACCACGACTCTTTTGCGGGTCAACTTTTCGCGCAGGTAGGGAATCAGAACCGGGAGTGAATACAAATGGTCCACTGGGATATCGAAAAAGCCCTGCACCTGCTGCGCATGCAGGTCCATCGTCAGGACGCGATCGACACCTGCCGCGCAGAGAAGATTAGCGACCAGCTTGGCTGTGATCGGAACCCGCGGCTTATCCTTGCGATCCTGCCGGGCGTAACCGAAAAACGGAATCACCGCCGTGATGCGATCGGCGCTCGCGCGGCGCGCCGCGTCCACCATGATAAGCAACTCCATGAGGTGCTCGTTTACCGGCGGGCAGGTCGGCTGCACGATGAAGACATCGCGGCCGCGGATATTTTCTTCGATCTTGACGTAGGTCTCGCCATCCGGAAACGA
>DASXYO010000112.1:0-7162 GCA_036502465.1 Chthoniobacterales bacterium
GCGCAATGCGAGCACGCTGGTCCCGGCGGCAACCGCGCCGCTGGTCACGGTGACGCATTCATGTCCGCGGCGGACGAGCCTCGCAATCTCGGCGCTCAGGGCGGCGAATTGTTTCAGATCCAGTCCCGGACCGCTCGTCTTAGTGAGCGTGCCGGAGCCGAACTTGAGAACGATCCGGCGAAATGGGAGCCGCGATTTTTTCGAATGGTCAGGCATGATGATGCGCGATTTGGATGGATGGCCGCCGGGATATTCCGCCGATATGTCGGTGAGTCAGGCGAAAAATCAATCAGCATGCCCTGTGCCGGTCGGGGGAGTGACCGTGGCTGATTGATTCGGAGTTGGTGCTTGTTGCCGTTCGTGCTTTCATTGCGCCATCTCCCGGGCCTATAGCTCAGCGGTTAGAGCAGGGGACTCATAATCCCTTGGTCCCAGGTTCGAATCCTGGTGGGCCCATCTCTTTTCATCCAATTGCCGACCACCAATCTGCTTCGCCGGGCCGGATGCTCGCTGCGCCTCGCGCTCGAGATCGCACTCTTTAGTGCGCTCATCCTGGCGACGCGTTGCGCGAACTACCGGGACGTGTTGGTCGACGGCAAAATCTATTTTGTCGATGCCGACTGCTATTCGCGCATGACCCGGGTGCGAATGGTGGCCGGGCATCCGGGACTTATCGTTAGGCAGCATGATTTCGAAAACTTCCCCGCTGGAATCAGCCCGCACACCACGGCACCGCTGGATTATCTCATCACGCTCCTCGCTCTCTGCCTGCGACCTTTCACGTCCCAGCCACTCGATCTGGCAGGAGCGATTGTTTCTCCGCTCCTGGCGCTCGCGGCGGGATGGTTTCTCTGGTGGTGGTCGCGCAGGATCGACTGGCCTGGGCGTTGGGCGCTGCTTCTCGTTTATGCACTGAGCGCGATGCTGGTGCACGGCACAACGCTCGGCCGGCCGGACCAGCAATCGATGCTGATTGTGACGTTGCTTGTTGCCTTGGCGGCGGAATATCGGCTCCAGGAAAAGCCGTCGCGGGGTTGGGGGACGGTCAGTGGAATTGCCTGGGGCCTGGCGTTGTGGGTTTCGCTTTACGAACCGCTCATCCTGCTTGCGGCGCTCTTGCTTTCCTTCGTGGTCGCAGATCGAGCGCAATTCACGGCCCGCGCACGCCGGCCGGGTTGGTGGGTTCTGCTCGGCATCGTCCTCCTGGCGGCACTGATCGAGCGGCGCTTGCCGGAATGGCCGGGATCGGAGCCGTTTTTCGCGAACTGGGCGGGAACGATCGGTGAGCTAAAGCCGGTTAGCCTAACGGATCCAATCTGGCTCTCCTGGCTGGGTGGTTTGTTTCTCGTTAGTCCAATTCTCTTGCTCGTGGCCGCGTGGCATCGGCTTCTGCCCTGGACTTTTGTCGGCCTCTTCGCGCTTTGTTTCGTCCTGACAATCGCACAGGCGCGCTGGGGATATTTCCTTGTCACCGTTTTCCTCTTCACGATTCCTGTCCAGTTCGCACTCGTTAGGCCAGGGTGGCGCGCGGGAGCGTTGCTGGTGGCGGCTCTGTTTCCGTTACTCTTTTTCTGGGATGAAAGCTTCCGGCCTAACGAGGCGACGACGGCGTCGCGAGCGGCGGAGCGGACCGCGTTGGTCCAATGGCGCGCGGTCGCGAGTTCGTTAGCCGGGCCGAACGTGACGCCGATTTTGGCGCCCTGGTGGCTGGCGCCGGCAACCGCCTACTGGTCGGGCCAGGCGGTCGTGGCCGGGAGTTCGCACGAAAGCCTGCCCGGTATCGTGGCGAGCGCCCGTTTTTTCCTTTCCACTTCGCCGGAGGAAGCGTGGAAAATTCTCCGGCAGCATCGGGTGAAGTGGGTCCTGGCAGAGGACAGCGAGCGTGTGGCGGCGAATTCCGCGGCCATTCTTGGCCTTCACGCGCCATCCACTGCACTGTGCTTCGAGTTGGATCGTGATCCGACACAAGTCCCTGATTATCTGAAGTTAATCGGCAGGAACGGCAGTTGCACACTCTACGAAGTGCGCGATTTGCATGACAAATTCAGGACTTTACGGAAGCCGGGCGTTGACATGTCACCTGCCGCCTTCTAATAATGGCTCGTGTTAAAGAAATTCATCCCGCAAAGGCCCGCGCCCTCGGGCGAAAATTCATCGCCCGGCTCGACTTTTGCTGAGGAGAACCCCGTTTCTTCCTTTCGGGAGGAAACACCTAAACAACCAATCATTAGCGAGCAAAAATATATGGCCGAACATACTGGCAAAGATGTCCTCTCGAAAGATGTCGAGATTAAGGGAAGCATTAAGTTTCAAAAAGAGCTCATGATCGACGGAAAAGTCGAGGGTGAGATTCATTCCGACGGCGTGCTGACGATCGGCGAAAACGCGGATATCCGCGGCGAAATCAAAACCAAGTCGATCACCGTTTACGGCAAAGTGCACGGCAACATCACGGTCGGCGAACGTTGCGAACTCAAGTCGCGCTGCACCCTGCAGGGCGATCTCAAGGCTGCACGGCTCGTGATCGAGGAGGGCGCCACCTTCATCGGCAAATCCGAAGTGACGAGCGGCAAAGTGCCCAGCACAAACAGCGGCACCGCCCGTCCTGAGATCGTGCGGAATGATGAATCGCCCGCGCCGGTCAAGACGGCGTTTGCGGGTCGCTCCTAAGCGATAGCCACGCGGCACATCTGTGGCCAAGTCGCCTCCGAAGGTTAGTGTGGAGTGTCCACACTGCGGCTTCAAACAGATGGAGTATGTCGCGGCGAAGAACACGCTCTGCCGCCAATGCGGCAAGCATTTCGTCGTCTCTGTCACTGAACGTGTTGAGGCGACGGCGAAGCCTGCGCTTGAGATCGGCGGAATAGCCGCGGCGCAGTCGCTGCGTCAGCGATTCGAGGGCATTTGGAACCGGCCGCGGATCACCTCGGTCGCGTGCTTTGATTGCGGCACGGTCCAGGAGCTGAACTCGGCGGCGACTTCGACCATCTGTCCGTCGTGCAGCGTCCATATGGACCTGCGCGACTACAAGATTAACACGCCTTTCAGCCGCGCCATTCGCACCCACGGTCAGGTTCACGTCACTTCTGCCGGTGACTTGAGCAGCAGCACCGTGGTTTGCCGTTCCGCGATCATCGATGGAAAGCTGCGCGGAAGTTTGCAGTGCACCGAGCGAGTGGAATTCCGCGCGCCCGCCAAACTGCAGGGCAAACTGAGCGCGCCGGAAGTGTTGATCGGAAAGAAAGCCGACGTGCAATTTTTTCGGCAGCTCCAGGTCGGCTCGATCGAAATCCGGGGAAAAATGACGGGCGAGATCGTTGCCGAAACGGTCGTCACCATTCGGAGCACCGGATCGCTCGACGGCAACGTCGTGGCCCGCTCGATCAACGTCGAAAAAGGCGGAACATTCACCGGCCAGCTCATCATCGGCCAGAAGAACTGGGAGCAGGCGGAGTTACTTACCGAAGTGGAAGAGACAACGAAGCCGCGCATCTCTGGAAAAGTGCGCCGCCCGCCGCCGCATCCTTTCGGCTTACCGGCCACCTCCTAGCTTGCAGTCGATGCAAAAACTGCTTCCGCGCAGTCCATACGAGCGGCTTGGTGGCTACGTTCATTTGCCGCGCCTGATTGACAAGGCGCGTCTCCATCGCCAGGGGCTGCTCGACGGTTACAACTACAAGACCGTCGGTTTCGACAAGCATCTTCTCGCCTTCCTGAAACTTGATCCCGACGCTTTCGAGAAAGCGGCGAACGAACTGGAGGACGATGCGGCCATCCTCGGCTGGATTCGCGCCAACGGCGCGGCGCACACTCCGGAAGAGATCGAGCAGTGGAACCAGGCAATGATTTCGCGTCATCCCGACACCGCGGAAAAGAAGGCCCGCTTCGTCCATTTCCTGAAGGAAGCCGGCGGGGCGGGGCGGAAGGATATCCGCACTTATTTCGACCTCATCGAATTCGATGAGGGTCGGCGCCCTTAATCTGGCCTAACGAAGCAAGCTATTTCACGAACCGGGCGAAGATCTGGTTCGCTTCCTCGAGAGTCTCCTTGCTCCCGATGTCATACCAGGTGCCCTTGATCTGATACGTCTTCACCGGGCGACGGCTGTAGAGCCATTGAATAAAGCGACCGGGTTGATCGGGATTGTTTCCGGCCGCGATGTAGGTCGTGAAAAGTTCCAGCGTCTCGGCCGCGAAATAGTAAAGCGCGATCCCGGTTAGAGTCGTCTCCGGGTTTTCCGGCTTCTCCTCGAAATGGGTGATGATTCCTTCGCTGTCGGTCTGGATCGCGGAGTATTTTTTCATCGCCTCGAGATCACCCACGTCGTAGGTCGCGAGAGTGGCGGCAGAACCCTTCGCCGCCGCGGCGAAATCCGCCAGCGGTTCGCTAAACAAATTATCGCCGCCGACCACGATCATCGGCTCGCTCGTCAATTCCTCCCGCGTGATGACCAGCCGGATATCGCCGATCGCGCCCAGCTTGTCGGCATCGCTGCGCGAGCCGTCGTTCACGATCTTGAATTTGACCTTGGGCTGGGATTTTGAGTAACGGCTGGCCCATTCCTCGAAGTCCTTCGCAAATTTGTCGTTCGTCACCACGTAAACCGTTCCGATATCAGGAATCGGCGCGAGGTTATCGAGGACCCACTCGATCATCGGTTTGCCTGCTACTTCGAGGAGCGGTTTGGCCTTCGTAAGAGTGAGCGGATAGAGCCGGGTGGCGTAGCCGGCAGCGAGGATGAGGACGTTCATGCGGTTTGGATGCGGAAACTAAATGCATCCGCCGTCGCCACAAGTCCGGATTGTGCGAGCGTCGTTAGGCGCGCCCGGGTACGGCGACGGCGGTCAATTCTTCCTGCAGTTGATCGATCCGTTTCGCGTCGCTGATTTTTCCCCGGGTGCCGGCGTCGGTCACATAAAAGGTGTCGATGGCCGCTCCCTTCTCTGTGTTGATGCGCGCGAGCGCGATGTAAACATTGTTGCGCCCCAGGCAGGCGACGAGGTCGTGGAGAAGGCCAAGGCGGTCCGGTGTCTCGACTTGGATTAACGTCGACATGGGATGGCTCCTATTCTCGATCGTGATCCGAGTGGGGAAGTCAATCTCCGGCGCGCGCTTGCTGGCTTTGCGCCGCACATTGGTCAGGAGCGGCGTCATGTCGAACTGTTCGCCTTCCAGCGCGATGCGCAGGACCGACTCGACCGTCGCGATTTCGTGCGGATCGGTGACCGGCGCGAGCTTCTTGTTGCAGACGCGGAAGACGTCGAGCACGAGGCTGTCGCCGCGGACGAAAATATCGGCGCTCAAGATGTTCACGGAGGCAACGGCGAACGCCCCCGCGATGCTGGCGAGTAATTGCAATCGATCCCAGGTGCAGATGGAGACCACGCTGTGGCCTTGTTCCGGTTGCGCTTGCCAGCGCACCGCGGGGACGTAGGCCGGCTCGTCCCCCAGATAAAGGCCGCGCCAAAAACTGCGGAAGAGATCGAGATGCGCGACGATTTCCTCGACGTCAAAAGCCTGAAAATAATGGTCGGGCATGTAATCAAAATGAGCCTCGATTTCGTCCGCAAAATCCGGCACGAGCCGGGCCGCGACAGCATCGTGCAGCCGGTCGCGTTCGATTTTTGTCTGGGAAAGGAAGCCTTCCTGGTCTTGCAAATAGCGCGCTGTCGCCTGGTAAAGCTGCCAGACGAGCAACTCTTTCCAATCCGACCATGCATCGGTCGTGCCCTGCCCATCGGCCAGGGTGAGCAACATGAGCGCGTCGAGATTCACCTGCGATTTCACGATGCTCGCAAACTCGATCACGGTTGCCGGGTCATCGACGTTCCGTTGCTGCGCCATGTTCGAGAGGGTGACGTGGTGATCGACGAGCAGAACAAGCGCGCGGCGCTGCTCGGGCCAGAGCTGGAGACGGGCTGCGACGGCCTGGGCGAAAAGCGCGCTCGCTTCCGAGTGCGGCCGCGCGCCGACGCCTTTGCCGGTGTCATGCATGAGGAGCGCGAGGTAAAGTACGTAAGGATCGGCCAGTGTTTCGAAGAGTTTTCGGTAGGGCTGCAGTTTCGGGTCGTTAGTCTCGCAGAGAGCGTCGAGTTTTTCGATGCAGACCAGGGTGTGCTCGTCCGCAGTATAACGATGGAAATATTCGTGCTGCACGAGGCAGGTGAGGGGACCGAACTCCGGCAGGTAGCGGCCGAGAAAGTCGACCTCGTGCATCATGCGCAGGATGCGCGCGACCTTTCCCTTGCGGCCCAGGATGCGGGCAAAGATCTCGCGCGGCGCCTTGCCGTAACGAAACTCGCGATTCACGAAACGGAGGCGGCGGCTAAGAAGATCGGTTAGTTCCGGGCTCAGCTCCAGCTCGCGCTCTTGCGCGTGTTCGAAAGCCTTCATGAGCTGCTCCGGTTCCTTCGCAAAGAGTTGCGGATCGCTGACGTGGAGTTGCCCGCTGCGGCTGAAGAAGTTTTCGAAATGCTCCTCGGGCGCTTTTCGTCGCGGGAGGAGAGGAAAGAAAAGGCGTCGGGTAGTGGTCGCCGTTCCGGTCGAGAAACGCTCACTCAACCGCTCGGTTATGCGAAAAATATTCCGGGTGTGTTCATAGTAATCTTTCATGAACGCCTCGCTCCGGGCGACGGGGGTGTTTCCGTTGTAGCCGAGCCGGCGCGCGATTTCCGATTGCTGGGTGATGTGCAGGACATCGGTCGCGCGCTCATTCGTGTAATGCAGCTGTGTCCGGACCCGGAGCAGAAAATCGTAGGCGACATCGATCCGGCGCCGGTCGCTCCCGCTCAGCCAATCCTTGCCGACGAGGTGTGTCGTCGTTAGGGCTCCTTCCTTGAAGCAGGTCATCCAAAGAAGATTCTGGTAGTCGCGCAGGCCGCCGCAGCCCCGTTTCACGTTTGGTTCCTGGAGGTAAACGTTGTTCGCAAATTTCTCGTGCCGCTGCGCCTGGTCCTCCATGCGGGCCCGGATGTATTCCTTCTCGTGCCCCTGCACGCACTGCTTACGAAACTGCGCGCGAAACCTTTGAAAGAGATCCTTGTCGCCGGTCAGATGGCGCGCCTCGAGCATCGCCGTCTTGGTCAGCATCTCGCTGTTGGCTTGCGTGATCGCTTCGCGGATTGAGCGGGTTGAGTGGCCGACTTTAAAACCGATGTCCCA
>DASXYO010000113.1:0-3205 GCA_036502465.1 Chthoniobacterales bacterium
GTCTCCGTGCCTGAGGAAGTCGAGAAAGCGATCGACAAACGCTCCAGCATGGCCGCGGTCGGGAATTTGAACGACTACGTGAAATTCCAGATGGCGCAGGGCATGGAAAAGGGCGGCAGCGCGGGCGGAGTCGCGACCGAGATGGCGGTTGGCCTCGCCATGGCGCAGCAGATCATGCAGCAGCAAAACTCCATGCAGTCGACCGCGCCTTCCGGTAGCCCGGCCACGCCCGGCGGACTCGCCACCGGCGGCGCTCCGGCAATTCCCGAGCTCCTCTCTCCAGCGCAGGCCGCGGAGGCGCTAGGCGTAAGCGAAGCGGACGTGATGCAAAGCCTGGAAAGCGGCGATCTGAAGGGAAAAAAGATCGGATCCACTTATCGGATCACGCGCGCGGCGTTGAACGAATTCCTGCAGAGTTAATATGGCCGAACTAGCCGCGCAGCAGCGGTTCGCTTGTCCGGCCTGCGGCGGCGCGGCGGAATGGTCGCCTGCAAAGCAGGCCCTCGTCTGCCCGTTCTGCGGCACCGTTTCTCCTTTCCAACCCGACACGACGACTCAGCCCGGCGCGGTTCAGGAACACGATCTAGTTAGCGCGCTGCGCGCCATTCCGGAGAGCGATCGCGGCTGGCAGATGGCGACTCGCTCGGTGCAATGCCAAAGCTGCAAGGCGATCTCCGTCTTCAAACCGGAACGCGTCGCGCAGACCTGCGATTTCTGCGGCTCGCCCGCGCTCATTCCCTACGATGAAATCAAGGCACCGATCCGGCCCGAGAGCGTCCTGCCTTTCAAGATGACGGAAAGCGAAGTGCGCGATCGCGTTCACGCCTGGTATCGCAGTCGCTGGTTCGCGCCGAATCGTTTTAAGCGGCACGCTTTCACCGATACGATTCACGGTCTTTATCTGCCCTACTGGACCTTCGACGCGCAGGTCGCCGCGCAATGGACCGCGGAAGCCGGCTTCTATTACTACACCACGGAAAGTTACCGCGATTCGAGTGGCCAAACCCAGACCCGTCAGGTCCAGCACACGCGCTGGGAACCGGCCAGCGGCGCGCTCGAGCACTTCTTCGATGACGAACTGGTGCCCGCTTCGCGCGGTGTCCCGGCGGATCTTCTGCGCCACATCGAGCCCTTTCCGACTAACGAACTCGCGCCCTACGACGCCGGTTACGTTTCGGGTTGGGTGGTCGAGCAATATCAAATCGATCTCGTGGCCGCGGCGGCGAACTCGCGCGAGATCATGGACGCGAAGCTGCGCCAGCTTTGCGCCGCCCAGATTCCCGGCGACACGTATCGCAACCTCGAAGTCGCCGCCGACTACAGCGGCCAGACATTCAAGCATGTGCTGCTGCCGATCTGGCTCCTCAATTACCAATACAGCGGCACCACCTTTCGCATCGTCGCCAACGGCTTCACCGGGACGATTGCCGGGAAATATCCGAAGAGCTGGATCAAGGTCAGCCTCCTCGTCATCACGATCCTGATCGTGCTGCTGATCATCTTCTACTTCGGGCAAAGCTAGCGGCGGCACCGCAATCTGCTTTCACCCGCGGCAATTTCCCCTGTCCAATCCCGGGTGACCTGTGCGAATTTCCTTCCCCATGAATCTGATGACCCTCAAGGAAATTCGCCAGGCCGTCACCCATGGCCCGCTCGAGGCGCGCGTCCACGTGCAACTCGAGACGGTCGCGGCGAAATTCACCCGCGAACAAAAACCCTACTGCGAACTCACCCTGGCCGACGCAGCCGATCGCATGACGCTGCGTGTCTGGAGCGATCATCCCAGCTACCGCGCCTGCGACTCGATGAAGAGCGGCGATTTTGCCGAGATCACCGGCGAGTTTTATCAACACCAGCAGTACGGCCTCGACGTCCGGAATTGGAAAACGCGCCCCCTCAACCCGGACGAAATATCCGCCCTGCTCCAAGGCCCGCCGGCGCTCCGCGCCAAACAAGCGGCCGACTGGGAATTCATCGTCGCCACCACCGCCGCCATCCACGACCCGCGTCTCTACGCGCTCTGCGCCGAGTTCATCGGGCAATACGGCGCGCGCTTCCGCAACAGCGCCGGCGCCCGCACCTACCATCACGCCCGCCGCGGTGGCCTCGTCGAGCACACCGCGCAGATGATGCGAGTCGCGACGCAGATCGCACCGCTTTATCCAGCTTTGAATCTCGACCTCCTCGTGGCTGGCGTTCTCTTCCATGATTCCGGCAAGCTCTGGGAAAATTATCTGCCGGAGGACGGCTTCAGCATGCCGTTCGACGAGCGCGGCGAGCTGGTTGGCCACATCGCCCTCGGGCTGGACCTCGTCAACGCCCTCTGGCACAAGATCGAGACCGACGAGCGTGCCTCCGAGTGGAAAAACATGACGCCATCGATGGAAGATTGCCGGCTGCATTTGCTCCACCTCATCGCCTCGCACCACGGCGAGATGCAATTCGGTTCCCCCGTTTTCCCGAAAACGCCCGAGGCCCATGCCCTCAGCTACATCGACAACCTCGACGCCCGGCTCGAGATGATCTTCGCCGGCTACCCGATCGCGAAGCCGCTGGCTGACCGAGTCTTCGAGCGCGTGCGCCCCTTGCCCGGCAACCTGGTGAAGCCGCTCGAGAAATTTTCGGGCTAGTTGTCGCGTCCGTTACAACCGCCGCTCTGCCTCGCGCAGATATTCCTCGTCGATCTCAAACCCGACGAAGCTCGCCAGGCCGCAGCGCTGCGCTGCGACTGCGGAATTTCCGATCCCGAGAAACGGGTCCAGCATCCGTTCCATTCTCGTTAGGCCGTGGAGCCGGATGCAATTGACCGCCAACTGCACCGGAAACGTCGCCGGATGCGGCCGTTCCTTCGCCCGCCGCTGGATCGTTTCGTAAGGGACAAACCAGGTGTTCCCGCGACAACGCAGATCCTGCCCACCAGTATGCCCCCAGCGGGCGATGTTCGACTTATCCTGGTATGGAACCCCGAGCGCCAAACGGTCGAGCGGCGTCGTCCCGTTAGGCGTGAGATGAAAGACGTATTCGTGGCAATCATTCAGGTAGCGCGGCGAATTGATCGGCTTGTAATGCCCGCGCGCGACCTCGTCTCCATGTTCGTCAGGCAGCGCGATCGACTTCACCCAGTGAATCGTATTCTGCAGCACGAAAAACTTTCGCAGTCGCAAAACCAGCTCATGCGGCAGGAGTGGATTCGAGGGCGCCGCGC
>DASXYO010000114.1:0-5715 GCA_036502465.1 Chthoniobacterales bacterium
CGCTTCATCTTGCGGTCGGGCGCTTCCGATTCGCGAATCAGCAGTTCAGGGCTCTTGGTTTGGAAAAGTTTGGATGCCACGAATCGTTCTCCGGTTATTCCGCTACGAGCGGAAAGTGCGCGCATCGTTGCACCCGGTCCACGCGGCGGTCAATCCTTTGTTTCGGCTGGACTCAGGCGCCTGCCGAAGTCCCGGCCGCGCGATGGCGCGGATATAGCTACTTTGCCGAGCTGTGCCCGACTTTGCTGGAATCACTGCGACCAACCTTTTCGCCGGTCTTGTCTTCAGCAGCGTCGGCACGGTCGGCTTCATCTACGGCAAGCGGATGAGCGCGTGGAAGCCGATGTTCATCGGCCTCGCCCTCGCCACTTATCCCTACTTCATCGAGAACACCATCCTGCTCTGCGCCATCGGGCTGGCCGGCACGGTCGCGCTCTTCTTGTTTCGCGATTGAGCCGGCGCCCCGCGCTCCGCGCCGCTTCCTGATTGGACTTCCAAGCGGCGCCCGATAATCTGCCGCCCATGTCCGATGAAGTGACGCCGCTGATTCTCGGCGATGCCGCGACGGCGGAACTGGGCAGCGCCCCGGGCCGAAAATGGCTGCGCCGGAAAAAGAAGGCGCGGCCACCGCTGACCCATTGCGAAAACTGCGGCACGCCCCTGACGGGCCCCTACTGCGCGCAGTGCGGCCAGCCGGCGGTCGATTATCACCGTTCCTTTGCCTCGCTCCTGGCCGATGCGGCCGACGCATTTTTCAACATCGACGCGCGCTTCTTTCAATCTTTCGGGCTCCTCCTTTTCAAGCCCTGGCGCCTAACGAACGAATTCGTGGAGGGCAAGCGCGCCCGCCACGTCCACCCGTTGCGCGTTTATCTGATCGCGAGCGTCCTCTTTTTCCTCGTCATCAACTACCTCGCGCGGGACAGCCATTTGCAATCCGGACCCGAGATCGAGATCAAGAAGGCGACCGCCGCCGCCGCCGCCGGGGCGAGCGCAAAGCCGGCCGCCAGCGTTTCACCGACCGCGGCGCCACCGACGGGAATTTCCTTCGGCACCCCGCCGCCGAAGCGGGCTCCGGGGGAAGTCGGCCAGCTCCACTTCAATTTCGACGACAAAGACGGGGGCGAGCCGAAGACCGGCTTTGGCGGCTGGGTCGAACGCCGCGCCCGCGAGAAGCTCGGGCCTTCCGGGGATCGCGGTGATTTGTTCCTCCGCGGTGTGATCCAAAACCTCGCGCCGATGGTCCTTTGTTGCATTCCGCTCTTCGCGCTCGTCCTGAAGATTCTTTACCTCTTCAAACGCCGTTTCTACATCGAGCATCTGATCTTCGCCTTGCACACCCACGCGTTCGTCTTTCTCAGCACGGTCATCATTATCGGGATCGGCTTTCTTCTCGCGCTCAAGTCACCTGTGCTGACCGCGGTCTTCTGCCCGCTCCTCAGCTTTGTGGTGATCGTGCAACTGCTCATCGCGATCCGGCGTGTCTATCGGCAGAACTGGTTTGCGACTCTCTTCAAATTTCTCCTCGGCAGCCTGATCTACCTTATCCTCCTGAGCTTCGCCTTTGGGGTGACCGCGACGGTCACGCTCGTCTTGCCCTGAACGTTAGGCGATCGACTTGATCACGCCGCCATCGGCCCGGACGGAGGCGCCGTTGATCGCGGAGGCGAGCGGGCTGCAAACAAAGGCCACGACGTCCGCGATCTCGTTAGGCTCAATAAAGCGCTTCAGGAGCGAGGTCGGGCGCGCATTCTTGAAAAAGTCCTTCTCGAACTCCGCCCGACTCATTTTGTGTTCCTCGGCCAACTGACTAACGAACGCCGTCACACCCTCCGAAGCCGTTGGACCGGGTAGAACGGAATTGACCGTCACGTCTGTACCCGCGCAGGTCTCGGCCAGGCCGCGGGCGACGGCGAGCTGCGCGGTTTTCGTGGTCCCGTAGTGGATCATCTCGGCGGGAATCTGCAGCCCCGATTCGCTCGAGATGAAAATGATCCGGCCCCAGTTGCGCTCCTTCATTCCATCGAGATAAGCGCGGCTCAGGCGCACGCCGGAAAGAACGTTGACGGCGAAAAACTTCTCCCATTCGTCGTCACTGATCTTTTCAAAAGGCTTCGGCTCGAAAATGCCGACGTTGTTGACTAGCACGTCGACCTTCGGCAGTTGCCTAACGACTTCAGCGCAACCCGCGGCGGTGCCGAGATCCGCCGCGATGCCACGCACCTCGACGCCGTTCGTAGTTTTTTTGATCTCGGCGATCGCTTCCTCGACGCGCTCCTGCGTTCGCCCATTCAACCAAACCTCAGCCCCTTCGCGGGCCAGCCGGCCGGCGATCGCGAGTCCGATCCCGGCCGTGGAGCCGCTGACGAAGGCGATCTTGCCTTTGAGTTTCAAGTCCATGCTCATTATCTACGCACGTCCCGCCGGGAGGTGCCACTTGCCACCACTGCGCCCCCCGGGGTAGAAAGGCGGATGGGTCGTCAATGGTTGCACGCGAAGCGGGAAGTCGCCGGGCTGAAGAAAGGCCAGGTCACCGGGAAATTGGTCAAGGAAATCATGGTCGCCGCCAAGCTGGGCGGCGCTGATCCGGCCGGCAATGCGCGTCTCTTCGCCGTCGTGGAAAAGGCGCGTCGCGCCAGCGTTTCACGGGATGTGATCGAGCGCGCGATCAAGAAAGGCGCTGGCATTGGCGGGGAAAAACTCGAGCTCGAACACATGGTCTTCGAGGGCTACGCCCCGAACAAAGTGCCGGTGATCGTGGAAGTGCAGACTGATAACAAGAACCGCACCGCGCCCGAGATTCGCGTCCTCTTCAAGCGCGGACAGCTCGGCGCGCCCGGCAGCAATAAATTCCTTTTCGATCACGTCGGCCTGGTGGAGGCGCATCACGCCGATCCCGCGGCGGATATCGAAGCGGCGGCGATCGAAGCCGGCGCGCAGGAAGTGGAACCGCTCGCGCACACGCAAAACGACGACATTCCGGACGGCGCGACGGGGGCGCGTTTCACGACCGCGGCGGTCGATCTGCACGCGGTCTCGCAATGGCTGGCCCAGAATGGCTGGACGGTAGTGACGAGCGAACTTGGCTATGTGGCGAAGAATTTCCCCGAGCTGAACGACGAAGATCGAACGCAGGTCGGCGAATTTTTGCAGACGCTGGAAGACCATGACGACGTTCATCGGGTCTGGGCGGCGATTCGTTAGGGAGAAAAAATGTCAGACGAGACGAGCGACGCGATTCTGGGCGACGCCGTGGCCGCCTCCCTCGAACGCCCGGATCGTAAACGCCGCGGATTATTCCGCTGGCGACGACCGAAGGACCCGCGCCGCTTTACCCACTGCGAAGATTGCGGCACGGAATTGCACGGCCGCTATTGCTCGAAGTGCGGGCAGGTGGCGGTCGATTACCATCGTTCGTTTCGCCATGTCATCGCCGATGTCGCGGAATCGTTTCTCAACTGGGACTCCAAATTCATCAAGACGATCGGGTTGCTTTTCGTTAGTCCGGGCTGGCTGACAAACCAGTTTGTCGCCGGTCGCCGGACCCGGTATCTGCATCCGCTCCGGCTCTACCTCCTCGTCAGCATCGTTTTCTTTTTGTGCGTTCGATTCGTTTCGTTTGAGCCGAAGCACGCCGCCCCGCGCAACATGACGGCCAAGGATCGAGCGGAAATCCAGGAGGCAATGTCGAACCCGGCCATCCCAGCCGCGGTCCGCCAGCAGGTCCTGGCGAATCTGCCCGACAAAGCGAAATCGCTGCCCGTAGTGCCCGGCGTGCCGGCGGCTTCTTCTGTCACGCCCGGCCCCAACCCATCCCCGACGCCCTCGTTACAGTCCGAGCTCGACAAATCAAAAGCGCCGGGCTGGTTGAAGGAGCGAATCCTGGCAAAGGTCGGTCCCCACGGGGACAACGTGAAGCTCCTCGGCAAGACGCTCCGGGACAACATCTCGACGATGATGCTTTTCTGCATCCCGCTCTTTGCCCTCGTCCTGAAGGTTCTCTACTTCCGGCAACATCGCTTCTACATCGAGCACCTTGTCTACGCCCTGCACATCCACGCTTTTTTTTATGTCGCGGTCCTCACGATCGCTTTCAGCGGCATGGCGGCGAAGCTGACGGTGCCGTCGCTCGAAGGGCTGCTCCTCTTTCTTCTCGTGCTCGGAACCGTGGCCCAGGTTTTTCGCTCGATCCGGCAGGTCTATGGGCAGAGCTGGCCGATGACGACCTTCAAGTTTTTCTTCGGCGGCTTCATCTACGTTTTTGTTCTGCTCCTGGCCCTCGTCGTGACGGCCGTCGCCACCGTCGCGTTTTCCTGAACGCCGTCAGGCAAGCAGCTCTTTGGCCTTCTCCAGCGCGAGATCGATTTTCGTCGCGTCGGTGCCACCGCCTTGCGCGAGTTCCGGACGGCCGCCGCCTTTGCCGCCGACCAGCGGGGCGATTTGCTGGATCAATTTCCCGGCCTGGAATCGTGTCGTTAGGGCGGCGGGAATGGAAGCGATGAGCGCGACTCGTCCCTCTTTCTCGCCCGCGAGGAAGATCGGTCCGTCGAAACGCGTCTTGAGCGCGTCGGTCACCGCCTGGAGCAGCTTGCCGTCCGCATCCGCGACCTGGGCGACGCGGAAAGCGCCGTCGCTCGCCGCCAGCTCGTTTGCAATCGCGGCGGCGCGGCTTTGCATACTGGCTTCGGCCGCTTTCGCGTTCGCTTTTTCCCAGTCGCGCACTTCCGCTTCCAGCTTTTCCAGCTGTGTCGCGCGCTCTTCGATCGACGCGATCATCTGCGCGTTGTCTTCGCCGGTGAGCTCGGTGAGCGGCGCCAGCCCCGGCTTCTTCTTGGCGAGCGACTGGAATTTTTCGTCGTGGCCGGTCGCCTCAGTGCGCGCCCATTCGCGCACCGCATTGCCAGCCACCGCTTCGATGCGGCGGACGCCGGCCGCGATCGCGCCTTCGCTCACAATCCGGAAATGAGCGATGTCGCCCGTGGTGCGGACATGGGTGCCGCCGCAGAGTTCCATCGAGTAACCGTCCAGCTCGTTAGGTGCGCCGCCGATCTGGACCACGCGCACCCGGTCGCCGTATTTGTCGCCGAAGAATTGCATGATATCTGCGCGCTCTTTCGCCTCCGGGTAGGGAATTTCCTTCCAGGAAACGGGCGCGTTCTCGACAATCTTTTCGTTAACCAGCTTCTCCACTTCGCGCACCTGCGGCTTCGTCAGGGCGGCGCTCGCGAAATCGAAAGTGAGCTTCTCCGGCCCGACGTAGCTGCCTTTCTGAGTGGCTTCGCGACTAACGACTTCGTGCAGCGCCCAGTGCAGCAGGTGCGTCACGGTATGATGCCGCTCGATCGCGGAACGCCGGGTGCGATCGAAGCGCAGCGTGACGTGTTCGCCGATCGCCGGCGTCGAATCACCGGCGATGAAGTGCAGCCAGGTGTCGCCTGATTTGCGCGTGTCCTCGATTCTCCAGGAGCCGTTTTCCCCGATCATCTCGCCTTGGTCAGCGACTTGACCGCCCATCTCGGCGTAAAGGACGGAGTTGTTCAGGACGACCGCTTTCTTCCCGCCGGCGTCGACGATTGCGACCACATCCGCGCCAGTGTGATCGTGTTCGTAGCCAAGGAAATTGGTCGCCGGCTGCTCCTCGGCGTCGGAGACCTCGATCACGCTTTTCTTCTGCGCTTTGCGCGCGCGATCGCGCTGTTGCTCCATCAATTTCTC
>DASXYO010000115.1:0-8980 GCA_036502465.1 Chthoniobacterales bacterium
TGGAAAACGAGCGTGACCAGGATAACGCAAAAAGTAAGAAACAGAATGTAACTCCGGCCGGGAAACGGCTGCCGATTAGCGAGGACGATCGGGAGCGCAAAGGCCGCGGCGAGCGAGACGACGCCGCGCATTCCCGCCCAGGCGATGAGGACGCTGTGCTGCCAAGGCGGAATCGGATCGCGCGCCCGCATTTTCGGGCTGAGCCAACGCGGGAGATAAGTGGCGGGAAAAACCCAGGCGATGCGAACGAAGACGACTGTGCCGCTAACGAGTAGTCCGTGGATCGTTAGGCGGAAAATCGGCTCGTGATTCAGGTTGTGGAGGATGCCGGGGAGCTGCAGCCCGATCATGATGAAGATGAAACCGTTGAGGAGGAACGCGATCATTTCCCAGAAAGCCTGCGCCTGGAGCCGGGTGCGAGCGGAGAGCGCGGTCGAATGCCAGCCGAGATACATTCCCGCGGCGACAGTCGAGAGAACACCGGAGACATAACAACGTTCGGCCAGGAGGTAGGCCGCGAAGGGAGTGAGAAGCGAAATCGTGATCTGGACCGGTGGATCGTCGAGATGCCGTTGCACCCAGCGCATGACGACGCCGACGAGCAACCCGAGCGCGACCCCGCCGACGCCGACAAAAACAAATTGCAGACTCGCTTCGCCTAACGAAAAGCGACCGGTCACCATGGCCGCAACCGCGAATTGGTAGGCGACGAGCGCGGTCGCGTCGTTCACCAGACTCTCGCCGCCGAGCACAGCCTGGATGCGCGCCGGCACGCGGAGGCGTTTCAGGATCGCCTCCGCGGCGACGGCGTCGGGCGGCGAAACGATCGCGCCGAGGGCGAAAGCCGCGGCCCACGGCAGGCCGGCGATGAAAGAGTGCGCCACCCACGCCACCACCGTCATCGTTAGGAGAACGAGACCGATGGCGAGGAAGAGAATCGGGCGAAGATTGCGCCGGAAATCTCGCCAGGACGTGAAGAGCGCCGCCGGATAAAGCAGCGGCGGCAGAAAGAAAAAGAGAACCAGATTTGGATCGAGCCGGATGACCGGAAGCGACGGCACGAGGCCGAGCACCAGTCCGCCGAGAACGAGGAGGACGGGATAGGGGATGGCCCATTTATTGGCCAGGATGACCAAACCCGCCACGAGGACGAGCAACAGCACAACCGGTTCGGCGTGATGCATGGCGCGGCTCAGAAACGATCGTTAGGCGCGAGTCGCCGCCGCTTTGCTGGCGAAATGCCGGGCCCGGTTTGCTTCCAGCTGCGGCAGGTGTTTTTCCGCCCAATGACAAATGGCATTGAGCGGCTCGATCAACGTCCGCCCGAGCGGCGTGAGCGCGTATTCCACTTTTGGCGGGACGACTGGATGCACCTTGCGCGCGACCAGCCCGTCGCGCTCCAGGCTACGCAAAGTCTGGGTCAGCATCTTTTGCGAGATGCCACCGATCTCGCGTTGCAATTCCGCATAACGGCGGGTCCCGGTGGCGAGGACATGAATGATTAACGCCGTCCACTTGTCCGCGATCCGGCTCAGGACGACGCGGGAAAGACAATGCGCGTTCATGACGGAAGCGGCTTTGGCGCGCGCAGGCATGCAATTTCCCTAATGGAATCTGGTGCAGCGTGCAAACAGAGAGCAACTCTCCCGTGGGTGGGTATCGGCCTCGATGGAGGATACGAACGCCGGCGGATGGCGAGATTTTTCTCTTGGAAAGCCACACAAATCTGTTATGCCTCCTGCCCGATGCCTTCCCCAAGGAGCAAAGTCAGCAACCCCGTTTTCGTTTGTGCGAGTTCCCGGTTTTAAGGACGATTTTAGGATGATCATGTCCCAGAACAGGAGGCTGCCCGAATGAAGGTGCTGGTTGTGGGCGGCGGCGGCCGCGAGCACGCGCTTGCCTGGAAACTCCGGCAGTCGCCACAAGTGGAGGCGATTTTTTGCGCGCCCGGTAACGCCGGCACGGAAGCGCTTGGGCAGAATGTTGCCCTGCGACCGAATGACACGCGAGGCCTGCTCCAATTCGCGAAGGAGAACAAAATCGAGCTCACCGTGGTCGGCCCTGACGACCCGCTGGCTGCCGGCTTGGTCGATGAATTTCGAATGGAAAATCTCCGCATCTTCGGCCCCACCAAGAGCGCGGCGCGGCTCGAATCGTCGAAGGTTTTCGCCAAGCAGGTGATGCGCTGCGCCGGAGTGCCGACGGCCATGGCGGGCGTCTTTGACAACAGCAAGAAGGCCTGCCGATTCGTCGAGAAACTGCGCTACCCGATCGTGATTAAAGCCGATGGATTGGCCGCCGGGAAAGGCGTCGTCATTGCGGAGAACGCGGCCAGTGCAATGGAGGCGGTGGCCGACATGCTCGATCGCGGACGTTTCGGAGCAGCCGGTTCGCGCGTTTTGATCGAGGAATTTCTCGAGGGATGGGAATGTTCGCTGCATGTGCTGGTCGCGGGCGAGGATTACAAATTGCTCGGCACGGCCTGCGATCACAAACGGCTGCGCGAAGGAAACGAAGGACCGAATACCGGCGGCATGGGCGCCTACAGTCCGGCGGCAGCGTGGGACGCGGCACTGGGAAAGCAGTTTGAAGAAAAAATCGTGCGTCCGCTTTTGCGCGGATTGCGCGACGAGAAGATTCATTTTTCGGGACTGCTTTTTCCGGGATTGATGATTTCCGGCCAGACCGCGCGCGTGCTGGAATTCAACTGCCGTTTCGGCGATCCGGAAACGCAAGTGATCCTGCCGCGGTTAAAAGGCGATCTGGTTCCGCTGCTGGAAGCGACGATCGACGATCGCCTCGACGACGTGAAGATCGAACTGGACGATCGCGCCGCGGTGACGGTGGTCATGGCCTCGGCCGGTTATCCCGGAAATGTGGAGGCGGGCAAGGAAATCTCCGGTCTGGAGGAATGCGCGAAGATGAAAGACGTCGTTGTTTTCCACGCCGGGACACGTCGCGAAAACGGCAAAACCCTAACGAGTGGCGGCCGCGTTCTGGCTGTGACCGCACTTGGCGACACAGTCGCCGCGGCCCGCGATCGCGCCTACGAGGGGGTCAACAAAATCGACTTCGAAGGATGTCACTATCGGCGCGACATTGCTCTTGCCGCGGTTGGGGCTAAGGTCGAGGCGACCGATGGTGCGGCCCTTTCTTAGCGCTAGCCTAACGATTCTATTTTGCGGCGCGCTCTGCGGCCAGACGCCCGAGCCTTCACCGTCCCCTTCCGAGATCGGCCAACTCAGCCCGGCTGATTTGCAGCGAGCGATTCCGCTCATGCGAGAGCATTACGTGAATCCCGAGGCACTGAACGAAACGGAATTGCAACGCGCCACGCTTGAAGGAGTCATCGATCGCCTCGGTCGACGAGTCCGATTGCTTCCGGCCAAGACCGGTCCGGCCGCCACGCCCGCGCCATTTTATCGCGAGATCATCGATGGCCACATCGGCTATTTGCGGCCCGGAGATCTAAGCCGGCCGCAGTTGCAGGAACTCGACACTACCCTGCGCGGATTTGCCGGGAAAAAAGTCGACGCACTTATCCTCGACCTGCGCGGCGGTGTGGAAGCAAACGATTTCGCGGTCGCGGCGGAGTTTGCAAATCGCTTCGTGACCAAGGGGAAGCCGCTTTTTTCATTGCGCGGGCCGGGCGGCAAGTCGACGCGCGAGTTCGTTTCCGATCAGGCGCCGCTTTATCGCGGACTCATCGTGGTGCTGATCGACTCCGAGACGATCGGCGCGACAGAAGTGCTGGCCGCAATTCTGCGTTTTGAAGATCACGCCATTCTCATCGGGCAACCGACGCCTGGTGACGCGGTGGATTATTCCGATCTGCCGCTCCCGAGCGGTCGCATCCTGAGCGTCGCAGTGGCGGAGGCGATCCTGCCGGATGAACACGCTCGCTATCCCGATGGCGTCCAGCCGGACATGCCGGTTGTGCTGGCAGCGGCGGCCAAGCAGCAGATTTTTCAACAGAGCCTAACGAAAGGGATGGCGCCTTTTGTTTTCGAGACAGATCGACCGCACCTGAACGAAGCTGCCCTCGTGGCCGGAACCAATCCCGAGATCGAGGCGGCCCAGGCCGCGCAACAACGCCGCGCCCAGAACGGCCCCAGGCCAGCGCCGTTACACGACTCGGTCCTGCAGCGCGCCGTCGATCTCGTGACCTCGATCGAGGTTTACGAAAAGCAAACCCCGCATCAGCCCTAACGACATCACGTGCATCCGCTGGAAGAACGAATCGGCTACCAGTTCAAGAACCCGCGGCTTTTGCTCGAGGCGCTGACCCATCCGAGCGCGACCCACGAAAAGCAAAAGAAGCAATTCGACAACCAGCGGCTCGAGTTCCTTGGCGACGCTGTTCTCCAACTGGTCATCACGGAGTATTTGTTTGCCCGTTACAGTGAGGCCGGGGAAGGACGCCTAACGACACGCCGTTCGCGCCTGGTTTCGCGAGAGTCGCTCAAGGTGCGGGCCGCCGCGCTGGATCTCGGACAACACTTGTTAATGGGCCGTGGGGAAGAAGCGAGCGGCGGCCGGCAGCGCGCTTCCACCCTCGGCGATGGTTTCGAAGCGCTCCTCGGTGCGCTCTATCTCGACAGCGATCTCGAGACCGTTCGCCGTTTTATTCTCGAGGAGATGAAGGAGGACCTGGAGCGGCTCGATGAGGAGCCGCTGGAGGTGAATCCGAAGGGCCAGCTCCAGGAATTGCTCCAGGCGATCTCGCCGCGCAGCCCCTCGTATGAATTGCTCTCACAGGCCGGCCGGGAACACGAGCGGGTCTTCGAGGTGCGGGTCGCCTGGGAAGGTCAGGTGCTGGGCGAAGGGAGCGGCCGAAGCAAGAAACAGGCGGAATCCGCCGCCGCGCTGGCGGCCTTGAAGGATCAGGTCTGGGTGAAAAAGATCGACAGCACTGTCCCCTAACGAATCGCTACAGGAAATGATTCAGGGCGTGAATTTCGCCTAACGAAGCCTTCCAGGCGAAATGTTCAGCGATCGCGTGGCTGACGAAATCCTTCGCAAGCGTGATGGCGTCTTCGAGTTCCTCCCCGAGCGCGAGATGAGCCGCGATCGCCGCGGAATAAGTGCAGCCGGTGCCGTGCGTCGAGACCCCGTCAACAAAAGGCGCCGAAAATTCCGCGATCGCCGCTCCGTCGAAGAGCAGATCGGTCGCGGCCCCGTCCTTCAGATGGCCACCCTTGAGAAGGAAGCGCGTCCCGAACTCACGCGCCAGCTGCTCGCCCGCGGCTCGCATTTCCTCGAGGTTGCTCACTGGTCTTCCGGTCAACACCGCTGCTTCCGCCATATTTGGAGTGACCAGCGTGGCGCGCGGAAAGAGCCGCGCACGATAGGTGTCGATCGCGGCTGGCTGCAGCAGCGCGTCACCGCTCGTCGCGATCATGACGGGATCCAGGACGACCGGAATCCGATCGAATTTCTCCAGAAGAGCGGCGACAATCTCGACCACCTCCGACGAGTAAAGCAGCCCGGTCTTGATCGCAGCGACGGGAAAATTCGCGAGGCAAAGCTCGATCTGCTCGCGCACATTTTGCGGATCGACCCCGTCGATGCGCGAGACTTTACCGGGCACTTCCGCCACCACGCAGGTGACAGCAGTGAGGCCGAAAACACCGAGGGCGCTGAAAGTCTTGAGATCGGCTTGCAGGCCAGCGCCGGAGCTGCAATCAGAGCCGGCAATTGTCAGCGCGACGGGAACCTGCCGATGAGGCGCCATGATTTACGGCGCGGAGCGCAAGAGCCTAACTGCCGTCGCTGCCGATGGCTTCGACCGGGCAACCTTCCATCGCCTCTTTGCAGAGGGTTTCTTCCTCGGGCGATTCGGGCTGCTTGTAGACGAAGGAGTGGCCGCCGTCGTCGTTCCGTTTGAAATTGGCAGGGGCCGTTTCCCGGCAGAGATCGCAGTCGATGCACTGGTCATCGACGTAGAATTTGCCATCTACGTTTTCGGAATATTTGTTCGCAACGTCTGCCATAAAAACACTTTGGGGCGGGTTCGGCCTCGAAAGTAGGAAGATTCACCCGGCACGCAATCATTTTCCTGTTTGACGGAATGCCTGCCAGCCGCCAAATCAGCGGTGCCCGAACTCTCTTGCAGCGCCCGATGTCCTTATGAAATCCGATACGCGCAAGACGCTCTACTCTTTCCTCGGCGAATTGGTCGTCTACGGCCTCCTCGTCGTCGCCTACTTCTTCCTCGTCCTGCATTTTCTCGGCGGGTGGCTGGCGAACCTCGATAGGGAAAACGTCAAGCTCTACGCCCTCGTCTGCATCGGGTTGATCATCGGGCAGGCCGTTGTTCTCGAGTCGGTCACGACCTTCATCTTCCGGCTTCTGCGCGGGCGCTCCGAATGATCTTCCTCGCCATGCACTTCCCCATCTCGGGGACAGATATCAGCCCAGTCTATCTGGTCGTGATCGGGTTCCTTATCGGAATCCTGGGCGGCTTTTTTGGCGTCGGCGGAAGTTTCATCGCGGGCCCCGCGTTGCGCGCCATCGGGATGCACTGGAATTTCGCCGTCGGCACCGATCTCGCCCACATCGTTGGCAAATCAGTCGTGGCCGCGAAACGTCATCGCGCGCTCGGTAACGTCGATCTCAAGCTGGGCTTCATCATGGCCCTGGGCACAATCGCGGGCGCGGAGTGCGGCGCGCAGCTCATTCAACTGCTCAAGCGCCAAGGCAACGTCGATTTCGTGGTCAGCATCATTTCGATCGCGATCTATTTCAGCATCTCCTTCTTCATGGTCTGGGAGAGCTGGAAAACAGTCCGTCTCCAGAAAAAGAAAGGCGCCAAGGCCGCCAAGACGACCGGCAAAGGCCGCCACGCCAAAGACGAGTCGTCCTTTGCCGGCCTGACTGATGCGGTCCATCGCATCCCTCTCTGGCCGATGATTTCGCTGCCGACCTCCGGCATCAAGGCGATCTCGCTCTGGGTCATCATCATCGTCTCGTTTATCGGCGGCCTCTTCAGCGGCTTCCTCGGCGGTGGCGCTGGTTACATCCGCATGCCGATGATGGTTTACATTCTCGGCGTTCCCACCCATCTCGCGGTCGGGACAGATCTGTTTGAAATTATCATCTCCGCGAGCTACGGAACTTTCAGCCATGCCATCAAAGGCAATGTCGACATCCTCGTCGCCCTCGTTATGAACACAGGCGCGGCGATTGGAGCCCAGATCGGCGCGATCCTCACCCAATATTTCGCGGGTCCCAAGATTCGTCTTTTCTTCGTCCCGCTTCCGCTCATTGGGGCGGCGATTGTCGTATATACTTTGCTCACCGGACACAAACTGTAGCCGAAATGCGCCTCCTTATTTGTAGCGACGGATCAGACCCCGCGGATAACCCCACCCGGCTCGGCGGACTTATCGCCGGCCCCTGCAAATCGCAAACCACCCTCCTCGGCATTGCCGAGAAGGAGACCGACGAAGCTCCACTCCGCGAGGCTCTCACGAGCGAGGCGGAGATGCTCCGGAAAATGGACGTGGAGCCCAACGTCGTCGTTCGCTCCGGCGAACCGATCCGCCAAATCCTGGCCGAGACGACCGCCAACGAGTATGACCTCGCCATCATTGGCGCCCGCCGCAAAGGTACCGGCGGTCTTTATTGGCGTCCGGAAAAAACCTACGAAGTCATCAAAGCCGTCCCGCCTCCCGTCCTCGTCGCGATCGGCGCCTGCAGCCAACTGAAGAGCGTTCTCGTCTGCACCGGCGGAAAAAAATTTATCGACGATGCCGTCCAGATGGCGGGCGAGATCGCGCAATGCGTCCATGCCAGGGTTACCCTCCTCCACGTCGTGGCGGAGCCCCCGGCTATTTACGCCGATCTCGTTAGGCTGGAGGAAGACGTCGACCGCCTTCTCGCCTCCGATTCCGAGCTGGGTCGCAACCTGCGCGCCCAAAAGGAGAGCTTGGAAAAGATGAGCCTCGAGGCCGAAGTGCGTATCCGCCACGGGCTCGCGCTCGACCAAATCTTCGCCGAAGTGCGGCAGGGCGAACACGACCTCATCGTGACCGGCACCTCGCAGGCCCGCGGCACCTTTCGCCATTACATCATGGGCGATCTGACCCGCGGGATCCTGAATCGCGCCGATTGCCCGGTGCTCGTGGCGCGGGCCGGAAAAATTGTCGACCACGAAGACGCCGAAGGCGGATTCTTCCATCGCCTCCTGCACGGCTTCGGCGCAAGCAAGCAAGCCTAACGAGTCGCCTGAGCGTCTCACGCGGACGCTACAGAACGTCCGCACTGCTTGCATGCCGGGACGCTGCCGTTATGCTGCGCCTGCCCGCTTATGAATCAGAAATTCCGTTTCCTTCTCGTTAGGCTCAGCCTTTTTCTCGTCCTTGTCATCGGCCTCGTTCTGCTCCCGGCCTGCGCGAAAAAGAACGGCGGCCAGACCGCCGGCAATACCGGTGATTACGTCACTGGCACACCATTGCCCGATCGCCAGGAAGGCACCTCCTTCATGGGCGGCAACGTCGATCGCAATCAATTCCAGCCGATTTATTTCGACTTCGACAGCCAGACCATCCGCAGCTCCGAGAACCCCAAAATCCAGCAGATCGCCAGCTTCCTTCAGCAGAACAACCGCCAGATCATCATCGCCGGCTTCACCGACGAGCGCGGCACCGCGGAATACAATCGCGGCCTCGGCGAACGCCGCGCCGGCTCCGTCCGCGAAGCGCTCATCGCCCTCGGTGCCGACGCGCAGAGCATCCAGACGGTCAGCTTCGGCGCCGAAATGCCGGCCGATCCTGGCTCCGACGAATCCGCCTGGGCCAAGAATCGCCGCGCCGAGATCGGCGTCGTGAAATAGCCGAAGAGGCAATCCCACCCAAGCTGCGTCGGGCGATCTCGATCCCGCCTTCGGCGCCGGCAGGGTCGCTCTGCAGGCGGACGGCAAGATTGTCGTCGCGGGTGATGTCGCTACCGGAACGAGCGACGGAGGCGACTTTGCGCT
>DASXYO010000116.1:0-1667 GCA_036502465.1 Chthoniobacterales bacterium
CCGGCCCGGGCATCGGCACGTGGACCAGCTCGACCAGCCGCACCGACAGCGGGAAGGGCGCCTGCGAGTTGGTCTGGGTGGAGGATCTCGAAAAGATTGGGCACTGAGTCCCGTAGCCGGCGTGAAGGGAAACGTTCAACGCTCAACCCCGAACGCTTTCGGGGTTGCACGTTTTCTTCGTCGTTCCTCCGGTTGCGCGTGTTGCCTTCCCGTTTCATGCTGCCTCATGAGCACTGAGAAAGCGACGTTTGGCGCGGGCTGTTTTTGGGGCGTGGAGGAATTGTTTCGCAATACAAAAGGCGTGACTGTGGCGACCAGCGGCTACGCCGGCGGAACGACGGAGAATCCGACTTACGAAGAAGTTTGCAGTCATTCGACCGGTCACGCGGAAGTGGTCGAGGTCGAGTTCGATCCCGCCCAGGTCAGCTACGAACAGTTGCTCGATATTTTCTGGAGCAATCACGATCCCACAACCCGCGATCGCCAGGGGCCTGATATCGGATCGCAATATCGCTCGGTCGTTTTCTATCATTCGCCGGAACAAAAAGCCGCGGCCGAGGCGAAGATGGCGGAACTGGAAAAGAGCGGGAAATTTCGCCGGCCGATCGTGACGTTGATCGAGCCCGCGCCGACCTTTTATCGCGCCGAGGAATATCATCAACAATATCTCGCCAAGCACGGGCGGACGCATTGCGCGATCTAGCGCGCCCACTTCCCCGATGAGCCGCGAAGTCATCCGCACTCCCAACCTGACGGGCGACGCGGCGGTGTTCATCCTGCGCGAAGCGCGGCGGGCGCTGGCCGAGCGGGGTGAATTCCGGATCGCGCTCTCCGGCGGGAATACCCCACGGCCGATCTACGCAGAGTTCGGGCGCATCTCGCCCGATCTGCCGTGGGAACGCGTCCGTTTTACTTTCGGCGACGAGCGTTGCGTCCCGCCGGAGGATGCGGAGAGCAATTACCGGATGGCGCGCGAAACGTTGTTCGAACCTTTTGCCGTGCCGGAGAAGTCGATCCTCCGGATGCGGGGCGAAATCGAGCCCGCGCTCGCGGCGCAGGAATACGAAGACGCGCTCGCGCTCCTCGCCACGCAACGCGGGGAGACCATTTACCGGCACGATCTTACGCTCCTCGGAATGGGCGACGACGGGCACACCGCTTCGCTTTTTCCTGGCACGGAGGCGCTGAGCGAGCAGGTGCGGCGAGTGACGGCGAACTATGTGCCGCAACTGGACGCCTTTCGCCTAACGATGACCTTGCCGCTCCTGAATCAGTCGCGACACGTCCTCTTTCTGGTCAGCGGGGACAAGAACCCGGAACTCCTGGAGGAGGTCCTGGCCGGCGATTCGGAGTATCCGGCGGCGCGGGTCGATCCCCCGAACGGACAGTTAACCTGGATGATCGGCGAGCGCGCCTAACGAAGTGTCGAAAGCCCGCACCATTCTCGTGACCGGCTCGGCCGGGTTGATCGGCTCGGAAACGGTCAAGCGTTTCGCGGCCGACGGCTGTCGAGTGGTCGGGATCGACAACGACATGCGGCAACGTTTTTTCGGCGCGGAAGCGTCCACGCAGAAGACGCGCGACGGGCTGCTCGCGAGTGTGCCGGCTTACGAACACCACGAGGTGGACATTCGCGACGCCGTGGCGGTGAACGAGATTTTCAAAAC
>DASXYO010000117.1:0-10421 GCA_036502465.1 Chthoniobacterales bacterium
GAGAAGAGCCGCTCCGTGCTCCAGGAAGTCGGGAGCATGTTCTGGTTTATCATCAACACGATCGCCGAGACGGTCGATCGCATCCGGCGCGGGCGCGTGCCGTTCAAGGCGGCGACGTTTTTTCGCTACACCGAGCGCGCCGGCGTCGGCTCGGTGCCGCTCGTCGCGATGGTCTCGTTCTTTCTTGGCCTAACGATGGCGCTCCTCACCGGCTACCAGCTGGAGCGCTTCGGGACGGAACGTCTCGTGCCGGGTCTGGTCGCGATTGCCTTCACGCGGGAGCTGGGGCCGCTGCTTACTGGGATCATGCTTGCGGCGCGGATCGGCGCGTCGTTCACGGCCGAGCTCGGCACGATGCAGGTCTCGGAGGAAGTCGAGGCGATCGAAGCGATGGGGATCGGGCCGCTCCGCTTTTTGGTCGCGCCGCGGATGCTGGCGCTCTTTGCCCTCATGCCCTGCCTGAGTGTGATCTCGAGCGTGGCCGCGATCTTCGCGAGCGCGCTCATCTCGCGCGCGTACTTCAATATCGCCTTCGTTTATTTCCAGGACCTCGTCATCCACTCGCTGCTTATTCGCGATATCGTGACCGGCGTCTTGAAAAGTTTCATGTTCGGCCTGCTCATCGGCGCGATCGCGTGCTATCGCGGGCTTACCGTAAAGGGCGGCGCGGCCGGCGTCGGCACTTCGACGACCTCGAGCGTGGTCACCGCGATCACCGTCGTGATCGGTTTCGACACGCTTTTTAACATCGTTTACATCGTCTTTTTCCCGTGAGCGAGCCTTCGCATCATGTCGTCGAGCTGCGCGATGTGCGGCTCGAGTTTCCCGGCAAAAAAGTGCTCGATGGCGTCTCGCTCAAGGTCAATCCGCTCGATCGCCTCGTTATTATGGGCCAGAGCGGGAGCGGCAAAAGCACGATCCTCCGCCTCATTCTCGGAATTCTTCAGCCGACTTCCGGCGAGGTCTTCTTCAAGCAATTCGAAATCTCGCGCCTGAAGCGCCGCAAGCTCCAGCAGGTCCGCGCCCGGATCGGGATGGTTTACCAATATTCCGCCCTCCTCAGCTCCCTAAACGTCCACGACAATGTCGCCCTTCCCCTCGAGGAATTGACCCGCAAAACGGAAGCCGAGATCGACAAACTCGTCGAAGAAAAGCTCGAACTCGTCGGCATGCTCGACTCGAAAGACCAGATGCCCTCCGAACTCAGCGGCGGCATGCGTAAACGCGTGAGCCTCGCCCGCGCGCTTATCATGGATCCCGAGCTCATCCTGTTCGACGAACCCTCCGCCGGGCTCGACCCGGTCATCAGTTCGGTCATCGACGAATTAATCATCAGCCTGACCGAGCACTCCAAAGTCACCTCGATTATCGTTACGCATGAGATGGACAGCGCCTTTCGCATCGGCACGCGAATGGCTATGCTTTATCAGGGTAAGGTCATCGCCGATGCCTTGCCTGACGAGTTCAAGCAATCAAAAGATCCGGTTGTGCAGCAGTTCCTGAGCGGCAGCACCGAAGGCCCTATCCTGGAAGGAAGCAAAGATGCAGTTGCGACGAAATGAGATCATGACCGGCCTGCTCGTCCTGAGCACGGTCGCGATCCTAACCGTGATCCTCATCATGCTCGGTGCGCCCGGCCTCTTCCGCCCGCTGGTTGTTTACAAACTCTATTTCGACAACGCCGCCGGGATTAAACTCGGCGCGCCCGTCCTCCTCGCCGGGCGCAAAATCGGCCAGGTAAAGTCGCTGAACTCGCCCGTCTCGCGCGAAGAAGCCGCCCACGCCCTCGAAGCGGCCGGGAACCTCGGCACCGTCACCGGGACCGACGGAGCCGATCCCAAGGCGCTCCCGCGATTCGAGGTGCGGATCGACGTCGAGGTCGATCGCGCCGCCGTCGTCTACAAGAATTCCAACGTCCGCCTCATGACCCTCGGTTTGTTAGGCGATACCGCCATCGATATCTCCGGCGGGAACGATCACTCTGGGCAGGCCGAGTCCGGCCAGGTCTTCGCCGGCAACCGCGTCCCCGATTTCGGCGAAGCCATCGCCAAGCTGCTTGGCATGGTCGGTCCCGTCGCGACGGAGGCGACCGCCACCTTCAAGACCTTGCAGGCCACCGCTGCAAACTTGAACAAGATCACCGACGACAACGCTCCCCTCACCCTTGCCCTCGGTAATTTCAAGATCTTCACCGAGCATCTCAACGAAATCACCGCGCCCGACAGCAATCTCTCGAAGTCGCTCGCTCACATCGAAGATCTGAGTGACCAACTCACGAAGAACGACAACATCACCGTGACCCTGGCTAACTTCCGGGACAGTTCGGAGAAGCTAAAGCGCGCCCTCGCCACGCTCGGCCCCGAGCTGGAGGCGACGATCAGCAACACGAAAGACTTCACCGCCACCCTGCGCTCCCAACCATGGCGCCTGATCTGGCCGACCACGAAGAAATATCCGCAGGACGAGGCCACCCCGGTCCCGGTGCGCAAAGCCACCCGCGTGAAATCGCGTCGTAGTATTCCTTAGCAGAACAAGAAAGCCGCAGAGTTCACTCGGGAACTCTGCGGCTGCTTGGTGATCGCCTAACTTCCTGCGTAACTCTTCCTAGAACTGCAGCGAGAGTCCCGCGTAACCAGACCGGCCAGGCGCCGGCTCGATCGAACCATTGAAGAAAACACGCGAGTAATACTTCTCGTCGCCCAGGTTTGAGATACCGGCGATCAGTTTCAGGTTTTTCGTCAGCTTGACGTCGCCGGCCACGTTGAAGACGACGTAGGACGGGATCTTGGCCGGGATCGTGGGAGTGCCCGTGTTGGCGTCGGCCCAGAATTGCTCGGAGACATAGACCGCGCTGAAGGTTACGTCGAAGCAGTTATCCTTGGAAAGCTGGATTCCCCCCTTGGCGAGCACGCTCGGCGAGTAGGCCGGCGTATTGCCGACCAAACCCGGGATCTGGCTGTCGGTAAACTCCGCATCGAGGACCTGGAGATTGCTGAAGACATTCAGATGCCAGCCGACAAAGGAGCTTTGCGTGGCCCGGGTGATCGGACCATCCGAGTCTTTGTTGTCCTTGGCATAGCCGTCCACGTTTTCCGGCACCACGTCGTGATGGAAGAGCTCCATGAAGTCATAAGCTACTTCGCCTTCGAAGCCGCGGTGACGCGTGCTGCCGCTATTTACGATCACAAAGTCAGTCGGTGAGAACGCCTGGGTCTCGGTGCGGTTCTCAAACTCGATCCAGAACAGACCAAGGTCATACCATAGACCCTTGATTGGCGTGCCGTGCACACCGAGCTCGAAGTCTGTCGACTTAAAGGGATCGGGTGTGTTCGCGGCGTTGAGCGGCTGGAATGGAGAAGAGATATCGAAGTAACGTGTCGGCCGCCAGCCAGACGAGGCACTGAAGTAAGTCTCGTTCAGGTGACCAAAGTCATTCCCGAGTCCGATCCCCCAGAGCGGGACGGTGTGATCCGCACTCCGTGAGCCGAGGGTCGGCCCGATGGTGGTGTCGACATCGACCGATTCGTGATCGAGCCGGAAGGAAGGCACGATGTGGAACTTGCCGATGCGGAAAATATTCTCGACGAAGAACGCCTGGTAATCCGAGCTGCGCGATTGATCGAGCGTGTGCGTGCCCGAGGTATCGAAGCGATCGGCCGTGAGATCGAAAGTGCTATAACGATTCAGCGGTGCATCGCCATGATAGATCGTGCCGCCGAAAGTAAGGGCACTTCCCTTGAGGAATGAGCCATCGCCCCACTTCAGGCGCAGCCGAATGTCAGCGCCGCCGTTATTGAACTCATCATTTTGCAGCGTCGTCTGGAAAGGAGGCGCGCCGCGGAAGCTCTGGTTCCGGTTATCGATGTCCTGGTGCGTGTACCAGCCCTTGGCCTGCAGCAGCCAGTCCGGGGAGATATTCCATTCGTCGCTCAGGACGACCGAATAGCGATCCACCCAGGCGCGATCGTTCGGGGCCGGGGCAAAGTCGGGGTTATCGTTGAACTGTTGGATGGTCAGTCGACCCGGATCGCCGCCTTCAAACTGCGAGGCGTGGAAATCGAGCGAGATGTGCTGGTCCTCGTTAGGCCGATAACCGACGTAGAGGTTCGATTGCCATTGGTGGTAGGCGCTGTTGTCGCGCTGTCCATCGGAGCGCGCGTAGGTGCCATCGAGGCGGAACTCAAACGGACCGTTCGCTTCCTCGATCGCGTTGTAAGTCTGGTAAAGACCATCCGTGCCGCCGATTTGCTCGGTATAGAAACTCCAGGGCGCACCCGGTTCCGGGTGTTTGGTCACGAAGTTGACCGCCGGTGCGGGCTCCGGCCCGTAGAGCAGGCTGCTGCCGCCGCGGATCACCTGGATTTCGCTCACACTGCGCGGGTTGGGCAGGAAATAGAGGGTCGGAAAGCCGATCCAATCGCTCGCCAGCGGCACGCCATCCATCAGCACAGTGACGAATTCCGACTCCTGCGGGTTGCCCAGGCCGCGATAGGTGAAATTGAACTGCCCTGGTGTGTTCTGTTCGCTCACCTGGAGGCCGGGCGCCTTCGTGAAAAGCTCCTGCAGGTTGTTGTTCTCGACCGGCGGCTGCTGGTTGAGCTTAATCACGGTCGCTTTCTTCGTCACCGTGATCTCGGTGCCGGAGACTTCGCTCATGATGTGGTCGAGCTTCGCCTTCCAATCGTCGTGCGGCGTCGGTCTCGGGACGGCCTCCCCGTGCACGATGATCTCGGGGGCGTCTGTGCCTTGCGCGTGAATCGAAGGCACCGCTGCCAGACCCAGCATTCCCAGACCTGCGAGCCCGCCGATGGCGAACCGCCGCTGACGTTTAATAAACCAATGGTATTTGTCGAACATTGCGGCCGAGTCTTACATTATGGTCACACTAACGACAAGAACATATTTCAAAAATATCATCCAAGGCCTCTCCAGACCTCCGAATCCGTCCGTTTCGTCATCTCCTGAACCCTCCCGGCAGCCTTCCGCCGCACCGGAATTCCCCCGCAAAAGATAAGCGCCGGAGGATTTCTCCCCCGGCGCTCCCCCTTCCCCATCGCTGTCGCCTAAGTGACCATGATGGTCGCCGGATCGCTCCAGGGACCTGGTCCGATGATGTTGCGCGCGCGCACTCGGATCCAGACGTCCTTCCCGCGCGGCAGGCCGTTGAAGTCAAAGGCCCGCGAATTGCAGAACGTCCCCAGGTCGATCCAATCGTTGCCGTTTGGATCGAGCGTCCATTGCGCTTCGTAGATGCGAATGGTTCGCCCGGCCGGTTTGCAACGCGCCAGCACCTGGCCCTGCGCCGGGCCGTGACGCACGACGAGGTTCTCGCAGATCCCCGCCGGGTAGATGGTGCGGGACGGCGGCTTCGCTTTCGGCAACCCGATCTCCGCCAGGTCCGTATCGGTCACACCCGGTATTTGCGGGGCGTTGACCGCCACCTCCGCAAGTAGTTTCGCCAGCACAGCGAACGCGGCGTCTATCGCCTGCGCCCGGCCCGGCCCGTACATCGCCATCGCAGCCCGTAATGCGTCCGCCGCGGCTTTAATCGCCGCCGGCGTTGGCTTTAACGTGCTGAAGATCGCGATCAACGGCAGGTTGGCCGCCACGGTATCACCGAGGTGTGCCAGCCCGTCCGCTGAGTAATCTCCGAATCCTGAGATCAATTTTAACATAAACCCTACCAGAAGCAGTTGCCTGGCCCGCATGCCACCTACCCCCTGAAATTACGAGTATTTACGGAGTCGACCTCCGTACAAACTCGTAGATTTTGCCCCGATCCGGATCGAGTGGGGCGGATTCTCGACCCAGTTTAAGGAAATCCTGCGCAAGTTTTTGGAAAACTGCGTCGAGTCTTCGGAAAACTGCGTCGAGTTTCCGAAAAACTTGCGCAAGTTTTTTGGCAAGTGACGCAGGTTTTCCAGGAACTGCGTCGAGTTCTCCAAAAACTGCGTCGAGTTCTCCAAAAACTTGCGCAAGTTTTCGATAAACTTGATCGAGTTCCCGCAAAACTGGATCCAGTTTTTGGAAGAGTTGCGCAAGTTCCGCGACAACTGACGCAGGTTTTCCGCGGACTTGATCGAGTTTGCAAACTCCCGCCGCGAGTCCGGCGCGGTCCTGACCCGAAAAAAAGGCTTTCCCCTTCACCCGATCCTTTGTTAAAACAACCCGCGATGAAAATGATCTGCCCTGCAACGGTTTCTCCCCGGGATGAAACTCACCCGTATTCTTGTCGCTGACGCCCACCCGGTAGTTTGGGAAGGCCTGCAAGCCAGGCTCGCGCTCCAGCGCGAGCAATGGGAGGTCTGCGCCGTCGCCGCGACCGGCCCGGACGCCGTCGCCAAGGCCGTCGTCCTCAAGCCGGATATCGTGATCATGGATTACAAAATGCCGGGGATGGATGGGCTGGAGGCGGCGAACGAGATCCGGAAACGGGCCCCGGCCGTCGAGGTCCTCATCTACAGCGGGGTGGAAACGCCTTATATCCTGCGCCGCATCTTTCACTCCCGCGTGCGCGGCTGTCTCTTGAAGAGTGAAGATCTCGACGGGCTCTTCCCCGCGCTCGAGGCGGTGCGCTGCCATCATCATTTTCGCTCGCGCGGGATCAGCGCGGCCTGCGAAGCGCTCGGCGAGGAAGGCGGCCCGATCGAGCCGTTGACCCGGCGCGAGATGGACATCCTGCGCCTCATCGTCAAGGGGAGCGCAGCGAAAGACAGCGCGGGTGAATTAGGCATCAGCCCGCGCACCGTCGAAACCCACCGCACCAGACTCCTGCGGAAGTTGAATCTCGACTCCTCGATCCAGGTGGTCGTGTTCGCCGTGCAGGAAGGCCTCATCGAGGTCTGAACCGCTTCCTGTCCCTCACGGGATGAGTCGAGGAACTCCGGGGAGCGCACACGTCTCGGGTGCGGGCGACGGCGTCCCGCCGTCGCGGACTTCCCTCCTCGGGCCGCCGAAGGGGAAAAGTTTGTCCCGCCGGGACGGCGGGACCAGCACGCGAGACGCGTGCGCTACCCGGACCGGCTTCGTCGCTTTCAGAAATGCACGCCCCGCTCCAGAGCTTGCGGGCGGTACAGGAAAAAGCGGAAACAGCTTGCCCGCGCCCCTCGGCTCCGGCATAACGGGGTGCGTCATGTTTCCAAACTGTGCCCCTTGCGGACCAGGCAGCTGGTCGGGCAAACAGATTTTGCCCTTGCCTCGTTAGGTATGATCGATCCGCCGCCGCTCGACTCGACCCGCCAAATCATCGCGGTGGACCGGCTGCGTTTGCTCTCGATCGCTTATTACATCTCCGGCGGCATCGGGGCGGCGATGGTTTCCTTTTTGCTCTTTCACTTCTTTCTCGTTCTCGGCATGTCCTTCATTCCACCCGACGCGTGGAGTCACGGCACGCCGACACCGCGGCCGGCCTACACCCTGGCGCCCGGCCTGCCCGCGCCCGCGACGACTGTCGCGCACAAAAGCGATGCTCCGCCGCCCTGGCTCTTTCGGGTCATCGCCGGGGTGATTGGGTTCATCATCCTGGTGGGGTGGACGCTGGGCGGCCTAACGATCTATGCGGGCCATTGCATCAGGAAGCGCAAGCACAAGATCCTTATCTACACGATGGCGGGTCTGAACTGCATCTGGATCCCTTACGGAACGATCCTGGGGATCGCGACCATCCTCCTCTTCCAGTGGCCGGAGGTGCAGGCGGAGTTTAAGGCCTGAATCCGGGGCCGGTTTGCCGCCAACCTGCAGCCTGGCTTCTAACTCCGTGCCTGCGGGCCGATGTATCCGACAATTCAGGACACGAACCGACAATATAGGACTTCGCGGGCGACACCGGTCACACCAGTGTTACCTCCCGCGCTGACTTTAACGACCTAGGGTTGGGTGCGCTGCTTGGGTGCGATCGGGCCCGCGCCGCCACCGTTGATCGGGGCCACGTCGCCGTTGCGGTAGAAGCCCGAGTTTCTGTTTGTGGTGGTCCGGTCGGTGGGCTGGTTGGTGCAGGCGCCCACCAGATAAGTGAGGCCGATAACCGCGCAGAGTAGGATGGCTCTTTTCATAGGATGAATGGTTGGTTAATTGGTTCGCGGACTCTTCGCCCGCTGACCTTCCCTCTGCATAACGGTGGCGCCGTCGAAAAGCAATCTTTATTGGTTGGGCAAAGGGAGCCTTTGGGGCGGTGACTGTCGTGCCGGCGGGGAGGCGGCGGTTCGGATTTTCCTTCCCATAATCGGGCGGATCGCTACCATGCCGCAAACCACTTTCTTATGCCTTCATTATCCACACCAACGACAACAGATGAGTATCTCGCCGAGTTGACCGAAGAGAAGCGTTCCGCACTCGAGAAGTTGCGCAAGGCAATCAAAGCCGCCGCGCCCAGGGCGGAGGAGTGCATCAGCTACGGCATCCCGGGTTTTCGCCAGGATGGGAAACTGCTCGTGTCCTATGGCGCGGCCACGAAGCATTGCGCCTTTTATCCCGGTTCGATCCTGCGCGAAATGAAGAAGGACCTCGCCGGTTACGAGACGGAGAAAGGCACGATTCGTTTCCAGCCCGAAAAACCGCTGCCCGCCGCGCTCGTCAAGACGATCGTGAAGCTGCGAATCGCGCAACGCCGGGAGGTATAGGTTCGCGAGCGCCGAAGATTCCCTTACTCGTTAGGCAAGCTCGGTCGCGGCCCAGAATTTCCGGAAGGCGCTCGGCCAACTCCGATCCTCGACGCTGTGCCGGGCGGCCGCGCTCATCTCCTTGCGGAGCGGTTCATCCTCGACCAGACGGCGGATGGCGGCCGCGAAGTCCGAGACATCGAGCGCCTTGGTGATGAGTCCGTTCACCTCGTGCGTGACCAGCTCGCGCGGTCCGCCGATATCGGAGACGATGACCGGTAACCCGGCCGCCTGGGCTTCGATGATGACGTTCCCGAAGGTGTCGGTCGTGCTCGGGAAGACGAAGAGATCGGAGGAGGCATAGGCCTTGGCTAACTCGGTGCCGTTCAGGTAACCGGTGTAACAGGCTTCCGGCATCATCTTCGCGAGCGTGGCGGAATAAGGTCCGTGGCCGACGATCGAGAGCTGGACGGGGAGCTTCTCGGCCCGGAGTTTGTGGAAAGCCTGCACCAGGATATCGAGATCCTTCTCTTTCGAGACCCGCCCAACGAATAAAAGACGCACCCCGGCGCTGTTGCTGCCGAATTGTTTCCAGAAATCCGGCTCGCTCCGGCCGGGGGTGAAGAGCTGGGTGTCGAGACCGCGCGGGAGGATCTTGAGTTTGGCGGAATCGATCCCGTGATCGATCCAGCTCTGCCGGTATTGCTCGGAGTTCACGAAGATGGTGTCGAGCTGGCCGTAGAACCAGTGCATGAACTTCCAGGCGAGGCTCTCGAGGAAGCTGTCCTCGGTCAGGATGCGGATGTATTGCGGGAAATCGGTGTGGTAGATGCCGCTCGTCTCGAGGTTGAGCATCTTCCCGGCGAGGAGGGCGGTGAGACCGATCGGGCCGGGCGTGCTGATGATGATCTCGGAGAAGTTTTCGCGCTGGATGTAGTCGAGCATCTGCAGGATGGGCGGGAAGCTGAGCTTCTGCAGTTCATACTCGGGCAGCTCGAACTCGCCGATGGGCCGGAAGTTCTTGATCGGAAGGCCGTCGATCGTGAGCTCGCTGCGCGAAGTGACGACGACGAGTTCTTTCCCGGCGTCACGGGCCTCGGCGGCCATTTTGCGGATGGTGGTGGAGACGCCGTTCACGTCCTCGAGGGTGTCGGTGAACCAGGCGCGCTTGTTATTCTGCAAGACGGGCGGGATGGCGCCGGTAAAGTCGCGACAAATCTCCCGTAACCAGCGGCGATTAGGCGCCTGGCTGTGGAACGCATAGATATATGGAGCGAGCACGACCAGGATGGGCGCGATACTGGAGAGGGCCTGGATGCTCTCGATCACGTTCCCGGCCTGGATCTGTTGGACGAACTTCTCGAAGAAGCGAAACGTGAGCTGCTCGCAGGCGGCATTCGCCATAATGAACGTGCGGCGCTCCGGCTCGGTCACATCGGCGATCTCATGCGCGATCTGGGCCTTCACCTCGGGCCGGGCGAAGTAGCCGGAGAGCTCCCGCCACAAGGAAATGTTCCCGGGCTTGGCCAACTCGAAGATTTTTCCCGACAGAACGCCCTGGGTGATGAAGCCGGCTTTCTCCTTGAGGGAAAACTCGGTCGGGTCGCGCCCTTCCATGAAGCGGGAGAACATTTTCTCGACCAGGCCGGCGCTCGGCCCGAGCCGGGCGGTGAACCGATCCTGGATGAAACTCAAGAGGGTATTGTAGAAGCCGTGCGACAGGGCGAGCGGCGTGCCGCCCTCGCCATGGGCGGTGCAATTCCCCGCCCGGATGTGGTCGAGAAAGGTCGCCGGGGTCTTCGCCTCGGGCGTTTCCGTGAAGAC
>DASXYO010000118.1:0-4003 GCA_036502465.1 Chthoniobacterales bacterium
GTCCGCCGCGGTGTGCAGGGCGGAGATTTCCCTAACGAACACGGTCCAGGCAATCTTCTGCGCCGCGGCGTCAGGCGAATTAACCAGTTCACCGATCAACTTCGAGACCGCCGTGCTTGCGACCGGATCTTCGATGTGGACGAGGGTCAGGTCATGCCGCGTGACGGCGCTCCGGAGGCGATCCATCATCTGGAACAACATCGCCCACGACTCGACAGCAGGCGGCGGAGGAGTCGGCTTCGGCCCGGGCTGCACCTCCCTGGCCGCAGAAGTTACAACCATGCTCAATAACGCGCCAAGAATGCACCACAAACGCACGGCATTCTTGCTCCGAAACAGGTTCTGGAGGGACGGGCGCTGTCCCGTCCAGGATGTTTCTAACCAATCCGGCCTTCGATACCCTCGCCCCCGAATCTCGGACGACACGGCGGTCGTCCCTCCAGCACGTTTGAAGTCCATGACAAACTCCAGCAATCCCATAACTGGCGCGACCGGCAAATTCATCGCCTAACGATCGGTCGTTTTCTCCGCTGCGATCCCGCGCCGCGTCGTCAGGTAAACCGCGAAGCTCCCCAGCCAGTGACCGCCTTCGTAATGCTCGCCCGTGACGGCGGCCAATCCAGCCCGGCGATGCGCCTCGGCCGTGGCCGCCAGGGCCGCGCGCCGCGGATCGTTAGGCGGGAGGTCCGAAAGGATTCCCTCCAGCATCCAGGCCCGGCTCAGGTTCAAACCATCGAGATGCGCCAGCTTCGGATCGCTCGGGTCGGGTGAGACCGCCACCGGGAGCCAATCGGTCGAGGCCCTGCTCGGTATCTGCGGCATGAAATCGCTCAGCCACTTCGCAAACTCGTTAGGCGAAAGCACTCGCCGCATCACGTCGGCCTCGCCCAGGCAGGGCGAGAGGAAATCCTCGCCGGAAGGCTCGTAGGCCAGCGGACAATTCTTGTCCGCCAGAAAGAATTTCTTCGCCGAATCGGCCGCCAGCTTGCCGAACGCCTCGTTCCCGCTCACCCGCGCGTAATCCAGCATCAGCCCGAGCGCGAAAGCCGTCTGGTCGTGCTCACCGATCCGGACGGGATGGGAAAGTTTCGGCAGCCAGGTCGACAACTTTCCCACCGCGACCTCTTCGAGCGGGCGCAGGGTGGTGGACAGTTGGCGGGCCAGCGGGTCGTCCCATTCGCGCAGTTCGGCCGCCAATTGGAGAAGCCAAACGAGCCCATACGGCCGCTCGAAGCTGGCCCGGCCCTTGCCGTTCAAATAGGCGACCTCGGCCTTGATGTTCGCGGTCGTCAGGCTCTGCTCGAGCGCGGCGCGCGCGTCCTTCGTGAAATCGGCCTCGGGAAAAGTCCGCGCCAGCCTGGCCAGCAGCCAGTGCCCGTGGACGGAGGAATGCCAGTCGAAGCAACCGCAGAAGGCAGGCGTCAGTTTTCGCGGCGGCGCCACGTCGGCGTCGCTGTTCAGCACATGGCTGATCTTGTTTGGATATTCCTTGTGCACGCAGGCGAGCGCGAGACGCGCAAAGCGTTCCGCGGCGTGGGCGTCGAATTTCGGTGCGGAATCTTCCGCAGCGAGCGCGAGCAACGGCAGAAAAACGAAGAGAAAAGGCGCGAACTTCATTCCTCATTCTAGCATCGCTCTTGCAGATCAGCCGCCGGCTTGCAGAATGGGTCACCGCGCCCCGGGAAAAAGATTGGGTTAACACAGTGGATCGCTCGAAAACGAAATCAGCCGTATTTCTCAGGCGCACTGTTCCGCATGGGCTTTGCCTGCTTGCTCTCTTCTGCATCACCTCCTGCCGCCCGTTTTTTAAACGTGAGGTCTCGAGCGCCGCCCTGGCGGTCGAAGGCTCGGCCGAGAAGACAGTTGCCGGACACACCTCCCGCCTCACGACTAACGAATGGCTTCTGCCCGGCGCGAAGGTCACGACCTCTCGTGATAGCCGCCTCGACCTGATGCTGCTTCCCGGCATTCTCGTCCAACTGGAGGGTGGGACCGAAATCGAGATCACCCGCCTGCGCTTCGCCCGGAACGGCGACGAAACGCTCCACCCGATGAAGGCTCGCGAAGCTTCGATCCGGCTTCTCCACGGCACTCTTTTCGTCGTGATCGGACAGTCCCAGATGCGGTCGAGAATTTTCATCCAGACGCCCGCCGGCGACCTCACCGCCTTCGACCTGCGCACTTTCAAGATCGCGGTCAACGGCAACCGGACGCGCGCCATGTCGGCCCGGGGCAAGATTCATTTCAAACCGGCTGGCGGCCGCCCTCCGATGAACCTGAGCGCGGGCTATTTCTCGGAATGGCCGTCGAATGAGACCGAACCGCGGGCCGCGTCGCAATCGGATGCGGCCACGCAGGCGGAGGTGCTCCAGATCCTGCGCATCGAAAAACGCCTCGTGCGTTTGCAGAAGGATTTTGGCTTCGGTTTTGCTCCTTGGAAGTAGTAAAGGCTCTCCCGGCGCCCTTGAAAAATTGTGAAAAACTTTTCTTGCCTAAAAAAGGCCGGCTCCTATAATCGCGCCCAGTTAAACCCAAACCTATGAAAATACACACTCCCCGAACGTGGCTTGCCGCCATGCTCCTCGGCCTTTCCGCCCTTTGCTTTGTCTCCGTCACGAGCTGGCTTTTGGCGTCACCATCCGAGGAGATCACCAAGGCAGTCGCCGCGAGCGGAAAAACAGACGCAAAACAAGCTGACGCGAATACCTTCCTCGACGCTCTCTCCACGGTTCTCGTGACCGTGCCGAAGAAAGAGTCGGCTCCCTATGTCGCGGCCGCCACGAAAATGCGGCCTGATTTGAAGGCCGACATCCAGAGCGAGGCCGCTGCGGTCTATGACGCACCGAACGACACCGACGCGGGCGACCGCCGTCGCCGTTCGCGCCATCGCCGCAAGGTGCCGATCTGCTGTCAGTGTCCCAACCCGGACAGCTGCCACACGCTTTATTTCTCTCCGAGAGAAGCTCGGGAGTTTCTGGAGAAACATCCAAACTGCAGGATCGGTGAGTGTCCCCCAAATCACTGATTACGACGCTCGGCGCGTTGGTTTTTCTGGCGACCGTGTCTCTCCGATCGGAGAGAGAGCGGATCGACCGGGCGTTCCTCTTGCCGCGCCGCGACCAATCCGGCGCGAGGAAATGGTGATGTTCACAAAGGTCTTCCCTCATCCCAGTTTCTTCCCCATTCTTCCGCGGTGAAAAGCCCCGCTGGCGCTCGTCGCGCGAACATTGTTCCATCACGCGGCCGCCGCGTTTGGATTCGGATCGCGCTCGTTCTCGTGGCCGCCAACCTGGTTGGCCTAACGACAGAGGCCGCGACCAGCCCGGACGCGCAGGCGGCGATCGAGGATGACACGCTGGCCGCGAAAGAGGCCCACATCGTGGACCAAACCGCGCACGCGCAGGAAGTGCAGCCGGCATTGCCCCCCGAGCCCGATCTCCCGCAACCGGCGCTCGAGGGAATCGTTGGCCAGGCGGAATCTGCCACCCCGCGCCGGCTCCAGTATCATGTCAGCCTCGCGGTCCGTTCGGTCTATGACGACAACATCAACCTGAATCCGAGCAATCGGGAAGACGACATCTACACCACGATCGAGCCGACGATCGACGTCGGGTTTGGCCAGGCCGACGGGAATTATGTTGCCCTGACCTATGCGCCTAACGCCTTCTTTTTCGTCAACCATTCCGAGAACGACGCGCTCCAGCATATCATTTCCCTGACCGGCCAATATCGCTTCCCTCTCCTCACCCTGAGCCTGGCCCAGGACGTCCAGATTCTGAACGGCACCGGCCTGAACGCCGATACCGGCACGGGCACCACCTTCACCCGGACGAACCTCGACGTCGCCGGGCGCACGCGCGTGAACATCTATTCCACGCGCTTGAACGCCAACTACTCGCTCACCGGCAAAACGTTTCTCACCGCCGGGCTCGACTACAGCCTCTCCGATTACCAGACGCTCATCAGCTCCTCGGTTCTTTCCGGGAACGTCTATTTCAACTAC
>DASXYO010000119.1:0-10194 GCA_036502465.1 Chthoniobacterales bacterium
CGCGTAGAACGGGTTCGTAGTGCCACTCACAGCGGCTTTTGCAGTCGCCTTGCCGGTCGTGGTGTTGAGTGTGTCCACCTCCAGTGTCGGTGTTTCCTCTCCGCCGTAGAGAACGCCCCCTTCCATCAGAATCGATCCCAATTGCAGACCGCCCATGTCGCCGACCAGTGTCGCCGCTCCGGTCGTCGTGTTGAGTGTGTAAAGATTCGTCCCGTTGGCGAAATACAGCTTGCTCGCGTTAACGGAAAGGGTCCGCCACGTCCCAAAGGCTTGACCGGTCGGCCCGATCAGCGTCGCGGCGCCGGTCGCCGGGTTGATCGCATAGAGATTTGCATCGATTCCGACCGCGAAGAGTCCGCTCGTGGTTGAGCCGAAAATGTCGATGTTGACCGACGAATCCCCAACCGCAGTGAGACTGCCGTCTCTCGGATTGACCGTATACAGAGTTCCGATCCCGGTATGGAAGTCGGTCGCGTAAAGGATCCCGTTCGCCACCCCGAAGCCGGCGAGCGACTGGCCGGAGTTGCCCAGTTTCGAGAACTCTCCCGTCGTCAGATCGACCGTTCCGAAGTCGCCGCCAAATACACTCATGTAGGCGAAATTGTTTGCCTCGACTGGATGCGCACTCAGGATCGCGATCGCTGCCAAGGCGATAAAAATTAGTAACTTGTTCATGGATTTTTCCCGGCTCAGTGAATTGTTCCTTCGCTAGCAACGCGAAAGAACGAGGCCCGAAACGGACATTGGAACGGAAAATAACTTCGCTTCGCGGCGCGGGACCGGCTTAATCTTCGTGCCAAGAAAAAGTGCAAACGCCGCTCCAGCCTGATCCGTCGCAGGACGTCACGCAGATCCTGAAAGATTGGGGTGAGGACCGCGAGGCTGTCGCGGCACGCCTGATGCCGCTGGTCTACGAAGAGCTGCGCCGGTTGGCGCATGATTACCTGCGGCGCGAGCGGGGCGATCATACGCTGCAAGCCACCTCGCTCGTGCACGAGGCGTATCTCAAGTTGATCGACCAAAAGCGGGTCGACTGGAAAAATCGCGCGCACTTCTGCGGCGTGGCTGCACAGCTCATGCGGCGCGTTTTGCTCGATCACGCGCGCGGGCACCAGGCGGAAAAGCGCGGTGGGAACTTGGAGAAAATCTACCTCGACGAAACCCGCGAACTGGCGCACGAACGCGCGCCCGACCTCATCGAGCTCGACGGCGCCCTGCAAAGTTTCGCCGCGAGCTATCCGCGGGAAGCCGAAGTGGTGGAGCTGAAATTTTTCGGTGGTCTGGCTGCCGCGGAAATTGCGGAAGTGCTGAAGGTTTCGTCCAAGACGGTTTTGCGCGACTGGAGTTTCGCCAAAGCCTGGCTCTTCCGGGAACTAAACGAATCGGCCTAACGATGCCCGAAAAGAGCGAGAGCGTAGCCGAGCTTTTCAAGTCGGCCCTTGAGCAGCCGCCGGAGGCGCGCGCCGCCTATCTGGACGCGGCCTGTGAAAATCCGGCCATTCGCGCGGAGGTGGAATCGCTCCTGCGCTCCCACGAAAAGGCGGCCGATTTCATCGAGGACGGAGCGATCGCCAGCGCCGCCGAAATCCTCGCGCACGAGACGCCGCCGGACCTCCAGCTGCGGATCGACGGCTACCGGATTCTCTCCCGCATCGGCGCCGGAGGAATGGGCGACGTTTTTCTCGCGGAAGATTTGGAATTGCATCGCCGGGTCGCGCTCAAACTGGTGCGGCCGGGCATGGGGAGCGCGGAAATTCTGCAACGCTTTCAATACGAGGAGCGGATCTTGGCCAGCCTCAACCACCCGAATATCGCCCACCTGCACGGCGCGGGAATCGCCGCCGATGGGACCCCGTATTTTGTCATGGAACACGTCGAAGGCGTGCCGATCGATGAGTATTGCCGGCGCGAGAATCTTTCGCTCCAGGCGCGGCTCGATCTCTTCCGCAAAGTTTGCAGCGCTGTCCAGTATGCGCATCAGCACCTTGTCATTCATCGCGACCTGAAACCGTCGAACATTCTTGTGACGACGAACGGCGAACCGAAGCTGCTCGATTTCGGCATCGCAAAATTGCTCGAGGCAGACGACGTCGCGACACCAGCGGTCACGATCGGATTGATGACTCCCGATTACGCCAGCCCCGAGCAGGTGCGCGGCGAAAACATCACGACTGCGAGCGATGTCTATGCCCTTGGGGTTTTGCTTTACGAGTTGCTGACCGGCGAGCGCCCTTACCGCACGCGCACCGCATCTCCGCAGGAGGTTGTGCGTTTGATTTGTGAAACCGAACCGGAACGTCCAAGCACCACCCGAAAGCGGCGGGGCGATGCGCCGTTTGCCGTCGATTCACACTCGTTAGGCGGCGATCTCGATAACATCGTCCTGATGGCGCTGCGCAAGGAGCCGGAGCGCCGCTACCAATCGGTTGCCCAATTTTCCGAGGACATCCGGCGCCATCTCGTTGGCCTGCCGGTCAGCGCGCACAAAGACACGGTCGGATATCGCGCGGCCAAGTTTGTCCGGCGGCACAAGGTCGGGGCGGTCGCCACTCTGCTCATCGGTCTAACGCTCCTCGCCGGAATCGCTGCGACCTCCTGGGAAGCGCATCGCGCCAATGTCCAGCGCCTCCGCGCCGAGCGTCGCTTCAACGACGTCCGCAGTCTGGCGCATTCGCTCATGTTCGAGATCCACGATTCGGTCCAGAATTTGCAGGGCTCAACGCCGACCCGGCGCTTGATCGTGACGCGGGCGCTCGAATATCTCGACGGGCTCGCCCGTGAAGCCGGCGACAACGTTGCCTTGCAACGCGAACTGGCCACCGCCTACGAGAAAGTGGGCGACATCCAGGGCAATCCCTATTCCGCCAACCTCGGCGACACAGAAGGCGCCCTAACGAGTTATCGAAAAGCCGCCCGCATCCGCGAAGCGCTCAGCCAGGCCGCGGCCACGACCGAGACCGAGATGGAACTCGGGCGAACCTACCGCGGGCTGGGAGATATCATGGAAGTGAAGGGTGATATCCCGCAGACGATCGCCGAATACCAACGCTCGTTGCAGCTCTTCGAGCGTCTGGCGGCGAGCGATCCGAAGGCACCCGCAGTGCAGGACGAACTCGCGCGCGCCTACGAGACCCTGGCCGACGGCTATGGCCACGCCGCGAAGTCGGAGGCGATTCGCCTAACGAATTATCAGGAGGCGCTCGACCTGCGCGAAAAACTGCTCGCGGAAGATAAATCGAGCGCAAAACTGCAGCGCAGCATCGCGCTCAATCTCCTGAAAATCGGCGGCGTAACCGATCCGCACCAGTCTGAGGCGAGCGCGGCCATCCGACGCGGCGTCGCGATGCTGCAAAAGCTGGCGGCGGCTGACCCTAACGACGGGCGCGCCTTGCGCGCGGTCGGCTGGGGCTATTACCAGCTCGGCAACACGCTTTTCGCCGGCAGCGACCTCGCCGGCGCACTCGAAAGCCGGCGCAAAGCCTTTGCCATCCGCGAACAATTTGCGGCCAAGGATCCGCAAAACGCCCAGGCGCGTTTCGATCTGGCCGTGGCCCATACCGATCTGGCCGAAAGCCTGACGAGCCTGGGACAACCGCAGCCAGCGGCCGAGCAGGCGCAGCAGGGGCTGAAGATTTTCCAGGAACTCGCGGCCGCCGATCCGAGCAACGCGATCTATTCGCGCAACGTCGCGCTCTGCGAGGAAAAACTGGCCGACAGCTACGCACGGTCCGGCGCGGACGCGGTCGCCAGCGAAGCGCAGCGGCTTCAGGCCTGGCAAAAGGCGCGCGATTGGTATGACAAATCCGGTGAGCTCTTCCTCGACCTCCGAACCCACGGCACCCTGACCTCGATCGACGCGGACAAGCCGAAAGAGCTTGCGACAGAACGCGCGATTTGCGAGCAGGCTCTCGCGCAACTCCGAAGCGTGCTGCCCTCCCCGTGACTCTCGAAACTGGGCCTAACGACCGCGCACAATCTGGAAAACGTTCCCGCTCCCGATGTCGCAGATGTAAAGCTCGCCGTTGGCGTCTTCGCCTAACGACGTCGGATTGAGGAGCGGGTAGTTCCCCACTTTCGTCGGAAAGAGATCCGCCGTGATGTCCTGGAAATTAGAGGCCACCGTCCCGTTGAAATCCAGGGTAAAGATCCTTCCGGTAAAATTCCCGGTGTTGGGTCCGAGATAATCCGCGAAGACATACGTTCCCACCAGGTTCCTGATCTTGCGCCCGCGATAGACATAGCCGCCGATGATCGTCTGCCCGACGGTGTGCGGATAATCGTAGGCCGGATCGATCGCATTCGGAGGGACCGGGTCGTTCGGATAGGCGGGATTCTGGATCGAACCTTCGCGCACCCGCCAGCCGTAGTTTTGGCCTCCCGGCGTCGTGCTCGCTTCGGCATCGATTTCCTCGCGCGAAGACTGGCCGACATCACCGATGAAGAACGTGCCTAACGAGCGATCGAAACTGTCCCGGAACGGATTGCGCATCCCGTAGGCCCAGATCTCCTGGCGCACGTTAGGCATTCCAACGAAGGGATTATCGGCCGGGATCGAGTAGGTGCCGTCGCTGTTGATATGAATGCGCAGCATCTTGCCGAGGAGGGTGGTGAGGTTTTGCGCGTTCCCGCCCGGCTCGATGTGACCGGTGCCGGCGTCGTTGGCCGCCCCGCCGTCGCCGGCCGCGATGTAGAGATTGCCTCTATCGCCGGCTCTCGGGCTGAAGCCGACCCAGCCTCCGTTGTGATTGTTTTCCGGTTGATCGAAGGAAAGGATGATCTTCTCACTCGCCGGGTCGGCGATATCGGGATTGGAAGAGACGGTGAAGCGGGAGATCCGCGTCACGCCTTGTCCGTAAAGGCCGCCCGGCACGACGTAGTTGACGTAGAAGTAACCATTCGCCGCGTAGTTCGAGTCGAAGGCCAGCCCGAGGAGGCCTTCTTCTCCCGCAGTTGAGACAGACAGACTAAGAAAAGGCGGCTCCTTAATTGTCCCGCTGGCCAGATCGATGATCCGAATCTGGCCGCCCTGTTGCAGAACAAAAAGCCGGGCTTTGTCCCGCGGCGCCGCAGTCGCGAAGACCGGCAGATTAAATCCGCCTGCCACCCGGACCGCGTCCAGCCCGCGGACGGCCTGAGCCCGGAGCGACGAAAGCGACCCGGCAACCAGCAGGCAGACCAGGAAGGGGCCGACGAAACGTGCGCTTCTAAAATTCATGGGTTTTATCGTAGGGACCGGCTTCCGGGATGGCAACGGGTTTCGAAACGTGCACGACGGAAACGGAACTTGTCTGCTGCCAACCCAGCCGATAAAATGGCTTCAAGATGAAACTGATCCGCTTGGTCAATTGTGTTGTCTTGAGTGGGATGGTTAGCCTGGCCTTCGTCGCGATGACTGGCGAAAACGCCGTTTCACAAGTTGCGAACTCGTCCCGCTCCGGCGCGGCGAACAACGGCTCGCCTAACGACCTGCGCGCGCCCGTTCGGGAAACGCCAGAAAAGCTGGTCGCGGCCATCCAGCAGGCTTCCCTTTGGCAGCACCTGACGCGCTTTCAGACAATCGCCGACCAACATCCCGGCACCGACGGGCACGGCAATCGGGATACCGGCACTTCCGGTTACAGGGCATCGGTGGATTATGTCGCGAATCAGATGAGACGGGCGGGCTATACAGTGACTATTCAGAGTTATTCCTATCGCGCACTTCAGCCGGTTGGCGTTCCCACACTTAGTCTGGCCGGCCGAAATTATCCGGTGGAGAAAGAATGGGTAATGGCCAGGCTATCGGGCGGCGCCAACCTTACCGCCCGCATCCGGCGGGTGACCGGCACTGGAACCGGTTGTTCCGCGGCAGAGTTTGCAAACTTTCGACGCGGAGACATCGCCCTCTTGCAGCGCGGCGACTGTCCCTACGACGCGCAGGTTGCAAATGCGGAACAGGCCGGAGCGTCTGCTGTCGTTCTCTACGACCCCTCGTCCCAATATGAGACTCGGGGCGCGGATGACCGGGCCATCGAGGGCACGAGCATGCAACGCCCGCGTCTCCATCGGCAGGCAAAGATTCCCGTCGTCGCCGTCACTTCTCCCGCAATGGCGGCCGACCTTCTCGGGCGGTTCGCTGCGGGCGAGTCACCCGTTGTCCATCTCGACATTCGCTTGCAGGCCAAGTCTGGTGTGGACTACAACGTGATCGCCGATTCTCCCTACGGCGATCCCAATCATGTGGTGGTGGTGGATGCTCACCTCGATTCCATCTTCGGCCCCGGGATGCTTGATAACGCCTCCGGCTCTGCCACGATTTTGGAGATCGCCTTGCAGATGTCGGGAACGCCCACGCTTAACAAGTTGCGCTACATCTGGTTTGGCGGTGAAGAAATCGGCCTCCTCGGGTCTGCCTACTACACCAGTCATCTTACTTCGGAAGAGCGCAGCCTCATCGCCTTCGACATCGACGCCGATGTGACCGCGACTCCTAACTTTGACTACGAGATCGCTGATCCGAGGTTCGGTTATAACGTCAACCAATTCCCGCCCAACGTAGTCCCGGATTCCCAGATAGGTAACCAGTTCTTCGCGGATTACTTTAGTTCCGTCGGTGTGCCGTCGCAGTCCGCCCCATTTGGAAACACAGGCACTGACTCCAATTCATTCGCTTTGATCGGGATTCCCGATACCGGCATTCTGACGCGACAGGACTGCTGCAAGGGACCGGACGAAGTAGCTCTCTGGGGTGGCTATCTCGGTAACTACGAAGGGAACATACCCAGCTACGATGGCGGCTGCGTCGACCGGCCCAATCTCTGGTGTGATGACCTTTCCAATAACGACCCCGCTGTCCTGACGCTCGCTTCGAGGGCAACGGCCTACGTTACCTTCCAACTCGCCAACTACACCTTTGGGGCAGGAAAGTAACCGGAGGAATCTTACCGCCGGTTGTGGTTGGCGATGGTCAACCCTCCCGCTCTGCTGCGCACTTCCGTTCGCTTACGGTAACGCGTAGGCTTCCAATAAGGCGACTCCCGAGGCCCCATCGACTCCGCGAACGATCCCGGTATAGTTACCTGGAGCCAGAGTCATCAGGATGGCCGATTCACGGCTGTCGTTAGGAGCGAGTCCCGTGGACTGGATTTGCGCGTGGTTCGAGGCTGACGCCCAATCGTTATTGCTTCCTAAGATTTCGCCATTGCCGTCATACAAATCGAGCATTGGATCAAGCAGCTCTTCTGTGACCCCTTCCGCGCGCAGCGTTGGGCCCAGCGCGCGAATCAGGGTCGGCCTCGGTGTCTGCCCGCCGACGATAAGGCCTGTGATAAGGACATCATTTCCCGCGGAAGTGAAGGCGCGGCCGGAAATGTTAACCAGCTCTGAGTCGTTATTTGGCGGAAGCACATAAACCTCCCCCAAGGAGATCCCGGTGGTATTGTTTTTGCCGCGGATGACAATCGTATAGGGGCCCTCCGGCAGGGTTGCGATGATGGCCGGCTCGCGGCTGTCGCCCGGTGCCAGGCCGCTGTCTTGAATCTCACTTTCTTGCGCGCTCGCGCTCCAGTCGTCATTCGAAAAGATCAGGGAGCCGGTGCCATCGTACAGTTCCAGGACCGGATCCAAGAGGACGCCGGGAAGAGGTTGACCGTTTGCCGCAATGGAGGGACCCACTGCCCGGACTAACACTTTGAGCGGCGCGCTTCCGCTGATGATGAATCCGTCAATGCTGACGGCATCGCCACTGGCCACATTCGCTCGCGATGAAATATTGACCAGCTGACCAGGAGCCGGCGTTGGGACTGGACTCGGCGTCGCAGTTGCTGTCGGAGTGGGAGTCAGAGTTGGTGTGGCTGTCGGAGACGGAGTTGGTGTGGGTGTTGGTGTAGCAGCTAAAAGATCAAATTGCACATAGGTAGGGTTTCCGACCGGCAGATAGGAGAGCGAATAGTGCGGAGTTGCTCCCGTGAATGTGACGGAGTGAAAAGTGCCTGTAATGCCCGACGCAGTAAGAATTGTGTAGGATCCAGCATGAGCGCCTTGATCGAGATCAATCCGCAAATTACCCGCCAACGACGCCGGTCCGGTGCCGGCAATTAACGATGTCCCGCTGGAATCGATCCCGATATGAAGCAGGCTGCCAGCGGACAAGGTGAGTGGAGCATTACACGTCAAGGTGCCGATGGAGTTTCCGGGAGACAGGGTTCCAGACACAGTGACAGGGCTATTGATGGTGCCGGTTCCTTTTAGAATCGCACCCACGCTGATGGCGACCTGACTGTCCTGGCCGGCTCCACCGGCGTAGAGTGTGCTATTGCTCAGGCGGAGAGTGCCCGCGGAGACGGTGGTGGGACCAATATAGCTGTTCGCCCCGCCCAGGATAACCGTTCCCGTTCCGGTGACCTGAAGACTGGCGCCTGTGCCCGATCCTGCCGTCCAATCGGGCGATATGGGAATGGATTGGACGCTGTCGTCAATGATCGATTGGTTAATCGAGATTGTTTCTCCTTCGTTAGGTATGAGGTTGAGAGTGCTGCCGGAATAGAGAAAAAAATCGTCACCGCCCGAGAAGGCGCCGCCGAAATTGTCGGAGGTGAAGTTGTTCGAAGTGCTGCAATTGCCCGTCAGAGTGAGAGTGGGAGATCCATTCGGGCTGCCGAGAAAGACCGCGCCACCTAAAGCAGCGCCATCGCCGCCTTGAGTGGCAAGACCGGCAGTTGCAGCCGTGCCGCCATTCTGGTTGCTGCCACCACCACCGCCAAACCCCCCGAAGTTACCGCTACCTCCGCCGCCCCCAAGACCGCCTGTGGCGAAGCTGCCGCCGCCGCCAGCGAATCCGCCGGTATTCTGGTTACCGCCGCCGGCGCCGTAACCGCCGCCGCCACCCACGTAAGCGCCACCGCCACCTCCGCCGTCGCCGCCCGCGCCAGCGTTGCCAATGCCGTTAAAGCCGAAGCCACCCCCGCCGCCTCCGCCGCCGAGGCCACCGCCTCCGCCGCCACCGCCGATACTGGAGTCGCCGCCGTTTCCCCCGCCGTAAGTTCCACTCCCGCCGAGGGCACTGAAGCCGCCGCCGCCGCCTCCCCCGAGGCCGCCACCGCCGCCACCTCCTCCACCACTTAAGTTGCCGGTGCCGCCACCCCCACCGCCGCCGCTATAACCGCCGCCGCCTCCGCCACCGCTGCCAACACTGGTGATACCGTTGAGATAGACTCCTCCGCCTCCTCCCATTCCGCCTAACAAACCCTCAGCTCCGGGAGATCCGGGAAGGATCGTCGAACTGCTGCCGCTCCCGCCGTCTCCAGTGCCCATTTGCGGGGAACCTCCGTCACCTCCGTTGCCGCCCACGGTGCTGTCACCGTCGAGGCCCCCAAGACCTCCTGCATTGTTACCGCCCGCACCTGTTCCACCCACGCCATTGTTGCTGCTTCCATAACCGCCGCCACCGACAACAAAAGGAGCAATCGGGCTGGTAAGAGAAGAAGGAGTTATGGTCACGGCGTCAATCGGAGAAATGCCACCGATTCCTCCAGTGGTGCCGAGGATTGCTCCGCCACCACCACCGGAATTGCTTCCGCCATCTCCACCAGCACCGCCCCCGGCACCGTAATTGTCCCCACCGTTACCGGCATAACCACCTCCGCCACCTTGTGCGGAACCACCGTTGCCCCCCAAACCGCCACCGCCGCCGCCAAAGCCAGTGGAGCCGCCTCCGATTCCCGAGGTGGCAGAGCAGTTGCTAAAAGTGACATTGTGGAGAGTCACGTTGGCCGTATCAATAAAAAGTGCGCCGCCGGCCCCCATGCCACCGCCACCTCCATCGCCTCCATTGCCGCCGGTCGCATTCAAACTCTCGAAGGTCAGATTCTGGAGGGTGACTACGCCCCGGCGAATAAAGAATCCGCCCGTGCCGGAGTTACCGCTAATGACGACAGGCGTAGCCGGGTCAGCGTTACCGATCACGATGGTATCGGAGCCAGGCAAATTAACCATCGACAGCCTGGCGCTGAGCTGAACGGAACTTATACCGGGAGCAAAGACCACGTTGTAGTCTTGGCTGACCCCTTGAGCCTGTTCATTGAGGATATAGTTGATGCAATAGCGCAGATCGCCGCTTGTCGGGGATTCTATTTGACCGCCTGGAGGATGATCTGCGCCGCTGGTGACCGTGAGCGTTACCTGGGCAGGCAGGGAGCTTGAGGTGACCGCGAGAAT
>DASXYO010000120.1:0-34026 GCA_036502465.1 Chthoniobacterales bacterium
CACCGCTCGTCGGCAATACTGCCCGCACTTGCACCTCAATCACCGTTTTGCTCATCACGATGAACGCTACCCGCGCGGGCATGAAAAACAAGCGTTGTGCTGCTTAAGTCGCATCCATCTCATAAGAGACATAGGCCACAAAATCTCATCGCATCGGGTGAAGCGAAAATTTCGCGAAAATTTTGGTTATGGAGGCTTGCATGTTTGGCGCCCTGATTGAGTGTGCGCTTTGCGGCTTGCCGCCGCATGACGAATCGAAATGAAAACCGAGTGGGACGTTGAGTCCGCCATCGCCACCTACAATGTGGAAGGATGGGGCAACGGTTACTTTACCATCAACAGTTTGGGCAACGTCGGAGCGAAGCCGCTGAAGGAAAATGGCGACTGCATCGATCTTCTCGAAGTTGTTAACGAAGCGCGCGCGCGAAGCCTTGGGTTTCCATTGGTAATCCGGTTTCAGGATTTGTTGCGACACAGGGTTGAATCGGTTAATCGCGCCTTTCAAACCGCGATGACAGAGTTCGGTTATCGCAGCGAATATCGGGGCGTTTTTCCGATCAAGGTCAATCAGTTGCGCGAAGTGATCGAAGAGATCGTTGACGCCGGCGCGCAATTTCATTTCGGGCTCGAAGCGGGCAGCAAGCCGGAATTGATCGCTGCTCTCGCGATGCACAAGGACCCGGAAAGCCTCATCATTTGCAACGGCTACAAGGATCGCGCGTTCATTCGCACCGCCATGCTCGGGCGTCGGCTTGGCAAGTCGGTCATCATCGTGGTCGAGAAACTCGAGGAACTCGAGCAGACGCTGCGGGTCGCAAAGGAGATGGGTGTTGAACCGCACATCGGAATCCGGGTGCGATTGCACAGCAAAGGCGCCGGGAAATGGACAACGAGCGGCGGCGAAAATGCCAAGTTCGGTCTCAGCACGACGAATCTCGTCGCCGCCAGTGAAATGCTGAAGGCGCAGGGTCTCGCCCATTGCCTTAAGCTCGTTCACTTCCACGTCGGATCGCAGGTGCCCGACATCTCGACGATCAAGCGCGCGGTGCGCGAGGCGGCCCGCTATTACGCGAAACTTTCCAAGATGGGCCACCAGCTTGGCTACCTCGATGTCGGCGGCGGGCTTGGGGTCGATTACGACGGGTCGCGGACCAGTTTCGACAGCTCGACCAACTACACGCTTCAGGAATACTGTAACGACGTCGTCTACAACATCATGGAAGTGTGCGACTCCGAAGGCGTCGCTCATCCCGCGATCGTGAGCGAGGGCGGTCGCGCGATTGTCGCCCACCATTCGGTTCTCGTGGTCGAGGCCTTCGGCGCGATCGAGAAGGATGTGCCGCTGGCCAAGATCGAGGCCACGGAATCCGATCCGAAACCTTTGCGCGACATCATCGAGGTGAAGCAGAAGCTGAAGCGCGGCAACCGCCTCGAGACCTTGCACGACGCGCAACAGATCAAGGAAGAGACCCAGCAGATGTTTAATCTCGGGCTGCTCGACCTCGAATCGAAAGCCAAGATCGAGGCGCTTTACTGGCAGCTCGCGCGCCAGATCGTGAACCTGCATCGCGGGCTGAAGTATGTCCCGGAAGAAGTGAAGGAATTGGAGACTTCGTTAGGCGATCAATACATCTGTAACTTCTCGATTTTTCAGTCTCTCCTCGATCATTGGGCGCTCGGACAGCTTTTCCCGATAATGCCGATCCATCGCCTAACGACTCCACCTGATCACCAGGGTACACTGGTAGATATCACCTGCGATTCCGACGGGAAGATTAACAAGTTCACCGATCTGCAGGACGTGAAAGACACGCTCCCGCTGCACCGGATCATTCCCGGCGAACTTTATTACCTCGGAGTGTTTTTGGTCGGCGCCTACCAGGACATCATGGGCGACCTGCACAATCTCTTTGGCCGCGTGACCGAGGTGCACGTCTTCCTCGACGAGGACGAAGAATCCGGTTGGTACATAGAGGAAGTGATCGAGGGAAGCACAATCGGCCAGGTTCTCGCGCTGACGCAGTGGGACAAGATCGAGTTGATGCGTTTGGTGAAGCTGCAAGTCGACGCCGCGATCAAGAGCGACCGGCTCAAGCCTAACGACGCCATGAAAATCCTGGCCGATTACGAGCGCGGCCTGCAGGGCTACACCTATTTGGCGCTGGATGGCGCGGCCGCGGCCGCGCCTAACGTCGTCGTGGCACCGGCCGCCTCTATCTAATTTCGCGCCTTTTGTTCCTTAAGACGGCCAGGAAATAGGAAGCGAGGGTATGCTCGATTCTCTCGGAGAAACGCTCAACAGGCGATTATCAGCCTGCGCGCTGACGGAGCGGTAGGCTACCCCTCTACAATTGGCGGCATTTTCAACCGCCGAGCGGTCTTTCGCGGAACCTGCTATTGCAAATTGTAAACTTCGACCAATGCGACGCCAGTTCCGCTGTCTTTTCCGCTCACCACGGCGGTGTAATTCCCCGGTGTGAGCGAGCGGATGATGGCGGATTCAAGGTCATTTGTCGGGGCCAGACCAGTCGACTGGACGAGCGATTCCTGTGAGTCGCGCCAGTTGTCGTCGCTCAGGATGATCGCGCCGTTGGCATCGTATAAATCGAGCGTCGGATCGGCCAGTGGGTTGGCCACTCCGGCGTCGGCCAGCGAGGGCCCGATCGCCCTAACGATCACCGTATCGCTCCCGCCGTTGCCGACAATGAAACCGCCGATCAGGACATCGTCGCCCGTCTGGACCAGGCCACGCGTGCTGGTGTTGCCGAGGGTGGATGTCGCGGCGGGATCGAGATCGTAAGCTTCCACCAATCCGATGCCGGTGCCGTCATTTTGTCCATGCAGGACGACGGTGTATTCACCCGGATCGAGCGTCGCGATGATGGCTGATTCCAGATCGTCGGTGGGCTGCAACCCACTGTCGGTAATCTCCGTTTCCTGGTTATCGCGCCAGTTGTCGTTGCTCATGATGAGCACGTCGCCCTGGTAAAGTTCCAGCACGGGATCGGACAGGAGGCCGCTCGTCGGAAGACCGCTGGACGCGAGCGACGGTCCGATTCCCCTAACGATCACCTGTTTGGCCACGTTACCGCTGATGATGAGACCGCCGATCAAAACGTCGTCACCGGTGCCGACCGCCAGGCGGGCCGAAAGATTCAACGACTGGGCAGGCGGCTGCGCCGTGCCGTTCAGGACCTCGGAGGCTGCGACCGCGATCTGGTAATGGCCGGCGGTGGTCGGGTGGATGTCATCCCAAAAAAGATATTCGTCGGGGTTCACATCGGCGCCTTGCGCACTGTCGCTGATGTTGACGAAGCCGTAGTCCGCTGGGTTCGCCGCAAGACGGTAGAAGAGTCCGTAAATATCGAGCCGATAAAGTGTGATCGTGATTCCATCTGCCGCCAGCGCGCTCACGGTAGCGTCCAACTGCGCATTCAGTTCGTCGCGATATTGAGCGGAGGCGGCATTGAGCGTGGTCGCCTTGTCCGGGTCGTCCTTGTAGTTCGGGACAAGTCCGAGAGGCGGAACGTTAGGCACGAGAATCGAAACCGCACCCGCACGGGCCAACTGGTCAACCAAGCCGCCTACTCGCGCGGCCGTCGCGATCACATTGTCGGAGCTGTCGTTATCGAAGAGATCGTTCCCGCCGCCCCAGACAATGAAAAGCGCCGCTGGGTCGATTGTCTCATCCGTTAGATAATCGTTAACCTGTTTCCCGAGGTTATCGACGGTGACGGTGAAGTCGCCGCCGATGAAAGGATCGGGATTGGAAATGACCGTGACCTCCCGCGTCGCAGCCTCTGTCGTGGCGCCGCCAAACGCGTAGTCGGTTCCGCCATCAAGGCTGTTGGTCGCCGCAGGCAGACCGAGGAAATCGCGGGCGAGCTGCTCATGCCAGGTTCCGGCGTAAAGAGTGGAGGCCGGATCAGTGTCGGAGCTGTTCGTGAAACGTCCGTCGCTGTAATTAAAATCGCCGCCCGGATAACTGATGAAATACTGGTCTTCGAGTCGATTCCGGATGTTTCCGTCGTCGGAGAGGCTGTCGCCGAAAACAATTACCTGACTGAAGCTGGGCGTGGTTTGGGCACGAGCTTGGGTCGCGCCGCAGAAAAGAAGGACGGTGGCAACGACAAAACCGAAGCGAGAAAAACGAGAAGATGGAATCATAAATGAACGTGCTGGAAGGAGGGTTTTGCAGTTTGAAAGGCTTGCCGCCTTATCAGCGACAAGATGGTGAACCGTCTGGTCGTTCGCGCCGCACGGCGACGAACCCTTAATACACAATCGGGCCGCGAAGCGGCGCCGGCCTACTTTTTTCCTAACCCAGAGGGAGAATTGTCACTGCAAGTTGTAAACCTCGACCAAAGCCACGCCGGTGCCGTTGTCTTTCCCGCGGACGACCGCGGTGTAATTGCCCGGGGCGAGCGAACGAACGAGGGCGGCTTCCGCGTCGTCGGCCGGGGCGAGGCCGGTCGATCGAATGAGTGACTCCTGCGTGTCACGCCAGTTGTCGTTGCTCCGCAGAACAGCGCCGTTCGCGTCATAGAGATCGAGGGTCGGATCGGCCAGCGGCTCCGCCACGCCGGCGGCGGCGAGCGAGGGACCGATGGCCCTAACGAGCACGGTATCGTTTCCGCCGCTTCCGATGATGAAACCAGCGATGAGAACATCATCATCTGTTTGCACGAAACCGCGTGTGCTCGTGTTGCCGAGCGAGGATTTGGCCGCGGGAGAGAGGTCATAAGCCTCAACCAGGCCGATGCCCGTGCCGTTATTCTGTCCATGGAGAATTACCGTGTAGGCGCCGGGGGCGAGGCTGACGATGATGGCGGATTCGAGGTCGTTCTCCGGGGCGAGGCCGCTCGCTTCAATCTCGTCCTGTTGGGTTTCTTTCCAGTTGTCGTTGCGGGTGATGAGCACGCCATCCTGGTAAAGCTCGAGCACGGGGTCTGCCAGCGCGCCGGGAAGTGGCAGGCCATTAAGCGCAAGCGATGGGCCCAATCCCCTAACGATGACCTGTTTTGCTTCCGTTCCGGTCACGATCAGCCCGCCGATGAGAACGTTCTCGTCTGTCCCGACCGCAAGCCGCGCGGAAAGGTTGAGCGATTGCGCGGGAGGGAGCGCGGTGCCGTCCAGAACGTCGAAGGCAGCAGAAGCAATCTGATAATGTCCCGCGGTCGTGGGATGGATATCGTCCCAAAAAAGATATTGATCGGGATCGACCGCCTTGGCTTGGGAAACATCGCTGATGTTGACGAAGCCAACGTCCTCAGGATTTGCGGCCAGCCGGTAGAAGAGCCCGAAGATATCGTAGCGATAAAGGGAAATGCTGATCGCCTCTCCAGCCAGGGTGCTGACCGCAGCGTCGAGTTGCGTATTAAACTCCTGTCGATATTCCGTCGAGCCGGCATTCAGCAGGGCAGCCTTTGGGATGTCGTCCGCATAATTCGGAACCAGCCCAAGCGGCGGAACGTTAGGCACGAGAAAATTCTTGGCGCCCGCTCGCGCAAGCTGCTCGACCAGGCCGGCAACGCGCTCCGCCGTGGCGATGACATTGCCAGAGCTGGGATCATCAAAGAGATCGTTGCCGCCGCCCCATACAATATAGAGAGCGCCCGGATCGGGCGTATGCGCGGCCAGGTAATCGTCGACCTGTTTGCCGAGGTTATCGATCGTGATCGTGAGGTCGCCACCGATGAACGGTTCGGGATTGGAAATGACCGTGCGCTCACTCGCGCCCGCGATCGTGGTCGCGCCGCCGAACGCGTAATTCGTGCCGCCGTCGAGGCTGTTGGTCGCAGCGGGGAGCCCGAGAAAAGTTTCCGCGAGCTGCTCGTGCCAGGTGCCTTCGTAATCGCTGGACGGCGGGAAAGTCAGCTTGCTGTTGGTGAAGCGGCCGTCGGCGTAGTCGAAGGTCAGGCTCGGGAAACTGATAAAAACCGTCTTGTCTTTAACGACATGCTGGATGTTCCCGTCGTCCGACAGGCTGTCGCCAAAGACAACGACTTTGCTAAAGGTCGGGACGACCTGTGCCTTGAGGCCAGCGCAAGAAAACGCGAACGCAAGAAGGATCAGAGCAACGCGAAAACGCATTGGGAACGTTGCGCTCTGCAAAAGCCGATGTCGAGCGGCAGACACTTCGCCGACGGAAGGTCCACGAAATCGATGCGCTACTTCTTCTTCCCTTCGCCGGGACGGTAGTCTTCCTCGGCGGCTTCGAAAGCCTTCTCGAGTCCGACCATGTCTTCGCCCGGACGGAAGTTGTCGAACGCTTCGGATTCGCGCTTGAGCTCTTCCTCGGAGTAGTTCGCGGCCTTGATCGAGAGGCCGATGCGGCGCTCGACTTTGTCGACCTTGATGACGCGGGCTTCGACTTCCTGGCCGACCTTGAGCACGTCTTTTACTTTCGCGACGTGATCTTCGCTCAACTGGGAAATGTGGACCAGACCGTCGATGTCATCCTGCAACTGCACGAAGGCGCCAAAGCTGGCCAGCTTCGTGACTTTGCCGGTGACGAGGTCGCCGATCTTGTACTTGGTATCGATTTCTTTCCACGGATCGTCGGAGAGCTGTTTGATGCCGAGGCTGATGCGCTGGTTGGTCTTGTCGATGTCGATCACTTCCGCTTCGACTTCGTCGTTCTTTTTGAAGACCTCCATCGGGTGATTGATCTTGCGGGTCCAGCTCAGGTCGGAGACGTGAATCATGCCGTCAATGCCGTCTTCCAACTCCACGAACGCGCCGTAGGCGGTCATGTTGCGGATCTGGCCTTTCACCCGGCTGCCGATGGTGAATTTCTTCTCGATCTCATCCCAGGGATTGGTTTCGAGCTGGCGCAGGCCCAACGAAATTTTCTGCTCTTCCTTGTTCACGCCCAAGACAACTGCTTCCACTTCCTGGCCAACGGTGAGGATATCCGACGGGCGCATGATGCGCTTCGTCCAAGAAAGTTCGGAAACGTGGATGAGGCCTTCGACGCCCTCTTCCAATTCCACGAACGCGCCGTAAGGAACAAGGTTGGTGATCTTGCCTTTGACCTTCTGGCCGGCCGGGAAACGCTCTTCGATCTGGTCCCACGGATTTTTCTGGGTCTGCTTCAGGCCTAACGACACCCGCTCTTTTTCCTTGTTGATGTCGAGAACAAGGACTTCGAGCTGCTGACCGACCTTGAGCAATTCGCTCGGATGACCGAGGCGGCCCCAAGTCATGTCGGTGATGTGAAGGAGGCCGTCCATGCCGCCGAGGTCGATGAAGGCACCGAAATCGGTCAGGTTCTTGACCGCGCCAGAGACGGTGTCGCCGACTTTGACGCCTTCGAGGAATTTCTGGCGCTTCTCGCTCCGCTCTTGCTCGATGAGCTCGCGGCGGCTGAGGACGACGTTTTTGCGGTCGTCGTTGATTTTAACAATCTTGAAATCGTAGGTGTTGCCGACGAACTGCTGGAGGTCGCGCGGCGGGATAATGTCGATCTGCGAAGCGGGAAGGAAAGCTTCCACGCCGATGTTGACCATGAGGCCGCCTTTGACGACGGACTTCACTTTGCCTTTGATCAGGCCGTCGCCGGCGAAAACCTGGGCGATCTTGTTCCAGTTCTGGCGATAGGCGGCTTTCTCCTTCGAGAGGACGACCATGCCTTCGTCGTTTTCGAGACGTTCGAGGAGCACTTCCACTTCGTCCCCCACTTCGAGCGACTCGATGTCGTCGAACTCCGCCGTCGGGATCACTCCCTCCGACTTGTAACCAATGTCCACGAGCACTTCTCGTGGCCGAATCTCCAGAATGCGTCCCTTGACGATGCTGCCTTCTTTGAAGTCCTTCATGGACTTCGCCATCAAATCCTGCATTTGCAACATAACGGTGTGACTCTTTCCTGGTGAGGCGGGGCTCAGTGGTTAAAGCAGCGGCGACAATCGCCAGCTGTTCCCGCGGAAAGGGGAGGGAAAGTAGTCACGTTCTCCAGTGCGGTCAACTGGGCGCCCAGAATCGGTTTGCTCCCGGCTTGGGCCGCCTATACTTTTGCGCCACTATGAGTTGGAGCACCAGTGAAGCACTGACGGACCCGGCCATTCGCGAGCCGATGTCGTTTCGTTCGGAATTTAAGTTCCACCTGCGCGATGTCCCGGTTGAAATCACCCTCCGGATCTATAACAAGGTTCATTCCAGCACGGTCATTGTCCGGCAGAGCCACAGGATTTCGATTCCCGGGCTGAGCGCGCAGGAACAGGCCAATTGCGAAGAGCAAACAGAAGACGGTGAGGCATTGCAGGGAGTGATCAGCCAATTCGTTTGCGCTTACAACGCGGCGGTCGCCAAGGGATTGAAGCCGGAGGCAAGCTGGTTGCAGCAAAATCCCGAATTTAACTGATTCGTACATCGACGCCTGATGATCAGACATCTTCTTTGCGGCTTTCTCGTCACCGCACTCCTTTCCTCAACCCTCGGCGCCGCGCCGCCTTCGGCGGAACAGCAAGTCTCCGAGGCAATCAAAGCACCCGGTTTGACGGTCGTGCACCTCTGGGCGCCCTGGTGCTCCAACTGCCAAGCCGAGCTTAAGAGCGGCGGTTGGATGAAGACGGTGAAGGAAAATCCGGAGGTGAAGTTCTATTTCATCTCCGTCTGGAACGGCGGTGAAGACGGTCGCGCGCTGCTGGCGAAGTACGAAATTTCCCAGCTGCCTAACGTCACCATCCTCGCGGATCCAGGACCGCGCGGGTCCGGTCACATCAAGCAATTTGCCGGACTGCCGCTGAGCTGGATACCCACGACTTGGATCTTCAAGGGAGGCGATCTGCGCTACGCACTGAACTACGGCGAGATTCGTTTTCCGATGCTGCAGCAGATGATTTCCGACAGCAATTCCGGCTGGGATCACTAGCGCAGTCAAGGCGCGAAATTGCAGTTGCCAGAGCGGGAGGCGTGTAGCATCTTCCCCGTCCGCTCCGCCCCCCAGCAATTGCAAACTACCTATGTCCAATACGATCGAATTAGTGCCTGAGTTACTCGAAGCTGGCGTCCATTTCGGGCACCAAACGAAGCGCTGGAATCCGAAGATGAAGCCGTTCATTTTCGAGAAGCGCAACGCCATTTACATCATCAATCTCGATGAAACGGTGAAGCAGCTGCAGCGTGCGACTGATTTTCTCCAGCAGGTGACGCAGCGTGGCGGCAAAATTCTGTTCGTCGGTTGCAAGAAACAGGCCCAGGAAGCAGTCAAGGAAGCGGCCGTGGCTTGCGGGCAGTTTTACGTCAACCAACGCTGGCTCGGCGGCACCCTGACCAACCTCGCGACCATCCGCAAAAGCATCGGCCGCTTGAAATACATCGAGGAGATCGAAGCTTCGCCCGACTACAAAAAGATGGGCAAGCAGGAACTCGCGGCACTCGGTCGCGAAGCCGCCAAGTTGCGCCGCAACCTGGAAGGCATCCTCGAAATGTCGCAGCTCCCCGATGCTCTCATCATCATCGATACGACCCGCGAACAGAATGCGGTCAACGAAGCGCGCCGCCTCGGGGTGCCGATCGTTGGCATCGTCGATACGAATGCTGATCCCGAAGTCATCGATTACCCAATCGCGGGCAACGACGACGCGATTCGCGCCATCCGCGTGATGCTGCAGAAGCTGGTCGATGCGATTGTTTCAGCGAGCGGCGAAGCGCGTCTGCGCGAAGAAGTCGAGATGGCCGGCGTCTCGGCCTAACGACCGCATTTGAGAGTCGGTAGTTGAGAGTTGAGAGACTCCGACTCTCCCTTGTCCTTTCAACTCTCAACAACAACTCTCAACTTGTCTTCACTCATGGAAATTAATCCTCAGACCGTTAAACAGCTGCGCGAGAAAACCAACGCCGGCTTCATGGATTGCAAACGCGCCCTCACCGAAGCGGGAGGCGACCTCGAGAAAGCCGAGACGCTTCTCCGCACCAAGGGAATTGCCAGCGCGAGCAAAAAATCCTCGCGTGCGACGAAGGAAGGCATTGTTGCTTCCTATATTCACTTGCAGGGGAAGGTCGGCGTTCTCGTGGAAGTGAATTGCGAGACCGATTTCGTGGCCAAGAACGAGGGCTTCCGCGCATTCGTGAAGGACATCACGCTGCACATCGCCGCCGCGCAGCCCCTCTACGTGAGCCGGGATGAAGTGCCGGCCGCAACGGTGGAATCTGAGCGCGCGATTTATGCGGAGCAGGTGAAGGGCAAACCGGAAAACGTGCTGACCAAGATCGTCGACGGTAAGCTCGACAAATTCTACAGCACGGTGTGCCTGCTCGAGCAGGGCTTCATCAAGAATCCGGATCTCACGATCAAGGAGCTGATCGCCTCGAAAATTGCCGAAATCGGCGAGAACATCGTCATCCGCAGGTTCACTCGATATTCGGTCGGCGAGCCTCTCGGTCACGAGGGGTCTCCCGCGACTGAGTCGGCCGAATAGCGTCTGCCTGGAAGTTAGCGAGTCGAATCGCCTCCGCTGATCCTCCTGCGGGTGCCGCCCGCCGAAACGCGAAACCCGCCAACCGACGTTATCCGCGTCAGCGGGCGGGCCCTCGCAGTCGAAGCTGTTTTTGTTAGGGGCTGGTCGGTGGGACCTGAGGAATGAACGTGAACGGCGGCACTCCCGGAAGCGCGGGCGGAGGACCTTCCGCGGGTGCCTGCGCCTCGCCAGGACCTTCCTCGGGGATGTCTTTGTTATCGAGAATGTCTTTCCCGTCGAATCCTTCCTTACCATCCTGCTGGTAGCTCTGGTCCGCGGCGCTGCCGCCGGTCCGTTTCGCCGGACCGAAAGCCGCCACTTGAGCGATCGAGAACGCCTGGCCGCGGGTGGCCGGATGCCATTTGAGCATCACGTAGCGACCGGCGACTTCCGGGAAATTCACAGACGCCCGGCCTTCGCCGGTGCTCACAACTGATCCGACCGGTTTGAGTCCGGCAAAAGCTTGCTCCGTGATCTTCAGGGAGGCCGGCAAAATGGCGCCTTGGGTAATGTTGGCGATCTGCTGCACACCGGCATCATTTGCGCTGGAGTCATCGGAATTTCCGGCCGGCAGATGATTCAGGACATAGAAATCGACGTTGCCCGGCTGCGAAGCGTAGATCGCTGCCAGACGGCTCAGATTCCGCTCGCGGCCGAGATCGATTACTGCAGTCGGGGCGGAGTCGTCGCTCGCGAATTGGTAAGCGGTCGCAGGCTGATCGTCGATCATCGCGTTGACGCGGTTTACGTCGCCCGAACTGACATACAGGGCGCGCGCCTTTGCGTGCACATCACTAAAGTTGAAGTTGACCAGTGCGAAGCTCTCGGAGTTGTCTTCGAAGCTCACTTTCCGCGGACGTGGCATGGTGAAGTCGGAAAGAGCCGGCGTCGCATAAACGCCGAGGGCAGCGATGCGACCGGCTTGCTTCACGTTGAAGCTTAATTTCACGTACTTGGCCTCGCCGGGACCGATCTTCGTCGCGACCGCTCCTCGCGCGAGGTCGCCGCTCTCGACGCGACGCCATTCCGGGCTGTTCTCCGGGACGTCCGCATTGGAGATCGCGATTGTCATCTCGCCCTGGGCGCCTTCGTTCAGGAAAGAGACGCTTTGGATGTTCTCGATGTTAGAAAGTGAAACCAGAATGGACGACGCGCCCACCGGGATCCGATATCCAATCGTCGGATCGTCGCAGAGCAGAGCGGTGGCCGACATGTTTTGATCCAGGCCATTGGAACTTAATTGCAGTTTCGCCAGCGAAGCGCTCTCCGGAGACGCCTTGACGGCGGCACCGAAATGGTAGCGAGCCAGATTCTCGGGATATTCGGGCGCCTGACGAACGGACAGGGGCGGCGCTTTCTGCAGGACGACGTCCGCGGCCATGCCGATCGACGGCCCAAGCAGCAAAACCGAAAAGAGGGCTTTAGCAGAGGAGGAAATGGTGTTCAGTTTCATATAATTTCCATACTTACAAAAACGGATAGTAGAAAATCGCCACTCCCTTGGCAATGAAAATCTCGCCTTCCGAAAAAATATTTTCCAAGGGTAGTTGGCTCCCCCTTGCACGTCGAGAAGAGGTTCTCACGTCGCCGTAGGTAAGGGTGGGAACCGCGGTGTTTTGTTGGCGGTATTACTGCCCGAAAGCTGCCAGAAGACGGATCCGGAAACCAGATTCAGCCTGCTCCGTCCACGGCGGCGCGGGCGCAAGCCCAAAAAAAAGCTAGTTCTGGGCGACCAGCGTCGTCGAGGCCGCACGGAACTTGCGAGTGCCCTCGTAGGCGTAGAACGGAATATAGGACCGATGCCCCACGTCCCGTCCTTGGTACGCCCGCCAGTTGATTGTCGGGTCCAGCACGTAGGTTCCCGAGGCGATGTCCCATTCCAGCCAGGCGTGCGTGCAGCGGCTCGTCGCGGCCCGTTTCCCGATCACCAAGCGGACGTTCTTCGCGCCGTGAGACTGCATCCTCTCGTAGAGCGCCACTGCCTTTGCCTTGCAATCGGCGGGGGCACCCGATTGGGTCTCGGCGGGCGTTTTCCATTCCTTGGTGAAACCGTATGGGATCGAACGAAGGTCACCGATCCAATAATTCACAATTCCGAGGGAAAGATTGCTTGTGGCGTGCCGGCTTTCCTCGGCCAAGATCGGGCGAATTCGGGTCATCTGCTTGTCGTAAGGCGTGTTTTTCACGCTTAGGAGCATGGATTGGCCAAAGCAGGAGACGCAGGAAAAGCCGATAGCGGCGAGGAGAAAGAGGAAAAACCGCTTAAGGGCGAAAGGATTAACGCTTACAAAAATCATAATACTTATGATTTCTATAAGCATCCACCGTGCCAGCGGTCATCAGCAGCTGAACGGATTCGCAAGTTCCGTTCCGCAGGGGCAATCGATTCGCCACGGCTGAGAACGCTGTGGCGCTACCCGCGGAAGATTGCCGCATAACCTGGCGGACGTTTCCAGGAAGCGGAGGGCTGGCGCGGCCAAATCGTGGCGCGGTGAGATGCGCGTCCGAGGGGGAAGAGTCGACGGCTACTTCGACGAAAGTCCTGAGAGGTTCACCCGAGGGGCGATAACGGAGCGGACTTCTGCAAAAAAACCGATGAGCCGGTCAGCCTTCGCCAACCGTCCTCACTTTCCAAAGCCTACCCAAAAGAGGCCGTCAGGCCTTAGTGAGAGCCGTTCCCGATGATCGTAATCGAAGGATCCTGCGCCAGGATGCCTTCGGTCGTGAAGCGACCGCTTCGGTCCAGTTCCGCACGTGTATACACACGCACCGGCGCGGTCGTATTCGTGCCAAGGGCCTTCACCTGCACGCGCTTGGGAATGCGCGAGCCCGTCACAAAAACAAGCTTCTCGCCTTTTGCGTCCTTGCCCTTGTCTTTCCCTGTGACCGCTGCAGCCAACGGATCTGCCGCAACGATTCCGATTCCAACGAGACTCACGATGGCCGTGCCGATCGCCAGCTTTAACGTTTTCATGAGGATAGCGTAAGCCCAACACGCGACATTTCAATCCCCACGGGACACTGCCGTTGTTGCGCCCTCCCGGCCGCAAACCAGACCCGAAAATCTAATCCGCGACTTGCACGCCTTCCGCGGCGGTCCGGGCCGCGAAAAGTTCACTCAGGCGTCGCGTCATCGGACCAATCTCTCCACTCCCTATCGGGCGACCATCCACCTGCGTCACGCCTGCCAACTCCCCCATCGTGCCGGTGCAAAAAACTTCATCAGCCTGATAAATATCCTCAAGCGTGAGAAATGTTTCGAGGTGAGGAATGTGCTCCTCCGCGCAAATCTCGAGAACGGTCGCGCGCGTGATCCCCTCGGGACATGCGATGACTCGGCTGGTCGCGACCTCCCCGCTTCGGACGGCAAAAATGTGCGTCGCATTCGTCTCCGCGACATGTCCGGAAAGATCGAGCATGAGCGCGTCGTCTGCTCCGGCGTTATTGGCCTCGATTTTCGCCAGGATGGAGTTCAACAAATTGGCATGATGGATCCTGGGGTCGAGCACTTCGGGCGGAGGCCGACGCATCTTGCTCGTGATCAATTTCAGGCCGCTCTTCGCGTAAACGGGCGCCTTGTGCTCCGCGAGGATAATGAGAGTCGGGCCGCTCTGGTTCAGGCGGGGATCCATTCCGGACGTGATCTTTACCCCGCGCGTAAGGGTGAGGCGCAGGTGGACTCCGTCGCCCATTTGATTCGCCGCCAGGGTGCGCCTGATCTCGGCAATCATCTTTTTGTTAGGCGGAATCTCCGAAAAGGAAAGCGCGGTCGCGGAACGGCGGAGACGATCGAGGTGTTCGTTGAGTTTGAAGATGCGCCCGTTGTAGAGTCGCAACCCTTCCCAGACCGCGTCGCCGCCCTGCACCGCGGAATCGAATGGGCTGATTGCTGCCTCGTCGCGATGGACCAATCGGCCGTTGATGTTCACCATCAGATCGCGATTTTTTTCGTTAAATTGCTGCAGCATGTCTTTTCCAGATTTCCATCCGCGCCTGACTGTCTAGGATACCGGATCCGCTTATGAATACCTGTTGTCTGCTGGTCTTACCATTTCTGCTTCCGTTTACGGCCTTCGCCGCCGAGACCCTCACGCCGCCTGACAGCCTGCTGCTCGACGGCGTCCCGCCCATTCCGTCGGAAATTGCCGAAAAGGTCGGCCGTTACACCGAGTCGCGCGCAGCTGTCTTCCTCGATTGGCACCCCGGCAAGCCCGAGATGTTGATCCTCACCCGCTTCGGCGACACCAACCAGGTGCACTTCGTCACCCAGCCTGGCGGCGCGCGCACTCAGCTCACATTTTTCGCCGATCGCATCAACGACGCGAGCTTCGATCCGCAGAACGGCGCCTCTTTCCTCTTCTCGAAGAGCGCTGGCGGCAACGAATTCAACCAGAACTATCGCTACGACTTCGCGACCGGCGAAGTGACGCTTCTGACCGACGGAAAGTCGCGCAACTCCAGTCCAACCTGGAGCACAAAGGGCGACCGCGTCGCCTACACGTCAACGCGCCGCAACGGCGCCGATACCGACATTTACCTCCAATCGCCTAACGACCCCAAAACCGATCGCCTCCTCGCTGAGGTCAAGGGTGGCGGCTGGGATGTTCTCGATTGGTCGCCGGACGACACCCGCCTGCTCGTGCTCGAGGAAATCTCGATCAACGAGAGTTACCTTTGGCTTTTCGATACCAAATCAGGCGCGCGCACCCAACTGACGCCGCGACCCGCGGCCGGGGCGGAAAAGGTCGCCTACGCGCAAGGGCGCTTCGCGAAGGACGGCAAAGGCATCTTCGTCACGACGGATCACGGGGCGGAATTTCAGCGGCTCGCCTACATGGATCTCGCAAGCAAACAGGAAACGTATCTGATTCCCGATGCGAAATGGGACGTCGACGACTGGGCTTTGAGCGGAGACGGACAGCGCATCGCTTACACCTTGAACGAAAACGGCACGAGCACGCTTCACGTGATCGAAGTAGCGATGCACGACGGCAAAATGACCGCCACCGCGCAACCCGATCCGACGTTTGATCCCCCGATTTCCGCCTCGATCATTTCCGGACTGAAATGGCACCGCTCGCAGAACCTGCTCGCCTTCGACGTCAACGGGGCGCGCTCGCCCTCCGATGTTTACACCTGGACGCCCGGCGCGGAAAAGAACGTCGCGACCCGTTGGACGACGAGCGAAACCGGCGGCATCCCGGCCGACCGCTTTGTCGAACCGAAGCTTATCAGTTGGAAATCTTTCGACGGCCGCGAAATCACCGGCTTCCTCTACCAGCCCGACGCGAAGAAATTTCCCGGGCCGCGACCCGTCATCGTCAATATCCATGGCGGCCCCGAAGCGCAGGCCCGCCCCGGGTTTGCGGGCCGGAACAATTATCTCTTCAACGAGCTCGGTTGCGCGATGATTTTGCCTAACGTCCGGGGCTCGGCCGGTTACGGAAAGTCCTACCTTCTGCTCGATAACGGCTTCAAACGCGAGGACTCCTACAAGGACATCTCGTCCTTGCTCGACTGGATCAAGACCCAGCCGCAACTCGATGCCGGCCGCGTCATGGCCTACGGCGGCTCCTACGGCGGTTTCATGGTTCTCGAAGTGGCGACGAATTACGCAGCTCGCATTCGCTGCGCGATCGACATCGTCGGCATTTCGAATCTCGCCACCTTTCTGAAGAACACGGAAAGCTACCGGCGCGATCTCCGGCGCGCGGAGTACGGGGATGAGCGCGATCCGAAAATGGCTGCCTTCATGGAACGCATTGCGGCCTTGAACAATGCTGAGAAAATCACCAAGCCGCTCTTCGTTGTGCAAGGGGCTAACGATCCGCGCGTTCCAAAATCAGAAGCGGAACAAATCGTCGCCACCCTCAAGAAACAAAAAACGCCCGTCTGGTACATGCTCGGTAAAGACGAGGGACACGGTTTCGGGAAAAAGAAAAACGCCGATTACCTCTTTTACGCGACGGTGCAGTTCATTCGCGATTACCTGCTGAAATAGATTCAGTGCAACCGGTGCGGATGCAGCGTTTCGTAACAGGCGCGACAGGCGGCCTCGATCTCGCGCAATCGCTCCGGCACCTCGGCGTGCCGCTCGGTGAAAAGCGCGAATCCAATCGATTCGGCGACCTCGCCATACCAATGCTTCGCCCAAACACCGTCCGTTTTGCGCAACCCAGGGGGCCAGGAAAGCATCGCCGGGTCGAACGCCAGAGCGACCGCCTCACAGAGTAGTTGCAACACTCGTTCCGGATTTTGCAGGACATCGCGCGCATCGATCACCGGCGGCACCTTGCCTGTTCGCGCGCGAACAAACTCAAAGATTTCTGCCTGCTGAATAAAACCGAGGTCCTCCAGTGCCGGGTCGTCATTCTTCTTGATGTAGGAAACGATCACCTCCGCCGGATCACGGATCAGAAAGCAATTTGTTAGGCCAGTCAGCCATTCCCGGTCCATTCCCGGCAGAAGATGATGCGTCATCTGCTTCTGGTAGAAAACCCCAACGTGGGAGGGGCCTTTGCGTCCCGATCGGGAATCGCCAGTCGTCATTTCCGCCACCACTTTTCGCCAATCCGTCTCCCCCTGCGCCATCACCTCATCGGCCAGCGGATGCTTTTTCCCGGTCGCCTTGAGATACGAGGCATAGAGGGGCTCGTCCACCACCGTCGTGTCGGCCCGATTTCCCCACGAGCGCATCATCGCGGTCGAGATGTTGCGTGGTCCCGACCACATCGCTATCCGCAGCAACTCGCTCATTCGTTAGGGCGTTGTCAGACCGAGCGAATCAGCTGCACCATTCGCTCACGCGTTTTTTCATCCGGGAGTCGGCCCGTTCCCGCCGCCATATTGTCCTCGAGGTGCCGGGCGTTGCTCGTGGCCGGAATCGCGCAGGTCACCGCCGCATTCGCGAGGATCCACTTGAGGAGAAACTGCGCCCAGGATTTGCAATCGAACTCGGCGGCCCAATCCGGCAGCGGCCGGGCGCGCAGTTTGGAAAACAAATCGCCGCGTGCAAACGGCCGATTGACCAGAACGGCCACGCCCTTTTCCCGCGCCAGCGGAAGGATGCGCTCTTCCGCGGCCCGCTCCGCGATCGAGTAATTGATCTGGAGAAAATCGAGCTTCTCCCGGCGCAGAATCTTCTCCACCTCCGGAAAAGAGGACTCCACGTAATGCGTGATGCCGACATACCGGATGCGCCCGTCGGCCTTCCAAGCGCGCAAGGTCGCGAGCTGGGTCTCGAGATCGACCAGGTTGTGCACCTGCATGAGATCGAGTCGTTTCGTCTGCAAAAGCCTGAACGTCCGCTCGATCGAGTCGGTCCCCTCTTGTTTCCCGGTCGTCCAGACTTTGCTCGCGAGGAAAAGCGAGTCGCGCAGCTTTAGCTCGTTCGTCAGATCGCCGATCACTTCTTCGGCTCGACCATACATGGGCGAGGTATCGACCACCTTTCCACCCAGCTCGACAAAACGGCGAAGCACTTCGCGGAGCGGATCTCGCTCGTTAGGCGAATTGCCCACATCGAAAGTCTGCGAAGTACCGAGCCCGACTGCTGGAACCTTTTCGCCGGTAGAGGGAATCGCTCGAAGCAGTTGGGCCGAGCTGGCGTTCCCAGCCGCACGCGAAGTCATCGGCAAAATACTCGCGGCTGCGGCCGCGCCGCCGATCAGGCGCGTCGCTTCACGTCGGGAAATTTTTTCCATTCCTTAAGTTAGCAGCCCCTCGCTCAACGCGAGAGAGGCTGCTCGAGATTTGCCAGCCCATAGGCGAGCACGGCGTTGATCGCGGCATTCTCCGCCAGTTGCTGCGGATCGATCTTGTCGAGGGTATCGGCCGCGGTGTGGTGGTAGTTGAAATAAAAACGGCTGTCCTGGATCGGGCTGAAGTTTGGCACACCCAACTTGGCCAGCGGATCGATATCCGCGCCGCACTCCTCTTGCATCTGGAGGAGGCCAGCCCCGGAAGCCTGCAGGACGATCGCGATCGGTTCGAGCATCGGCTTCACACCTTTCTTTGCCGCTATATAAATGCCCAGCGGATGATCGGCGCCGCCGTCGGTCTCGATGGCCGCAAAGTGATTCGCAACCTCACGCGTGTGCTCGACCGCGTACGTGTTCCCGCCGCACAGCCCGTTCTCTTCATTCATCCAGGCGACCACACGAATCGTGCGCTTCGGATGCAAACCAAGCTGCCTAACGAGATTCGCGGCCTGCACCGCCACCGCCACCCCGGCCCCGTCATCGATCGCGCCCGTCCCGAGATCCCAGGAATCGAGATGCCCGGAGACGATCACGACCTGTTCGGGGTGCTCGCTCCCTTTCAGGTCGCCGATCACGTTGTAGCTGACCGCGTCGGGCAGTTCTCGAGGGGTGAGCATGAGATGCATCCGGAGCGTTCCCTGCGGCGCGAGAGCGGCCATCATTTCCGCGTCTTCCTCGGTCACGGCCGCGGCTGGAATTTTTGGTGCGTCCTGCGCGTAATCGGTCAGGCCGGTATGAGGCAATCGGTAGGCGGCACCTCCGACAGAGCGGACAAGGGCCGCGACTGCGCCCAGCCGGGCCGCCGCGCTCGGCGCATCCGCTCGATAGACCACTGCCTCACCATAAGCTTCGCCGCCCCGGCCTTGAGCGGCCATCCGCTTATCGAAAGCATGATTAAAGACGACGATCTTGCCGCCCACCTTTTCTTTGCCTAACGACTGAAGTTCGTCGAAATCGCGCACCACCACGACCTCGGCGGTCAGCCCCTCGGGCGGCGTCGCCACGCTCCCGCCGAGAGCGGTCAGCACCACCTTCTGAGTGCTGCCCGTCGCCTGCCCGGGGAACTCGACGAGCGCCGCCGTCTCTTCGCCACGCACCCAATGCGGCACCATTACCTTCTCGAGTCGCACCTCGAGCCGGAGCGCCTTCAATTCACCGGCGACATATTCGATCGCCTTTTGCGCCTGGGCGGAGCCGCTCAGGCGCGGGCCGATATTATTCGAAAGATGCGCGACCTGCCGGTAGGCGTAATCACTCGTTAGGGCAGCCGCCTGCAGCTTTTTCAGGTCGGCCAGCGTCTGCCTGGAATACAAAATTGGCGTGGGCGACGGAGACGGCGTGATCGGAGCGGTATTTGAAGCCGAGAGCGCGAGCGTCGCACCGGCCCAGAAGACGATTCCACTCAGCAGCGGCCGTCGGATGATCTGCAACATCCGGCATTTTGTCAGGAAAACGGCCAAGCTCAATCCGCCGACCGGTCACGATCGGGATTGGCGCCGAGTCCGGTTACGGGCTTAACTTCTTTCCGCCGCCATTCCATGCCTAACGACACTCTTGTTTCACTCGAACTGCCCGGCGTGCCAAAACTGCGTAGCGGCAAGGTGCGCGAAGTATTCGACCTGGGCGAAAACATCCTTTTCGTCGCGACCGACCGGCTCTCCGCTTTCGACGTCATTCTGCCGGACCCGATCCCGGACAAGGGCGCGGTCTTGAATCAGATCTCCGCCTTCTGGTTCGAAAAAATCACCACGGCGCAGAATCATTTCCTGACCGCGGACTTTGCGAAATTTCCCGAGCGGTTGCAGCCCTATCGCGCGCAACTGGCGGGGCGATCGATGCTGGTGCGCAAAACCCAGCCCCTCCTCATCGAATGCGTCGTGCGCGGCTACCTGGCCGGGTCCGGCTGGAAAGATTACCAGGCGACCGGGGAAGTCTGCGGGCATGCGCTTCCGCCCGGGCTGGAGCTCGCCTCCGAGTTGCCCGAGCCGCTCTTCACCCCGTCGACTAAGAACGAAGCCGGCCACGACCTGAACATCGAGTGGGAACAATGCTGCGCCATGATCGGACAAAGTATCGCGGAGAAGGTCCGCGACCTGAGTTTGGAGATTTATCGGGCCGGCAAGGAACACGCCGCGCGCTGCGGCATTATTCTGGCCGACACCAAGTTTGAGTTTGGCCTAACGAACGGCGATCTGCTCCTGATCGACGAATGCATGACGCCCGACTCTTCTCGCTTCTGGCCGGCCGACAGCTACACGCCGGGCCAAAGCCCGCCGAGCTTCGACAAGCAATTCGTGCGCGATTATCTCGAGACGCTCGACTGGGACAAGACCGCGCCCGGGCCGTCGCTGCCGCGCGAGGTGATCGAGAAGACGACTTTGAAATATCGGGAAGCTTTTCGCCGCCTAACGAATCATGAGCTTGACTAGGGAACGGACAAATTCCTATTGGCAGTACGAGACGGGCGTCGATCTGGAACTGCCGGTCGCGAAACCGCGCCTCCCATTAGCCGACGAAATCCTTCCTTATCTGCGCCGGATCGATCAGAGCCGCTGGTATTCCAACGGCGGACCGCTCGTCCTGGAATTTGAGGACCGTCTTGCCTCGCACACAGGCGGAGGCGGGGTCGCAACGGTCGCGAATGCCACGGTTGGCCTGACGCTCGCGCTTTTGACCTGCGACCTGCCGCCCGGCTCGTTATGCATGGTGCCGTCCTGGACTTTTGCCGCCACCGGACATGCGATCGAGCACGCTGGGTTGATCCCGTGGATCGTCGACGTCGACAGGGAAAGCTGGGCCTTGGAACCCGAGGCGGCGCGCGAACTTCTCCGTGAGGCGCCCGGTCCGGTCTCCGCGGTCATTCCCGTCAGTCCGTTTGGGCGGCCGATTGATTTCGCCGGGTGGAATTCATTCCGTGATGAAACGGGCGTGGCGGTGGTGATCGATGCGGCCGCCATGTTCGACACAATCCGGGCCGGAGCCGTTCCGGCCGTCGTTAGTCTCCACGCCACCAAAGTGCTCGGAGTCGGCGAAGGTGGTTTCGTGGTCGGTAACGATGCCGGATTCATCCAGGAATTGCAAAAGCGAGCGAACTTCGGTTTCTGGGGCTCGCGCGAGGCGACGGCGCCTTCTTTCAATGGGAAGATGAGCGAATACTCAGCCGCGGTCGGCTTGGCGGCCCTCGATGCCTGGCCGGCCACCCGCGCCGATTTCGCGCGGGTTGCGGCGGCTTATCGCGATGCCCTGGCGGGACAGTCAAAGGTCATGCTTCAGGAAGGATTTGGCGAAAGCTGGGTCAGTTCAACGGTCATCGTGGCAGCGGAAGAGGCCGGAGCCGAAGCGATCGGACGTGCGCTATCCGCCCAACGAATCGGGACTCGCCGCTGGTGGGGAGGCGGGCTCCATCGCCATGGCGCCTTCGCGAAATTCCCGAGCGGCCGGCTGGATCAGACCGAGGAACTAGCCGACAGCGTGATCGGTCTTCCCTGCTGGCGCGATTTGCCTAACGAAAAGATCGACGCGATCTGCGGATGCGTCCTGGGCAGAGCGGTCTAAACCAAACCGCAATGGAGAGACGCAAGGAAGCTTCGGAAAGGCCGCTTTTCGCGACGGTCGCGTATGCCGAGGCGTTTGGTCTCGGCGCGATCGATGTCCCAGAGTGGCAGACGGCGCTCCTCAAACGTCCTATTCCCTCGGCCGATTGGAGCGATGCGCTGAGCTGCTATCCGTTCACAGCCTTCGGAGAGTGCCCCGATCTTATCGGGGGTTTGGAGCGACTGCGCGAATCCGGACTGGTCAGCGTCGCGCTGGTGCCCGATCCGTTGCTCAGTCCGTCAGCGGATTTAATGCGAGCCGCTTTTGAGATCTGCCGTCCGTTTAAGACGCACTACCTCATCGACCGGGAGGCCGGTCCGGTTCATTTCGCCAAAAATCATCGCTGGTCAGTTCGGCAGGCGCAAAAGCGTTGCTCTTTCGAGGAGATCGACCTGGCCGACAATTTCGAAGCCTGGCTTGCTCTCTACCGGCACACCATCATCCGCCATCGCATCACTGGCATTCATAACTTCGCGCCCGCTTATTTTCGCGCGTTGTCCAAAATGCCCGCGGTCACGGCTTTGGCCGCCCGACATGCGGGAGAAATCATCGCCATCATTCTCTGGGTCCGCAGCGGGGAGATCGTCTACGCGCACCTGGAAGGCGGTTCGCCAGCCGCCTACCGCAACTACGCGACCTATGGGCTGATCGCGGCGGCGAGCGAGCACTTTGCCGATTGTCGGGTCATCCATCTCGGCGGCGCAGCCGGAGTCGAAGAAAACGAAAGAAATGGTCTCGCCCACTTCAAGCGCGGCTTTGCCAATCGTGAGGTGCCGGCCTATTTTTGCGGGAGCCGTCTCGATCCTGTTCGTTATGCGACCCTGATCGGCAACCAGCCGCCCACCAGTTTCTTTCCAGCCTACCGAAAATCATGACCGACAAGGAAATAACCGGCCCGCCCGCCCGCCGACTCTATCATCCTCTTGTCGAAACGTTGGAGAAGTATTACGCAGAGCACGGCGATAACCATCGCGGCTTAGGATTTCGGACGGAAGAAGGATTTGAAGCCCGTTACCGAGTTTATCTTGAAGTCATCCGCGACGCAGCCGCACGCCAGGAGTGTACTCTCCTCGATGTGGGCTGCGGAACGGCGCGCTTGCTCGATCTGATCAAGGCGTTGGGTCGAAGCGAGATCACTTATCGCGGAGTCGACTTATCTCCAAAATTGATTGAAGCCGCGCGAAAGAAACATCCCGAAGGCGACTTTACTTTGGGCGATCCGTTTGATCTCGAGGAGATTTGGTCAGCCCGGCCAGACTATGTCGTCTTCGGGCAGATTTTCACCTGTCGCCTCGAGATGAGTGTCGCGGAAATGACTGATTACATGGTGCGCATGCTTCGCCTTGCCTTCACTCATTGTCGCAGGGGTATCGCCTTTAACGTCATGTCTAAACACGTGGACTGGGAACGCGACGACCTCTTTCATGTGCCCTTTGATGAGATGGCCGACCTCCTCCAGGCCAACCTGAACCGCAACTATGTCTTTCGAGCGGACTACGGCCTCTACGAATACACTGTATACGTTTACAAATAATCGCTCGTCGCTCGCTTTTGTTCGTTCATCCACCATTCCGCCAGGAGCGTTTCCGGCACCAGCCGCCCCTCGCTTAGGAGAGCCAGGGCGGTTTTTTCATCGGGAAACTGCTTCTCGTACTCCTCGCGCAACCGGCCTGACTCAAGGAGCTCAATCCACCTCCGCCAATGCCAGCCCGTGCTCGGAGCCAGCTCCGGGTTCTTTGCGAAATACTCCCTCCCCCGCTCCATTTTTTCCTGGAAAGCACCATAGCCGCGCATCGGCAGGTGGAGCACCTCCAGGGAGGTACTCAAGACAGGTTTCTTCACGGAGCCCAGAACATCGTGATCACCGTTTGTAATCGTTAGGCTACTTTGTACTCGAACCATTACCTTGGGCGGAAGGCGCGAGAAGATCCAGGGAGAAGAGAGCGCGGCGGAAGGTTCGGCCACCCTGGTGTCTGTCTTGACGATCTTGAGGGTTAAATGAGTTAAATAGTGTCCGTCGTCCGGGACAGAGTTGATACCGGTAAGATTGGCTCGCGGCACCGCGATCACTTCCGCTCCGCTGGCAGCGTCTCGAGCCAGTCCATTTTTCAGGTTTTCCGGCCCTGTCAGGAACTCGTCGGGATCGAGGAACGAAACCCAATCGGCCGCATCCTCTTTGCGAATCGTCTCCAGAATGGCATTCGATGGATTGTAACTGGCAAGATGGTGCGTCGGCAGGGGAACTCGCACAACCTGCCCCGAATCAAGGAAGGGCCGAAGCTGGCCTAGAGTGCTGTCGTCGGAGCCGTAGTCGGCGACGAAAATTGTGTCGACGCCAAGGCTCAGATGATACTTGCAGAACTCAGTGGCGAGGTCGGCCACATTATACATTCCGGTGATGATTGCCCAGCGCATCGCTCTTCGCGGCCCGTGTTGAGGCTTTCAGAGTATGATAGGAGCGGGATTATTCAATCCACACCTTCGGCCGCGACACTTCGGGCGCACGTGACCGCTATTCTCGGAGATGCCGCGGCGCTACCTGAGTGATAACCGCATAAGAACATCTTCAGCAAATGCGCCGGTGGCCTAAACCGCGAATGCGTCCCTACTTTTTGTCCTGCGCCACGGCATTTGCACCTTCGGCGTACTCCATCCACACCAATCGGCCATAATCGTTTGTGTAGGTTCGTCCGGCGCGATGGCTGATGCTGGGGTACTTCTCCGTCCATTTGGCGTAACCTTCGCGGGGAATCAGTAGCCAGCCACTGGCCTGAGACCGCGCAGCAAAGCGCTCGAAGTATTTCCTGATCCGATACCGACGCGAGACGAGCGGGTAGAAGTTCCAAGCTGGCTGAAGCGGGAGAAAAACGGGGTGCTCGGCTCGCGGCTTGGGCTCTCCGCTGGCATCATCGAAGGCAATCCACCCCAGGAGCTGAATTCCCAGAGTTTGGATCGGTTCCTCGGGTTTCACGCCGGCGTGTTCGATAAGTTCCCGCAAGTTTTGCGGCTCCTCCGGCACCAAAACCGAATCTATATGTCCAGCACGCTCGAACAGCGGTATCGATTGTCGAAAGAAGCTCACGAGGCCTTCATCAGAGGCGAGCGGCGCAAACAGCACCATCGCGAAAAACGGAACGACCATCGCGCGGAGCAGTCGGTGCTCGGAGTCGGGTTCGTTTGAGCGCTTAAGTGCAACCAGCATAGCGCCCAGGGAACAACAGACGACCGGTGTAAGATTGGCACATGATGTCGCATGACTGTGTCCCACGACATAGCTGTGCGTAGACCAGAGCGCAGACCAGGCCCCCACACAGGCGGCTAGTGTGGCCACAGGCACGCGGGCCAACCGCAAACAGCGCGCCACTCCTACCGCAAGAATCCAGAACGCAGCCAGCGGAACCCATGCGCTCGGTCCCAGAGGTAATGCACTGAACCCGCCCGAGAAAGCCAATGCTGCGTCGAAGAATGCCAGAGGATCGGGGAAATGCCCAAGCCCAATGACATACCAGCCGGTGATAACAAGGAGTGTGGCTACCAGCAAAGCGGCTGGAAAAAGGAGGCCCGTCAAAGCATCCCTCAGGAAAGCAGGGATTCCTTGACGAGTTGCAGCCTGAAACCCTCCGGAGGCATCAATGCGGAGCAGCACCGCGACCGGGAGCCAAATCGCCGTACAGTAAACAAGACTCTCCGACGACCATAGACTTCCCAGCACCCACACGACGGAACCCGCATAAATAAGTCGACTCCGCTTTGCAGGAGATCGCGAGGTGATCCAGAGCACCATGGCCAGCAGCGCATAGCACCAAAAGAAACGAAAAGCGCCGACACTGGGCCACATTTGCACCCCGGACGGAATGTTAACTTTGCCGGGAATGAGAAACACGGCAAAAGCTACGACGACAAAGCAGAAGACACGGTGCGGAAGCCCCCCGCCGATTGAGCGCAGCAGTGCGTAGAGTATGCATGCCGTCCCCAGCAGCAGCGCCGCATTCAGGAGGTAGACTGCCTGCCAGGTCGATCCGACTGGGAAAAAGGCAATTGCCAGAGTGCTAAGGAAGCCGTATTGCGCGTATGCGTCCCAGAGCAACCAACCACCCGAACGCACCAGCTCCGCAGGACCGACGAAGCAGCCCCAATGAGCGTAGGCCCCCTCTATCGTTAAAGGCAACGGATTGGCGGCCATCGCACCGAAAACCACGATGGCAATCGCGTCACTGCAACGCGAGACCCACAGTCGTCGCGCCGAGTCCTTGACAACCTCAACCTTAAGGGGCCGCAGCGCGAGAGAGGTTAACACCACACATCCCAGAAACGCCAGCACTGCCCAGGAGGACCGCATCACGAGTGCGTCAGGCCGCGCCCAATAGAGGAACTCGCCCGCGACTGTCCAGAGCAAAACCATAACTACGGCGACCGGGAGTAGTTGAATCCACCTCAAAGAAACCACGGACGATTCGGGACCAAACGGGTTGCGCACAGGTCTCCCCGAGACAAGCCACAGCACCAGGCCCTGCAAGAGAGCGGCTACCAATGCGAAAGTCTTAAACCTGAGGAATACGAAGATGCATCCCGCGATGAGCAGCCCCGCCCCCAGTGCAAATTGCGCGATACGGAAAAAACGGGCCTGATCTTCCCTACGCCGGGAAAGGAGCACAAATCCGATCAGGGTTATCGGAAAGACCGTGCCCAGAAGCACGTAGCCAAGCAGCTCGATACCCTCACGATCTAAACCGGGACAGGCCAGAGCGAAGGCCGGTATCAGTAGGGTAAGACCACCGACCCAAAGCGCGTTCTCAAGTACCGGCGCCAGCAACCTCCGCCGTTTAGATACATTTTCGGCCATTGAATATTCCTTCGCGGGTGCGAGCGGAGAAGTGCTTTGACAATTCGCGACCCGACGCTCCTACAACACCTTGTTGGGTTGAACGAAGGTGTAACCCCGAATCCTTGCGGGGGCCGCAATGGCGTCTCGGCCAACTCTGGTTAATGCTTGCGGATCGAGCCTCCCATTTATCGCGGCGTGGCACTGATAGACGGTCTCCGGCGAATAGTTTGCAATATAGCCTTTAAAATTGGGGCCGGCGGTGACTCTGCCGAGCCCGACAACTTTTCCATCCGGCCGGCTAATGATCACATAGTCGGCGGTCCGGCCGCCCTTGATCGTTAGGCACGAGCCCGAGAAGCGAGCGGCGGGCCTGTTCGCTTCCAGGGTATTGAAACTTTGTTCGACCTCCCAGTAACCTTGTAAGCCCGCTCGGGCTGCGAATCCCTGAGGCAATGACCGACCGATGAGATTCGCACCCGGCCAGGCAAACATATCGATCCCGCGTTGCCGATAGATTTCGGCCAACGGCAAAACGCGATCCGCGGCCGACCCCGCGGTTCGGAAAAGCTGTTGCAGACCTCGCTCGTCCTTCACTCCGCAGACCAACTGAAGCGCCGCATCCTCGGTCGCTTTGCGCCATGTCGCATAGACCGCCCCGGCGCCCAATTGAGATGGAATCGTTCCGGCGGCGAGAGTAAGGGCGAAAAGACCGAGCGCAGTCGAATAGGCCCGTAGTCGTGGCCAACAGTAAAGACTCATGACAGGCAAGGCCGCCCACAGGAACGGGCTCCAATAACTATAGCGGGTTGCCAGGACCGTCCGCGGGTTGATTGCCATCAGGCCAGAGCGCCCGATCACGATTAAGGTCATTGAGCCAAGGATGAAAATCGTGAGGCCGACCGCGATCCTCTCGGCCGGCTCATTCGTCTTGGGAGAAAGATAGAATACGACCATGCACAACAGTGCCAGAATTACCCCAAGCGCGCCGATGATTCCCGCGACCAGATAGACTTGGTGATCGACCCGGAAGAGCCAACCGGAGCCGTAATCAACCCACGGCGCGCCCAGGACTTCGAAGTAGCGCCCGATGATCTGAGGCAGGTCGTGAACCAAATGAGAAAGTCCCTCGCCGACCGCCGAATCGCCGTTGCTGGGCAAAAGGAGAAAGATGATGAAGTTGATCGGGCCGGCCACTCCCAAGGCGGCCACGACTTTCCAGCCCAATCGATAGAACAGTGCCATCAGGACAAAAGTGGGCCAAACGGCCATCCCGGTACCAAAACTGAAGGTAGCGACAAAACCTGCCAAGAAGATGCCGACGAAAAGCCAGCGGCGCGCGACGACGGATTCGACGCGCTGTAACTTACCTAACCAAAGAAGCCCTACCAGGACAGCACTTAGGAGCACCGAAGTCATGCAACTGAATCCGCCGGAAGCGGTCACATTGATTTTCCCGAGCCAGAGCGTCGCGAGAGTGTAGAGGAGTCCGAGGGCGAGCCGAGACAGGACTCCGAGGCTAGCGGAACGCCAAAGACTAACGACGAGAATGGCTAAGCTCGTCAGCGTGGTCGCTTGGCCAACCCAGAAGAGGAGGGTCTGATTATTCTGAAAAAAGTAAAGGATCGGAAGCCAGAAGAGCGAAGGGAAGAAGGTCGGGTGATCGTTATGGCGGTAGAGGGCGTTGAGCGGAAAGGGGTATTTGAAATCTAGCGCATAGATGCGCCAGTAATCCTGACGCGTGACTGAGTAGCGGCCGTCGTAGAGAAGGGCGAGCGCCTGGAGGGCGAAGGCGACGGTGGCCAGGATTAGGATCACGGCCAGAATCGACCGGACAATGCGTCGCCACCGCGCCGATTGGCCAAATTCTCCGGACATATTCAGCTTCAAGATTGTTATTATCCCCTCGTAGATCGCCTCAGTCCCGCCTGCGCAGTTGCAGGAAGATTTGGCCCGCGAAGCGCGATTTCACGGGCTGACCGGTTTCGTAATCCACAAAGACCAAGCGATCAATCTCGAATCCCGCAGCGAGAGCCAGTTGCTCCAGTTCGCGCGCGGAGAAGATGTGGACATAGGAGACGGCGTCGGGGGCGCTCTTCGCCCTCAACGCAAAGTTCCATCGTTCGCCCCCCTTCCTGAACACACCGAGCAGCCAATTTCGCCGCGCCGCCAGCCAGCCATAGGCACGGGTGTTTTCGCGGTTATTGCAATCCAGAAACAGAAGTCCTTTGGGGCGCAATCCCCGACGAATATTAACTAACGCGCGGGTTCTGGCTTCGGCCGAGGGGATGTGGCCGAGTACATTCCACAGGGCCAGCGCTGCGTCGAATCGAGCTTCGCCCAACCGCGCCAGGGTCGACTCGCTCGTAATATCGCCTTCAATGACTTGCTCGAAGTCTTTCGACTCGACCCGGGAGAGCATCGCCGGGCTGCTATCGAGCAGCACCACGCGGCTGATGCCCGCGTTGTGCGCCAGGCGGAGGGAGCGAACGCCGTCCGCTCCGCCTACATCCAGGAGAGACATTCCAGGTTGCAAGCTTTCCGCAATCAATCGGTCAACGCCGGCCAGGTAGGCGGTGCGGATTTGCGAGACTTGCCGGTACTGGGCCGAGAGTAGATCGTAATATTCGCTGGAAGTGATGATGCGCACGGTTACCTCATGTGGTTGGCCTATAAAGGCCTCCTGGAGCGTAGCGGAGGAAGCTCGCAAAACGCAAGCGCTCCTCCTTTCCGCTGCTTTCATAAGCTGCGCTCGACTTCTGAATCATGGCGGCATGCATCCGCCAAGTGTCCACAATTATGAACCTATCGAGCATTTTACCACCCTTCCAAACTTCCTTCGGTGCCTTCTTTAATCACGCGACATGCGTTTCACTTGGCTCTTTACCGACACCACACTGCGTTCGATGATCAATAAGTGAAATTCTCAGATCACGACAACGCCGCCGACCGCCTGATCATCTCGCGTTTCGAAGCCAAACTCGGTTCGTCTGGACGATCTGCTGGAGAAAGAACCTTTTTGTCTTCCGTGTCGCCAAAAAGAAGATCCGCACCTTTTGCAACAAACACTAAACTAATCCTCTCCTCCGATACAATTTCCCGCCGACAAGCGAATTCAGCGGATCGTTATCACAGCTAAGAGAATGAGTCGTATCCCAATCGATAGAATCGTTGGAGCATCGGTTATTGAAATCATGCGCGCAGCCGGAGGCCGAATCGACTCAAGTAAACTCGGTAAGGGGACCCCGCTTATTGAGACCACAATCGTGCCAGATGTATTTTACATGCCTAGCGCGTTGGCGCCGGGCCAGAGCGTGCAACTTGTTGGCGGCCACCAGATGCCGCTGGAAGCGGTTTTCGATGACTTTACTCCCCGCTTTGTCCGGCAAGAACTACTAAAGCAAGGGCTCACGGAGCTACCGGAAGCCGAGGAGACGATAGACGGCCCAGTATGCATTTTGGGCAACGTCTTTTCGCGTAACTTTTGCCACTGGCACGAGGAAATGATGAAAGTGATCATCCTTGAGCGGCTCGAGTACGACTGTCGTTACGTCATTGCAGAATTACCCGCATTCGCAAGAGATCTGCTTGGCTTGATTGATATAGCACCGGAGAGAATCTTGGAGGTGCGACGGCCGACCCGTTTTCGATCCGCACTCTTCGCCACTCCGATCAACTATCACAACGTCGCAGACTATCCGGAAGTGTTGTTGTCGCTGCGAGAGCATCTACTTGCAGCTGATCGGGGGCATAAAGCCGATATCGGCCCACGTTTGTGGCTCGACCGGGGCCAGCAAACACGCATGGGTCGCAAGCTAATCAATGAGGAGGAGGTCTGCCGAGTGCTCAGCCGTTACGATTTCGCACGCGTTGACCTGGGCTCCTTACCAGTCGTAAAACAAATCTCCATTGCTCGGAATGCACGAGTTATCAGCGGACTACACGGCGCTCATTTCGTTCATAGCCAGCTCTTGGATTTTCGCTCTTGGGTTATTGAATGTTTTTCTCCTTTGTATCTCAACCCGACCTATACCAACATTTGCCGAGTGTTGCGACATTCATACGCGCAAGTTACAAACAGGAACACTCCGCTATTTCCGTACCCGCACGGAACCGACGTGCTGGTCGATTGTCAGCAGCTTGACCTCGCGATGCGGGCGGCTACCGAAATCTGATGCTGGCGCAAGCAGCAAATGAGACATTAGGTCGTCGGGAATTGGCCGCGGTTGACCGCCTTTGTCCTCACCGCTACGCTTAGTACGCCCGGTCGATTTCGCAAGGGACTATGCCAGACTCACTCGATATCACTTCTATTGCTGTGTCGCCGACCATCGGTTTTGCCGCACAGATACAAACTGCGTTCGATCGAGCGCTTGCGGATGAGAGCAAGGTAGACTCAGAAGTGCTCAGTATCCGGGGCATGTCAGGCAAAAAATACCGTCGCTTCATAAACAATCTGATGGAGCTGATTCCCGCGCCTAGGTATCTCGAAATTGGGGCCTGGCAGGGTTCTACTCTCTGTTCCGCTATTTTTGGAAACGAGATTACAGCAACCTGCGTCGATAATTGGTCGGAATTCGGCGGGCCCTTCGACAAGTTTTTGACCAATCTCGCTAAATTTAAAGGCAAATCCCGGGTAACATTCATCGAGAAGGACTATCGTGAACTCGATTTCCACCATCTGGGATTATTTAACGTCTACCTGTTCGACGGACCTCATGCCTACGAGGATCAATTCGATGGAGTCATGATGGCTGATCCGGCCCTGGAGGATTGTTTCGTGTTGATCGTTGATGATTGGAATTGGGACGAAGCCCGGCGCGGGACAATGGATGCGATTCGCAAACTCGACTATCAGATCGACTACGCGTTCGAGGTGCGCACCTCTCGCGACAACAGCCTGCCTGAACTACGCGGCGAGAAGAGTGATTGGCACAATGGCTACTTCATAGGCGCGCTTAGAAAAACGCGCCAGGTTCAGGCATAAAGTTGCTCTAACCTGCCCGGATCACGCTGAAAACGTGCCGATGTCAGCGACCCGGGAACCTTGAACTACGTTCGTGACGACCGCGGTGGATATCGATCGCCATTTGGCTAGCCACCTTACGCAATCAAGTCTTTGACGAGCGCTTTTTCTTCCTTCAACTCGTTCACGGAGGCATCGATCTTCGACCGACTGAATTCATTGATCGGCACATCCTGCACGATTTCCCATTTGCCGTCTTTGGAACGAATTGGGAAAGAACTGATCAGGTCTTTCTCCACGCCGTAGCTCCCGTCGGAACAAGCCGCCACGCTGTGCCAGTCGCCGGTCTTCGTCTCGTTCGTTAGGCTGCGAACGGTATCGACGACGGCGTTCGCCGCCGAGGCCGCCGAGGACGAACCGCGCGCCTTGATGATCGCGGCGCCACGCTGCTGCACAGCGGGAATGAATGTTTCCTTCAGCCATTTCTCGTCGTTGATCACCTGGCCGGCGTTCTGTCCGTTGATCTTCGCATTGTAGAAATCGGGATACTGAGTCGCGGAATGGTTGCCCCAGATCGTCATGTTGCTCACGGCCGTGATATCGACGCCGGCTTTTTGCGCGAGCTGCGCCTTGCCCCGATTCTCGTCCAGCCGCGTCATGGCAAACCAGCGGTCGTTAGGCACGTCTTTCGCGTTATTCATCGCGATCAGGCAATTGGTGTTGCAGGGGTTGCCGACAACCAGGACGCGCACATCGGAAGCGGCGTTTTTCTCGATCGCCTTGCCCTGGCCGATGAAAATCTTGCCGTTAATGCCTAACAAATCGCCCCGTTCCATCCCGGCCTTGCGCGGGACGCTGCCGACGAGCAGGGCCCAGTTCACGTCGCGAAATCCTTCATCGAGATCGGCCGTCGATGTGATGCCTTTGAGCAATGGAAAGGCGCAGTCTTGCAACTCCATGACCACGCCCTCGAGCGCGCCAAGAGCAGGCGGAATTTCGATGAGCGAGAGGTGAACCGGTTGGTCCGGGCCAAACATCGAACCGGAGGCGATGCGAAAGAGAAGCGAATAGCCAATTTGGCCAGCGGCACCGGTAACGGCGACTTTGATCGGTGAATTCATCCTTTTCCTCTAGCCGCGGTTCACGGCCTTGTCATCCCAACCAGATGGGATGCGGCCGGTCCGCTCCAGCAAAGAATGCACGAGTCGAAGCTGCCGCTGCAGGGCGTGGCCCCGGCCCAGTTTGGAGACGACTGTATGCAGGCGCCGGGTCCAATTGGAACCGCTCGCCGTTCCAGGAACATTGAAGCGCTCTTTGCGACCCAGGAGATCGGTGATCATGACAAGCGCGATCCACGATTCGCTGCGGAAAAGCGCCTCGAAAATGGCCGGATGAAATTCGCGCAGGTAATCGCTCGATTCGTTAGGCGGGGCGATCCCGGCAAACTCCGCCATCTTCGCCAGGTCGTGGCGTGCTTGCTCGGGCGCGTCGGGCTTTTCGAAGGCCGCCTCCCAGAGCGCGCGAACCGGTTTGTGATCGTGGGTCGCAAAAGTAGCGACCGAACTGCGCTCGTAGGCGCTCCCGGGAATGGAGCGATTGTTCTCCGGAGAATTTTCCCACTGCGGAATCTTAAAACCGGCGATGCCTAACGAACGCAAACTGGGCCGCATGTAATCAGGGACTGTCCCGAGATCTTCTCCCACGACCCGCGTCGCGCCCGATTCCTCGAGCACGACGCGCAGATATTCCTCGCCTTCGCGCCGGTTGGCTTCGCAATTTTCCCAGCTCCGATCGTCGCGTGGCGCAAACTGCGGATCACGTCCGCCAGTCCGGGCGCGCATCTCATCCCAGTCCAGGGGAAGAAACTCTGCGTTCCTCTGCGGTCGCCAGGGGAAGGCATAGATCCGGTAAAATCCGAGGACGTGATCGATCCGGAAGAGGTGAAAGATTTCCCGCACTCCGTGCACCCGCTGCCGCCACCAGTCGAAATTGCGGCCCCGCATCACGTCCCAGCGATAAAGCGGGATGCCCCAGTTTTGGCCCCATTTCTGAGTGAACTCATCGTCCTTGAAATAAGGCTCGGGCGGCGCGCCACCCGACCAGTCGAGGGCGAAACGTTCGGGATGCACGAAGACGTCGGCGCTGTAGTAGCTGACCCCAAACGGGATGTCGCCCATGAGCGCCACGCCCCGCGTCTCGGCGTAGGATTTCACCTCGCGCCATTGCTGGTGCGCGATCCATTGCACGTAGCAGTGGAAGGCGCGCCGCTCCTCCAGCGGAGCCCGCTCCTCCTCGCCTAACGAACCGAACCAGCGGCGGGCTGCACCGATGTCTGAATGCTCCGGCCGCCACGCATCCCAGGTCTCACGTTCGGCATTGAGTTCCATCAGGACACGAAAAAAGGTGTAATCCGACAGCCAG
>DASXYO010000121.1:0-6922 GCA_036502465.1 Chthoniobacterales bacterium
TCCATCGATTCCGGCGCGGGCTGGGACGCGTCGGCCGCGAGCGTTGTGGTGATGTCGGACAAGGCTGATGAAGCCTTGAAAATCCTGGCCGATACGGTGCGCCATCCGGCCTTCAAACAGGAGGAAATCGATCGCCTCAAAAGCCAGCGGCTCGACGGCCTGCGGGTGGCGTTGCAGCAGCCCGGCTCGCTTGCGCGGTTCGTCACAGCCCGGGTTGTTTACGGTGCGGGAGCCTATGGACACGCGGCTGGAGGGACGCTCGAAACCATGCAGGCAATCGGGCGCGAGCAGGTCACCCAGCTCTACCAAAAATATTATCAGCCGCGCAACGCCGCCTTCGTTCTGGCCGGCGATATCACGCTGGAGCAGGGGAAGGCTTTCGCGGAGAAGTTTTTTGGTGATTGGAAGAATAGTGAAGCCTCGCCTAACGAGTCCATTCGTTCCGGCGCGGCGGATTGGAAACCGCGCACCGTCGTGATCGACATGCCGGAAGCCGGGCAGGCCGCGGTGACCGTGGCAAGGCCAGCGATCGAGCGTTCTTCGCTCGATTATTATTCCGCCCTGGTCGCCAATGCGGCGCTCGGGAACGGCTTTGTTTCACGGTTGAACCGCGAGATCCGAATCAAGCGCGGCCTCAGTTACGGCGCCGGCAGTTCGCTCGATCCGCGGCGGGAGCAGGGGCCGTTTGCGGCCTCTGCGCAGACGAAAAATCAATCGGCCGCGGAAGTGGCCGGCCTCATGGAGTCCGAGTTGAAGCGCCTCGTAAGTGAGCCGGTGAAAGGGGACGAGTTGAAGTCGCGTCAGGCCGTGTTGACGGGACGTTATGCGCGCAATCTCGAGACGAATCGCGGCTTCGTTTCCCAGATTTCGGATCTCGCGACCTACGATTTACCGCTCGATACGCTGGACAAATACATTCCCTCGATCGACGTCGTGACGAGCGACGCGGTGACCGATTTCGCGAGGAAATATTTGGCCCAACCCACCAGCCTCGTCATCGTCGGCAAAGCCGGCGATTTCCTCGAGCCGCTCAAGAAAAGCTTCCCCGAGGTCAAAGTGATCGAGCAGAAAGATCTCGATTTGAATCAGGCGAGCCTAACGAAAGCGAAGTAGCCTGCAGTCGTTCAGCGTACAAGGAACTCCAGCGCGATTCATTCATCGCGCACATCGGCACCGCTTCCCAGCTGCCGCTCGCGCGATTCTTGACCGCGCCCTTGAAAACACAGGCGTCGAGTCGGGCTTTCGTCACGGGATCATGGGCGGCCAGCGCGACCCGGCTCGCGTCCATGAAATTGTGCGTCCCGATGTTGATGGTGTGTGCTTGTCCTCTGACGATTGCGCGCAGAAACGAAACCGGGATTGTGCCGGAAGCGATCAGTGCCGAAGCTCGCGCGACGCTACGGAGAGCGAGCGTTGGATGCCGGGCAAACGCGCCGGCGACGCGAAACGAAAGCAGCGAAGCGCCCGCCGCGGAATCCGTGGTCACGGTCGAAATCGCCCCCACCTGTGCCAGAATATCGGCCAGAAGCCGTCTGGTCTTGTCGTCGTTAGGCAAGAGGGGAAGATAACCCCCGCTCTTTTGATCGACGAGGAGCGAGGCTCCCTGATTGCAGTCGGGATGTCCGCCGATGAAAGCGCTCCCGTCGATCGTGAGCCCCATCCCTTCACAAAGTTTTTGCCAGACGATGGCGGGCGTGACGGGGTCCTCGGAAAAGATGGTGCGTCCGGTGTTCGCCTCCGGTTGGAAACTGAGGATGCGCCAGACGCGCGAGCGAGCGGGATCGGCCAGAAACCAGTGCACCACTTCGGCGACCGAATTGATATTTCGCTCCGTCACGGTGCAGTTATGCGCAAGTTCCAGCGGGAGGCCCGTTCGATCGCGAATGTGGGTCGCGAGTTTGGTGAAAGATTCGCGGACGGGATGGAGATCGCTCTCGCTCGTTAGGCGATTGATTGGAAAACCGTGCCGGCCGGCCTGCGTCATATCGATGTGCACCGCGACCTGCCGCAGGCCGCCGTCGATCACGAGTGCTTCGAGGAACTCCGGGTGCTCGAGTAAAGTTTGGCCGTGCGTCATGAGCATCGGCACCAGGCCGACGCTTACCGCATAGCGCGTGATTTCGATCAACTCCCGTTGGCGTCCCGCGCGCCAATAAGCATCCGCCACATCACCGCCCGTGAGCTGAAGTCCGCCGCCCGGGCCTTGGAGACGCCGATTGGCATCAATCTGCTCCTTCATTTGCGCGAGCGAAGGGATGGGAACTTCGTTCGCGTTCGCCGGGAGATAACAGTGCGTGCAACGAAAAGAGCAGTAACTCGCGCCGGTTGTGAATCCGCAATGCGTCAGATGGCGCCCCGCCAGTTGGTTGGGCGTGCGCAGCTCGTTAGGCAACGAATTCCAGCGAGCCTGGAGCAGGGCCTGCTTTTCAGGATCGATCGGGAAACGAAAAGCGCGCCAGCGCGCGCGCCATCCGGAGATCGCCCGCACGGGGCGATCAATCATCTTTCGCGGCCTCTGCAAAAGCGAGTTCACCTTCCCGCAGATCAAGTTCGATTTCCTCTGGCGTGCCGAAGACTGCCGCGCGTCCGTCGTCGAATTCTCCCTCCCAGCGCGCCACAACCACCGTGGCGAGGCAGTTGCCGACCAGGTTCACGCAGGTGCGTCCCATATCCATCAGCTCGTCGACCCCGAAAATCACCGCGACTCCGATCGGTCCCAGGCCGGAAGGAAGAAAGCTATTAAGCGTGGCGAGCAGAATGACGAGCGAGGCACGCGGTACCGCGGCCACGCCTTTCGAGGTAATCATGAGCGCGAGCATGATCGTGATCTGCTGACCGAACCCAACGTGATGCCCGGTCGTCGTCTCGGCCGCCTGGGCGACGAAGACCGAGGCCATGGCGAGATACAGGGTCGAGCCGTCGAGATTAAAGGAATAACCGGTCGGCATCACGAGCCCGACGATGTGCGGGGGAACGCCGAAGCGCTCCATCGATTCCATCGCCTTGGGCAGGGCCGATTCGCTGCTCGTGGTCGCGAAGGCAAGCGCGGCCGGTTCGCGCACCGCCCTGACGAATTGGCGGAGCGGGACCCGGAGCAAAAGAATGACGCTTCCGAAAACGACGACGATGAAAATAACGAGCGCGAGATAGAGCGAGAGGATCAGATTCCCGAGATTGAGCAGGACCCCGAGCCCCTGGGTTCCGATCGTATGCGCCATGGCCGCGCCGACGCCGATAGGCGCGAACATCATGACGTAGTTGGTGAACTTGAACATCACTTGCATCAGGCTCTCCATCGCGAGCACGATCGGTTTGCCTTTTTCGCCAATGGCCGAGACCGCCATCGCGAAAAGAACCGAGAAGGCGACGATCTGAAGCACATCGCCGCGCGCCATCGCGTCGATGATGCTCGACGGGAAAATGTGAGTGATGGTTTCCAGGAGTGTCTTCGGATGCGTGTGGGCGACGGTATTGACGACGGCGTTAGGCCCAGCGACCAACGCGACGCCAACACCGGGTTTGGTGAAATTGACGACCGCCAGTCCGATAAAGAGCGCCGCCGTGGTCGCGATCTCGAAGTAAATGATCGCCTTGAGCCCCATCCGCCCGACCTTTTTCAGGCTGCCCGCTCCGGCGATGCCCGCGACGATGGTAGAGAAGACGAGGGGCGCGATGATCGCCTTGATCAGGTTGAGAAAGATGTCGCGGAGGAAGTAAACCTTGTTCCCCCAGTCGGGCCAGAGCCAGCCGATAAATCCGCCGACGATCAGCCCGATGAAAATCTGAACCGTCAGCGACGGTCGATACCACGGTCGCGATGCAACGGCCTTTGTTTCGCTCGCGGGAATCATCCTACCATCTGCACTAACAGAAATGAGATGGATGAGAAGCTTTTCTTGGGACAACAACGTGCCTAACGAATGCGCAATTTTTTCTCGCCCCACTTTTCGATCTGGCCGATCGGTTTCAGCGGAGCTTGACAGTTTTTGGCTTCGCTGACTTCGCGGCCTGATCTCGACGGTTGGCGAGCCCCGTATTGCGCCTGACCCGGCATGCGTTTCATTGCCGGGAATGTTTCTCACACATCTTTCCTGCACTGCGTGCGGCCTGCGGCACGAGTGGTCGCAGTTGCAGAATCTTTGTACTACCTGCCAGAAGCCGCTCTTCGCCGTTTACGATCTGGAATCCGCCGGCCGCACACTGCACCGCGAAGCACTCGCCGGCCGTGAGCGATCGCTTTGGCGATATCGCGAGGTCCTGCCCTTGCCGTTCGAGGTCGAGCCGGTGTCGTTAGGCGAAGGCGGGACGCCATTACTGCGAGCGGAACGTTTTGGCCGGGCGCTCGGGCTTTCGAAACTGTGGGTGAAAGATGAGTCGCTTAATCCGACCCAAAGCTTCAAAGCGCGCGGGATGGCGGTGGCGGTCTCGATGGCGAAATATCTCGGGGCGACCAAACTTGCGGTGCCGACGGCCGGCAACGCGGGCGGGGCGCTCGCCGCTTATGCGGCCCGAGCGGGACTCGAGGCGCACATCTTCATGCCTAGCGATACCCCGAAAGCGAATGTAATCGAGTGCCGTGAAACCGGCGCGCACGTCACCCTGGTCGACGGCTTGATCACCGATTGCGGCGCGGAAATCGCGCGGCGCAAAGAAGCCGAGGGATGGTTCGACATGTCCACCCTGAAGGAGCCGTATCGCGTGGAAGGCAAGAAAACGCTGGGCTACGAGCTGGCCGAGCAATCCAATTGGGAATTGCCCGAAGTAATTCTTTATCCGACGGGCGGAGGGACGGGCCTGATCGGGATGTGGAAGGCATTCAATGAGATGGAGACGATGGGCTGGATCGGGAAAATGCGGCCGCGGATGTTTTCCGTGCAGGCGGCAGGATGCGCGCCAATCGTGCGCGCCTTCGAAGCTGGGGAGACAAGTGCGACGGAGTTTCCGAACGCACGTACTTGCGCGTCCGGGTTGCGGGTGCCCAAAGCGGTCGGCGATTTTCTCATGCTCCAGATCTTGCGTGATTCGAACGGCGGCGCGGTCGCGGTCGACGACGAGACGATGATTGAGACAACGCGCGACGTGGGCGCGACGGAGGGAATGTTTGTCGCGCCGGAGGGCGCGGCGTGTTTCGCGGCGCTGCGGTTGCTCGTCGGGGAGGGGAAGATCAAACCTGATGAACGGATCGTTATTTTTAACACCGGCTCGGGGATAAAATACTTGGAGTGTTTTGAATCCTGAGGGTTGCTGACACTTCTGCCCTCTAAGATCAGGCGCAGCAAAAGGGATTGGAGGCAAGGGGATTCGAACCCCTGACATCCAGCTTGCAAAGCTGGCGCTCTACCAACTGAGCTATGCCCCCGCGAAGAGTGTGAGGGTAGATCGAAGATCGAAAAATGCAACGCAACAAGGCCGTCGGCGGAAGTTGCTTTAGCGGGTCACGGAAGTCGCGCTTGGCTCGCCGAAAGCAACAGCAGTTAACAACTGCGATGAATTTACAAGATATGGTGCGGCGGTTTCTGGTCCTGAGCGCTGTCGTCGGGACGCTTGGTTACGCGTCGACCACGAAAGCAGACAGGGCGACCTTTACCTTCGCTCCGGTAGGTTCCTCTTTCTCGGCTGCTCTCCTGGGGGGCGATCCGCTCATCGGGAAGGAGATTGTCTCGGCACGTATCTACCTCGACGTGGAATCATTTGCGGGCTCGGATGCGGCCAATTTCTTCACCGATACTTCCTTCCCGATCGAGCCGTTTCCGGGAAACACCAACGCAGTCGTGCTCGCCGGCGCAGACTTGGGATGGTCCGGGGAGGGCACGTTTCATTACTTCGAAGAAACGGCGCGCTTCAATGGCGTCTTTGCCGCCTATCGTTATGGCGGGGAGACGCCGGGAGAGAATTTCGACGGGGTCATACTTGGCACTTCGCGGATTGAATTTGATTACATCACGGCGGGCGGCGCTGATCTCACTCTTGAGAGCGCGGCCTCGCGCCGGACTCATGGGAACATTGGTGAGTTTGATGTCGATCTTCCTCTAACCGGTGACATCGGGATCGAACCCCGCGCCGGAAACGGGAAAGGCGAGATTGTCTTTACCTTCAACAATAATGTCACCGGTGCCAGCGGCGTGACCTCAAGCTGTGGGAAGGTAGGCCCAGTCATGGTTGATCCGGATGATGCGCATAGCCTCTCGGTCTCGCTGAGTGAACTTGGTTGCAATCACAACACCGTCACCGTGACTCTGAGTGGCGTGCAGGACGACCAGGGAAACACCTTGGATTCTGCCGCAATCACTTTTGGCATTCTCTTTGGAGATGTGAATGGTGACCGTGTCGTCAATAACGCGGACATTGCGGCGACGCGGGCGGTCCAAGGGCAGAGGACGAAGCGATCCAATCTGCGTTCCGATATCAATACCGACGGTGGGATCAATAACAAGGATGTCGGTGAAGTGAAGAGTCACCGCGGCGAAATTCTGCCGTAAGGAGCGTCCGAGTTTTAACCTCTGGGCCATACTCGAGGCCTCAGGTAGTTTGCGCTTAAGCAAAGCGCGCCATCGGGGCAAACACGCTGATAAACAAAAAATGCCGGACAGCATAAGCCGTCCGGCATTTTAGAGTCAGCAAGCAAACAAAAACTGAATTGTGCGTTACCGTTTCGATTCTCTCTGAGCCTCGGTCTCTTTCGATTCCGAGGGCTTAACGGCATCTCCAAAACCCCGAAGGATTTTGGGCTTAGCCGTCGACCTATTCAAACCGATCCAGCAAGAGCAAGCTCGAGCTGTCCGATTGAATTTCTCCTTAGAAAGGAGGTGATCCAGCCGCAGGTTCCCCTACGGCTACCTTGTTACGACTTCATCCCAGTTACCGCTCATAGCGTAGGGCGCTGCTTCCCTTGCGGGTTGGCGCGCGCACTTCGGCTACAAGT
>DASXYO010000122.1:0-18094 GCA_036502465.1 Chthoniobacterales bacterium
GCTCTTCGCCACCGCCACGGCGACCGCACCTAACGACCGAAAGGATTATCCGCGCACCTGGCTCGCCGCGGTTAACCTGGCGGGTATTCGACGCCTGCAGAACGACCTTCCGGGAGCCCTAAAAATCCTGGCGCAAGCCAGGGCCGATTATCCCGAGATCTGGGAGGTGAGAAGTCTCGAATCGGAGTGTCTTCGTGAAGACAAAAAGTCCGGCGAGGCGCTCCAACTGGTTTCAGATTTTGCGCGCAATCACTGGTGGCATTACGGCGCCTCGCTCGCTCTAGGCCGTCTTTGCGCGGAAGCGGGCGACCCGGAGCGCGCCGTGACCGCATTGCAACATGCCAGCCGCCTGGATGTCCACGAAGTTGATGCCCTCAACTTGATCGCGCAGATGCGCCTCCGGCAAAATCGTCTGGCCGACGCCTGCCAAGCGCAGCAGCGCGCTGTCGCGCGTCAACCGGATGCTCCGCGTCAATACATCCTGCTTTCAGACATCTTGGAAAGAATGGGCCAAAGCGCGGAAGCGAAAGATGCCTTCGCGAACGCCGCGCGCCTCAAGGCCATCGGTCGCGATACAAAAGTTCTGCCAAACTAGGTTTCGACTTGCCCCCGGAATTGACAGTCGGATTCAGGCCGGTACCATCGGCGGCCTGCCGCGGCCTATGCCTGCGAAAATTCTTACCGATAAAGACGTCGAACTTGGGCCGCTCCTCGACAAGACCTGCGCCGTTCTCGGCTACGGCGCGCAGGGCCGTGCTCATGCTCTGAATTTACGCGACAGCGGCATCCCAGTCGTCGTTGGGCTCCTGCCGAAAAGCCGGTCGCGCGTCCGCGCCCGCCGCGATGGGCTTTGCCTGACCAATCCGGCCGCGGCCGTGCGGCAGGCCGACGTCATTTTTCTCGCGCTGCCTGATACGAAAATGGCCGAGATCTACCGCGCGGAGATCGCGCCGAATCTGCGCAGCGGCCAGACTCTGCTTTTCGCGCACGGCTTCGCCATTCATTACCGCACGATCATTCCGCCTAACGACGTGGACGTGGTCATGGTCGCGCCCAAGGGGTTGGGGCCGATGGTCCGCACGCAGTTTGAAGCCGGCCAGGGCGTCCCTTGCGTGATCGCGATCCAGCAGGACGCGAGCGGGCGCGCGCGGCAGCTGGCGCTCGCCTATGCCAAGGCGATCGGCGGGACGCGGGCCGGCGTGATTGAGACGACTTTCCGCGAGGAAACCGAGGCGGATTTATTCGCCGAGCAGGCGGTTTTGTGCGGCGGAATGAGCGCACTCGTGCAAGCCGGCTTCGAGACCCTGGTCGAAGCTGGTTACCAGCCTGAGATGGCGTATTTTGAATGCCTCCACGAGTTGAAATTCATCGTCGACCTGATGCACGAACAAGGCATCCGCGGGATGCGTGCGCGCATTTCCGAAACCGCGAAGTGGGGCGACATTACGGTCGGGCCGCGAATCGTCGACGCTACCGTCAAGGCCCGGATGAAAGAGGTGCTGGGCGCAATCCAGCGGGGAAAATTTGCCAAAGGCTGGTTGCGGGAAACAGCCACGGGAAAGAAGCGGTACTACCGTTTGCTGGAGGAAGCGGCTCGGCAACAAATCGACAAGGTCGGCGAGCGCCTGCGCGCCCGGATGCCGTGGCTCGACAAAGAGCCCTGACAAGCCCGACGGCGCCGCAAAAACGCGGCGCCCGGCTGGGGGCAACAAATCCGACTTGGATTCGGCCTAACGGCTGATTGTTTCGCCGCGACCGATAATCTGAATCGGCACCGCAGTCGTGACCAGACCTCCGATTACATAGCTGATCGGCTTCGGGATGGCCGAGGCTGAGGTCAGGATATAGACCTGAATTATTTTTTGCGCGGGCATCTCCTGCGCCATGTGCGGCCGGCCAGCGTTCGATTCCCGGTAAGTTACCGGGCCGGCGTTGGCTGAGGCACAGAGCATGGTCCCGAGGGCGAGGCCCGTGGACACCAGAGATAAACCGCGCAGATGGAACCATCCGCTTCTTGTTTTCATGTCCTAAGTGTCCTCCCGTTAAGTCCTTCCGCGCAAGACCAATCTTGTGACTTAAAACCGACGATTACGGCTACTCTTCCCAGAGGAAATGCTCGAGTCGCAGCTGAGTTAAACGCGCCTTGGCTTCGTCGCTTCGGGTCCCTCCGACTGCTGCCAGCTTGCGGTAAACCGCCACCGCCGATTTCCAGTCGTTCGTCTCCTCGAGAAGGTGTGCGGCGTTGAATCCCGCCTTGTAAAACCAGAAGAACTCCCGCTGCCGATCCGTCCGCATTCCTTCCTCGAGCACGCCGTAATAAGTCGTTAGGGCAGCGGGCTTGTCGTCGAGCTTCTCGAGCGCCTTTCCCTTTTTGAATTCCGCTTGGTTGCGCCAATGCGCCGGGACGCCCGGGTCCTTCGCGAGCTGATCATAAAACTCGATCGCGCGCCGGTAATTTTGCGGATCGGTCGCCCCCATCTCATAAAAAATATCGCCCTTGCCGCAGAGCGCCTCGCGACGCTCGGCCGGCTTCGTTTCGTTCTTCAGCACCTCGTCGTAGAGCGCCTGCGCCTCGCGATTTTTCCCGAGCCTGCGCTCGATGGCCGCTTCTTCATTCCGCGCCGCCCATTTCAGGTCGCCGTCCAATTTCACCACCTCATCGAGCAGTGCGAGGGCATGATCCAACGCACCCGCGCCCATGCTCGCTGTCGCACTGCGAGCCGCGAAAAAGAGAGCCTTCTCCGTCAGTGACGCCTCAGGCTTTTGTTGCGCGAGCAATTCGAACTGTGTCTGGGCGTTGGCAAAATCCTGCCTCCGAAAATAAGCCTCGGCCAATTTCATCCGCACCTCTGCGGCGAAACGGGAATCCGGATATTGCTGAAGGAACTTGTTGGCCGCCTCCACCACGGCTGTTTCGCCCGAGGAAGGCGTTGCGTCTTCAATCCAAATCTCGAGGTAATCCGCGCGCTCGCGGGCCGCCGGGGTCGGATTTCCCTGCCGAGCCTGCGCCAGGTCTTTGCGCGCTGCCTTCAGGTCCGGCTGGGCGGCGTGGAAGGCCAGTTCAGCCAATGCGACCCAAGCCTCAGAAACGCGCGGACTCTGCGGGAAATCGCGGATGAATTTTCGAAATGTCTCTTCGGCTTCCGGTTTGCCCTGGCTAGCCTGCACCGAGCCTTCTTCGAGGAGGAGATCGCCCTCCGCTCCCTGCTTCGCGGGATCGTTGCTGATCTTGCGATAGTCGGCTGCGAATTCGGTGGAACGATCGAGCCGCAACCAGCAGAGGGCCGCATTGAAAAGTGCGTCGCCCGCGAACCCCGGAGTGCGCCGCGCAAGATCTTCATACGTCTTGGCCGCTGTCTCTATCTTGCCGCTGCGATAATTGGCTTCCGCGATCAACCAGTCGACCTGCTGCAGGAAGGCCGGAGTGGAATTCAAGGTGCGCGCGGCCTGGGCGGACTTGATCGCTTCGTCCCACTCCCACCGCTCAAGATGGAGGCGAGCCAGTTCCAGGTCCGCTTCGCCTAACGACGACAAACGGGCCGGGCTATCGCGCAGCTGCGTGAGCAACTCGATCGCTTTTTCCCGGTCGCCCGCCCGCAGGCGGCTTCGGGCCATATACCACTGGGCCAGCGCCTGACGCGGCTGAGCCGAATCACGCATCCAGCGCTCCAGTTCGTTCGTCGAGGGTTTGCGCTCCATTCGATAAAGTTCATCGAGCCGGGCAAAAATTGCGGGCAGCGCGCTGTCGTTAGGGTGATGGTCGATAAATTCCTCCAGCGAATCATCGCCTTCCTCGGGCGTTTTCTCCTGGGCATGGGCGTCGGCCAGGGCGAAAAGCGTGGCCACGAGCAGCCGGTGGGAAACGCCTTCCGGATGTTTCAAGATTAGGTTCAATGTCTCGATCGCTCTCTCGGAATGGCCTTGCTCGATATTGAGGCGGCCAAACAGAAATCGCCGCTCGCTTCGTTCCGTCGCAACCTGAGGTTTTGTTTCACGCAGAAGCCTGTCCGCCGCCGTCAGATCACCGTGGTCGAGTAACAATTGCGCCCGACCCAGCTTGGCCCGCGTGACCCATTGCGAGGTCTTTTCGAGCGACTGGAGCACGCGCAGCGCCTCGTCTTTTCGACCGAGCGCGCGCAACGCCTCGGCCTGACCGAAGGCTGCTTCATTCCGCAGCGCCGACTTTTCATCGGCCGCGACTTGCGCGTAAAGCGGAAGCGCTGACGCCCAACGATCGAGACCCGCCAGCGCCTGCGCGTGCCAGAAGTTGGATTCAGCGTCGTTCGTTAGGGCAGGATCGGCGAAAACCTTCAGGGCGGCGTCCAATTGCCCAGCGCACACGAGCGCCTCGGCCAGCTTACGCTTCGCGACCGCTTGCTCCGATGCCGCGGGATTCTTGGCGAGGAAGTCTTGCAGCCGCGAGATCGCCACTTCGGGAACCCCCTGCGTGAGAGGTGCGATTGCCGCCTGGAGCGCTTCGCTTTCCTGGGCCAGGACATTTTGCCCTAACGACAACAAAACCAACCCTGCGATTGCCAACAGCCGATTCATTTGCCTAACAATGGCCGCAAATGCTCGCCGGTATGGCTGCCGGCAACGCGCGCGATCTCCTCCGGCGTTCCGGCGGCGAGGATCCGGCCGCCGCCTTCGCCGCCTTCCGGACCGAGGTCGATCACCCAATCGGCGCTCTTGATCATCTCGAGGTTGTGCTCGATCACGACCAAAGTGTTGCCGGAGTCGCGCAATTTCATCAGCACCTGCAGAAGTTTTTCGATGTCGGCAAAATGGAGCCCAGTGGTCGGTTCGTCGAGGATGTACAGGGTGCGGCCGGTCGCTTTTTTCGCCAGCTCGGTGGCGAGTTTGACCCGCTGCGCTTCGCCGCCGGAGAGAGTCGTGGCCGCTTGGCCGAGTCGCAGGTAACCGAGCCCGACATCCTGGAGCGCGCTCAGTTTGTCGAACACCTTCGGGACGTTGCGGAAAAAACGGGACGCTTCATCAACCGTCATCTCGAGCACGTCCGCGATATTCTTGCCCTTATAAGTAATCTCGAGCGTTTCGCGGTTGTAGCGCTTGCCCTGGCAGACTTCGCAGACCGCGTAGGCGTCGGCCAGGAAATGCATCTCGATCTTGATCAAACCGTCGCCCTGACAATTTTCGCAACGGCCGCCTTTGACGTTGAAACTAAAACGACCGGCGCTGTAGCCGCGAATTCGCGAAGCGGGCAGCTGGCTGAACAGATCGCGAATCGGAGTAAAAGCCCCGGTGTAAGTGACGGGATTCGAGCGCGGGGTGCGGCCGATCGCGGTCTGATCGATGATGATCGCCTTGTCGATTTGGTCGAGACCGCGGAGGGCGCGATGTTCGCCCGGCTTGTCCTTGGAGTTGTAGAAGTGCCGGAAAAGCGCGCGCCGCAGAATGTCGTCCACCAGGGTCGACTTGCCGCTGCCGGAGACGCCCGTCACACACGTCAGGCAGCCTAACGGAAAGGCGGCGGTGATATTTTGCAGGTTATTTTCCGTCGCGCCGACAATCGTGAGCCAGCCGTCGGAGGATTCGTTTGCCGGACGCGGTGCGACGCGCTGCCGCGGGATGGCGATGCGCGACCGACCGGAAAGGTAGGCGGCGGTCGGGGAATTCCGCGCCTCGAGAACTTCCGCCAGGGTCCCTTCCGCCACGATCTCACCACCGCGCGGACCTGCGCCCGGCCCAAGATCGAGGATGTAATCCGCCGCGCGGATTGTCTCCTCGTCGTGCTCCACCACAATGACGGAATTTCCCAGATCGCGCAGCCGTCGGAGCGTGCCGATCAACCGTGCGTTGTCGCGCTGGTGCAGCCCGATGCTCGGCTCGTCGAGAACGTAAAGCACGCCGGCCAACCCGGAACCGATCTGGGTCGCGAGCCGGATGCGCTGCGCTTCGCCGCCGGAGAGCGTGCCGCTCTCGCGATTCAGAGTCAGATAATCGAGCCCGACTTCGAGGAGGAAATCGAGCCGGGAGGAAATCTCGTGGATCACCTCGGAGACAATCGTGCGCTGTTGTTCCGTCAGCTCCAATGGCCTGACGAATTGCGCGGCCGCCGCGATCGTCAGCTCGCAGAACTGGTGGATGTTGAATTCACGTCCGCCCTTTTCCTTGATCGTGACCGCGAGAATCTCAGGCTTGAGCCGGGCCCCATGGCAGACCGAACATTCCGCGCGATTCATGAAGGCCCGAATCCGGCTGCGGGTGAATTCGCTTTCCGTTTCCTCGTAGAGACGCTGCAGCTGCGGGAGCAAACCTTCGAAAGGGCGGGCGGTCTTGCTCGCGGTCCGTCCGCTGCCGCTGCCGAAGCTCATCTCGATCGGCCGATCGCCGGTCCCGAAATAAAGAGCCTGCTTGAATTTTTCCGGCAGATCTTCAAACGGGATGTTGTCCGCGACATCGAAATGCCTAACGAGCGCAGTCTGGAGCCCGCGATAATAGGCCTGCATTCGTTTCGTCCCGCGCCGCCAGGGCACGACCGCGCCTTCCGCGAGCGACTTCGAGGTGTCGGTGACCATCAACTCGGGATCACAGACCAGTTGGGTTCCGAGTCCATGACAGGCCGGGCAGGCGCCGAGGTGGCTGTTGAAGGAAAAATGTTTCGGGGTCAGCTGCCCTAACGAAAAGTCGGTCTCCGGATTTCCGTAGTCAGTCGAGTAGCGAACTTCCTCCCAATCCGAGCCCGCCGCGCGCAGCACCACGATCCGGTTCTCGCCCCACTTCAGCGCGGTTTCGACCGAATCGGCTAGCCGGGTCCGGATTCCTTCCCGGACCACCAGTCGGTCGACCACTGCCTCGATGTTATGGCGCTCGCCTTTCTTTAACCGAATCGGTTCCGGCCTTCCCAGTTCGACGATTTCTCCATCGACGCGGATCCTCACGAAGCCCTCGCGTTTCGTCTTCTCGATCACATCGCGAAATTCGCCGCTCTCGTTCCGCACCAGCGGAGCGAGCAGGATGATCTTTGTCTCCGCTGGATAACTCAGAATCTGATCGACAATCTGCTGCGCCGTTTGACGGAAGATCGGCTGGCCCGTGACCGGATCGTGCGGCTGGCCGACAGCCGAAAAAAGCACGCGCAGGTAATCATAAATCTCCGTCGTGGTCGCGATGATGGAGCGCGGATTCGTTCCCGCGGTGCGCTGTTCGATCGCGATCGAGGGAGAAAGGCCCTCGATGAAATCGACGTCCGGCTTCTCCATTTGATCGAGGAATTGCCGGGCGTAAGCGGAGAGGCTTTCGACGTAACGTCGTTGCCCTTCGGCATATAGCGTATCGAAGGCGAGGGACGACTTTCCCGAGCCGCTCAGGCCCGTGATCACGACCAGTTTCTCTCTCGGAATCTCGACGTGGAGATTCTTCAGATTGTGCTGGCGCGCACCACTGATCTTGATACTCTTGGCAGGCATCGGACGGAATTTCTCCAACCTATCAGTCAAGCACACACGCCCGAATTCTCCAGCGATTTGAACCAACCATGACCGAGCCTGGCACCAGCATTCCACCGGAAGAAATCGCGCAGCTGCAGAAGAAATTCAGCGAGATCAAACACTCGATAAATAACGCGCTCGCGGTCATGATGGCACTCTCGGAAATGTCGCAGCGCCGGCCCGATTACGCGGAAAAGCTGGCCAGCACGGTGCTTTCGAAGGCGCCCCAGATCGTCACCAGCCTGCAGGAATTCACCCAGGCGCTGAACGAAAAAGCCGGCCAGAAATAGTCGGCTCTAGAGCGAGAGAAGCAGTTCCGCGATTTCGAGCGGAGCTTTCGGCCGGCTGATCCGGCTGATATTCGCGGACCATTCGCGCCAGAGTCGCGCATCATCGGCGAAGCCACGCTCCACCGCTCCGATGATCGTCGCCGGCGTCGTCGCGACCAAGCCGGAGCGCGATTCCTCGATCAGCCGCGCGTTCCCTTCCTCCTGTCCGGGCACGATTTGGCTGACGATCATCGGGCATTTCGCCGCGATCGTTTCCTGGACCGTCGCGCCACCTGCCTTGCTGATGAGCAGATGACTTTCCAGCATCAGGCGCGGCAACTGATCGCTCCAGCCGACGATCTCGAACTTGCGTTCCAACTCCGCGTTCACGTCTTCAACCGTTCGGCGCAAGCGCTCATCGCGACCGACCGTGACCGTTAGGCGCACGTTAGGCAGCCGGCTCAGGCCGCGGATGATTTCAGGCGCGGCCCGGCCGCCGGCATTGATCATGTAGAGAATTCGACGTTCGCCACCAGTCACCGGCGACTGCCGCAATTCGCCGAGCTCGGCAAACTTCGGCGTTACCGGAAATCCGGTCACGCGGACCTTCTCTCCGGGCAACCCCGCCGCCGCGAGAACGGCAGCTGTCTGTTCGTTAGGGACAAGAAACAGATCGCTCGCGCAGCGAAACCAGATGGCGTTCACCGTGATCGAGTCGGTGATGCAGACGACCTGCCGGAAGGAAGCGGGCGCGCCGCCGAGGATTGTCCCCAGGATATGCGGGTAAGCGGGATAAACCGAGACCACCGCCGTCGGCTGGAACCGCACGAGCAACTGGCTGAGGCGCGACTTCGCCATGAAGAGCCAGCCCATCTGTGCGGCGTAATTATCCCGCCCGTCGAGCTTCCGGTAAAACCATCCCCAGGCCCGTGGCGTGCGGTTGATCATGGCCAGGTATCCCTGCCGCGCCCAATCGTTCGCGAAGCCGAACGTCTCGGAAAAAATATCGTGCATCTCCACCGTGGCAGTCCCGCCCGAGACCACCGCCAGCCCGTCGCGCATCCCGCGGGCAGCGCTGTTGTGGCCTTCCCCGAAACCGGCGGTCAGGATCAGAATTCGTTTCTCCATTCGTTAGGCAAAGAAGTTGGCGGAGAGTTTAATGGCAATCCCCGGGTGGCAAAGTAAACTTCGCGTGACGATGAAATTCCTCCGACTCACCGGCCGCGTCGTGCGCCGCCTCATCTGGGAGACCGCGACGGACGAGACGCTCGGCCTTTCCGCGCAGATGGCCTACCAATTTCTCTTCACCCTCGCTCCCGGTCTCTTGTTTCTCTGGCATCTCCTGGGCCTCTTTGGAACCGACCCCGCCACTCTGCACAAGATGCTCGGGGTCGTCCGTGCGTTTCTCCCGCCCGACCCGAAGGTGCAGGAAATCCTCGATAGCGTGGTCGCGAATGTCATCGTCACCGGGAGCGGTGGCGCGCTTGCCACGGCCGGCATCATCCTTGGCATTTATCTGGGCACGATGTTCATCTCCACCATCTCGCACGCCCTGAGCCGCAGCCACGGAGTCACGGAGGACAGGCATTGGTGGTCGAAATACATCATCTCGTTCTTCCTCCTCTTCTGGTTCGGCATCACCATCCTGCTCGCGTTTAACATCACCGTCTTCGGCGAAGCCCTCGCCGGAATTGCGGAGGTGAATTTCCAGCTCGGCATCCCGCTCCAGAGCTGGTTCGCGGCCCTCAACGTTCCCTTCACCGCCCTCGCCCTCATCGTCCTCGCACTCGCCCTTTACCTTCTCACCCCGCAGAATTACCTCACCATCCGCCAGGCGCTCCCCGGCGCGATCTTCTTCTCCGTCGGCTGGATGACCGTGACCAAGCTCTTCCAGTTCTACGTCGCGCGTTACGATCGCTACAACCCGACCTACCTCGCCCTCGCCTCCATCATCATGTTGCTCACCTGGATGTATTTCACCTGCCTCCTTTTGTTGCTCGGTGGAAAACTTAACGCCATCCTGCGACGCGAGAACGAGAAGGCGGCGATCCGCGCCGGGCATGCCGCGGCCGCACAGGAACCGCAGCCAGCCTAACCATTTCGCGCGCCTTGATCCGTCCGCGAAATATCGTCCATTGGCAGCGCCTGTTCTGCGTCCTGCTCCTTCTCATTGGATTGGCCGGCACGATCACCCACGCCGAGCTTACCGAGGAACAAAAGAAGGAGCTCTTCCTGAAATCGCGCGAACGGATGCGCACCGTCGCCACTCCCGCCCCGGAAGAATCCGCCACTCCGCGCCACAAACCGAAGCCCGCGAAAAAGCCCCCTTCGAAAAAGAAAAAGTCCGCCCCAAAACCAACTCCCGAGCCCGAGGAAGAAAAAACTCCGGCACGCACTCCGCACCCGAAAGAAGAAGAGACGCCCACCCGCCGTCCAACGCCTAACGAGTCAACGCCCGCGCCTAAAGCTGTTGCCGCCACTCCCATCCCGCAACCCTGCCCGACCCCCAGCCGCTCAACCGCGCCCGCTCAGGTCAACGTCCAGAAATCCGGCTACCAAAAGCCGCGCGGCTTTTCCCTCCTGCCCTTCCACCTTTTCGGGAAACGCTACAAATACCTGACTAACGATGTCCGCCGGCAGATCGACCGCGCCCCCGTCCTGCGCGAGCGCTGGCGCTTCATCATCGTGCACAACAGCGGCACCCGGCAGGGCAACGCCCGCATCTTCGATTACTATCATCGCCACGTCCGCCGGATGAAAAACGGCCTCGCCTACCATTTCGTCATCGGCAACGGCACCTCCTCCGGCAACGGCGAGATCGAAGTCGGCGACCGCTGGCGGCGCCAGATCAATGGCGGCCACGTGCACAGCGATTACCTCAACAACATTTCGTTAGGCATCTGCCTCGTCGGCGACTTCAACCGCAGCCAGCCGACCCGGGCCCAGCTCGACAGTTGCGAGGAACTCATCCGCTACCTGCGCGATCGTTGTGGGAAAGTCGAGCGGCATGACATCCCCGTCCGTCCCCACCGCGATATGAACCCGCCCCGCTGGCCGACCGATTGTCCGGGCGACGACTTTCCCTATCGCTGGTTTGGGCAATTTCGTTAGGGCGACTCTGGACCGAGGAGAGCCAGCAGAGCCGGACCAGCCGCCTTAGATGGCGGCGAGCGCAGTCTTTAGGTCGTCCCGCAGGTCCGCCACGTCCTCCACCCCCACCGATAGCCTAACGAGCGATTCGGTGATGCCGAGAGCGATCCGTTTTTCCTCGGGAATCGCGCCGTGCGTCATGATCGGCGGATAATTGACCAGGCTTTCGACGCCGCCCAGGCTCTCCGCGAGCGAGAAGAGATGGGTGTTCTCGAGGAAACGCCGTGTTCCGGCAAGGTCGGTCTCCAGGATCAGCGTCACCATGCCGCCGAAACGATCGCCCATCTGCCTCTTCGCCAAATCATACTGCGGATGACTCGTTAGGCCGGGATAACTTGTCTTCCGCACCTTCGGTTCCTTTTCCAGCCAGGCGGCCAGTTCGGCGGCGTTTTCACAATGCCGCTCCATCCGCAGCGCGAGCGTTTTCAGCCCGCGCATGGCAAGGAAGCTGTCGAACGGCCCCGCGATCGCGCCGACCGAGTTTTGCAAAAATTGCATCTGGTCGCCGAGCTCCTTGTTCTCGCCGACGACGGCGACGCCGCCAACCATGTCGGAATGGCCATTGAGATATTTGGTCGCGGAATGAATCACCAGGTCGAAGCCGAGCTCAATCGGCCGCTGAATCCAAGGGCTAGCGAAGGTGTTGTCGGAAACCGAGATCGCGTTGTGCTTGCGGGCGATTTTCGCGACTGCTTCGAGATCGATCAACTTGAGGAGCGGGTTGCTCGGCGTCTCGACCCAGACCATCCGCGTGTTCGGCTTCATCGCGGCCTCGACTTTCGCCGGGTCGCTCATGTCGATGAAGGTGAAATCGAGATTGGCGGAACGGCGCCGGACTTTTTCGAAAAGCCGGTAAGTGCCACCGTAAAGATCGTCGCTTACCAGCACGTGCGAGCCGCTGTCGATCGTCTCAAGCGCGGTCGACATCGCGGCCAGCCCGGAAGCGAAGGCCCAGCCGCGGGTGCCACTTTCGAGATCGGCTACGCAACGTTCGTAGGCGCAGCGGGTCGGGTTGATCGAGCGCGCGTAATCGTAGCCTTTATGACGCCCGGGACTTTCCTGGACGTAGGTGGAGGTCTGGTAAATCGGCGTCATGACCGCGCCGGTCGACGGATCGGGCGATTGGCCGGCGTGAATGACGCGCGTGGCGAGATGATGTTTTTTCTTCATGGTTGAAATTTTTGACCGCGGATTACACAGATGGAACGGCCGCCGGAGGCGGCGTGCGCTGCGAGTAATTCTCATCCGCGAAATCCGCGTAAGCCGCGGTTCACTTGGGCAACTGCAGGCGGAGATAGGAAAGGAGATCGGTCCGGGTGATGAGGCCGAGGAATTTATCGCCTTCCATCACGATCGCGACCCGGCCGCGATCGAAGACGCCTAACAAGTCGGATATGTGCGCCTGCGGCGAGAGCGTCTCGAGACGGTCGGTCATGGCCGTCTCGACCAGGTCGTGAAATTTCGCGGAATCGCGATGCACTTTCACGAGCAGATCGGATTCGTCGACGATGCCGATGGCGCGGCCGTCGCCGTTCAGGACCGGCAATTGCGAAACGTCGGCGGAACGCATGCGCTTGAAGGCAGTGAGCAGGGTGTCGTTAGGGCCGACTGAGATCACTTCGCCCTTTTCGGCTCGGTGGGAAATGAGATCGCAGAGGTCGCCCTTGGTTGGCCGCTGCACGAAACCCTGCTCGGCCATCCAGAAATCGTTAAACATCTTCGAGAGATATTTGTTTCCGGTGTCGCAGATGAAAGTGACGACCCGTTTTTTCTCGGTCTGCTGCCGGCAATATCGCAACGCGCCGGCGAGGAGCGTGCCGGTGGAGGACCCGCCCAGGATTCCCTCCCTGGCGAGGAGCTCGCGCGCCACCGCAAAACTCTCCGTGTCGTCGATCTCGAAGGCGTCGCTGACATACGACATGTCTGCGATATCGGGAATAAAATCCTCGCCGATCCCTTCCACCGCCCAACTGCCGGCTTTCTCCAGTTTGCCGGTCTTGACCCACTCGTACAAAATCGAGCCGGTCGGATCGGCCAGGATCATCTCCGTTTTCGGCGCCACTTTTTTGAAGAAACGCCCGAGCCCGGTGAGCGTGCCGCCGGAGCCGACTCCGATCACGACGGCATCGACATCGTGATCCATCTGCTCCCAGATTTCCGGGCCGGTCGTGGTCTCGTGGGCGAGCGGGTTGGCCAGGTTGCCGAATTGGTTGACGTAAAACGCGCCCGGGATTTCCTCCGTGAGTTTCGCCGCCACGTCCTGGTAATATTCTGGATGTCCGCGAGTCACGTCGCTCCTCGCGAGGCGAACTTCCGCCCCGAGGGCGCGGACGTGGGCGATTTTTTCCTGCGACATCTTGTCCGGGATAACGAGGATGATGCGGTAACCCTTCGCGCCCGCGATAAGAGCGAGGCCGAGGCCGGTGTTGCCCGCGGTCGCCTCGATGATCGTGCCCCCGGGCTGCAATTTTCCCTCGCGCTCGGCCGCTTCGACCATGGCGAGGGCGACCCGATCCTTGATCGAGCCGGTCGGGTTCTGGTTTTCCAGCTTGACGAAGAGCTGGCAGGGGCCGGTGTCCATCCGGGTGATCTCGACCAGCGGGGTGTGGCCGATGAGTGAAAGAATGCCAGGCGGTTTGTTAGGCAAAGTCGATTTGGCAGACGTGGAACTGGTCATGAAGCAAGTGCGGCGGTCGTCAGCGGCGCGTTAACGACCTCCGTTACGCAACACGGTGGGGAGGAATCGTCAAGCGCGCTGGTCCCAGCGTCGTCGAGATTTGCCAACGGGACGAACTTCTCCCGGAAAGGACGTTGCCGAAATCGCGCGCCGGACTGAATACGCGCTCACTGTGCCCGAGCCGGTGCAGCTCAAAATCAAAATAACCATGGACCGCGGGCGGATCGCGCTGCGTTTACCGATCGCCGCGCACTTCCGGGTCGAGGCGCGGACCGGTCAGGGACGGATCCATGACGAATTCCATCTTTCCGCCGGCAAGGAATCGCGGCGCGGGGCAAACCCTGACGGCGGCGACTGCTGCCGGACCCGCCAGTGTCGTTAGGCTTGCGCACCGCCAGCGGCAACGTCAGCCTCGAGGCGATTCGTCAGTGCAGGGCGCTGAGTTCCTCCAGTGATTTGCGATCGTCCGCCGCTTTCGCCAGCAGGCCAAGTTTGCGATAGCACTCCTCCCGCTTGCCGAGTGCGGCGGTGGTTTGGTTGATCGCCAGCGCGCGAGAGAGCGATTCGATTGCGGCCAGGAAATCATTCTGCTGCATTTCCAATTCTCCGCGGTACTGCCAGGCGGTGGAAAAATTTGCGTCCAGCTCCGTGGCCTGTTTGATCCGCGCATAGGCTTCGGGCGCGCGTTTCAGCTTGGCCAGTGCGTAGCTCGCCTCGGCGGCCGCGCCGGCGGATTTTGAGTCCGCGTCGAGCGCCGCCGTGGCGTCGGCCAGCGCGAGCTTTGGCTGCCCGATTTCGTTGAGTTGCCAGGCGCGGTTGGTGAGCAGATCGGCGCTCTTTGGTTCGGCCGCGAGCTCGGCGTCGAGTCGTCTGATCGTTTGTAAAAAATCGGGGAAAAGCGCATCCAGTTGCAGAACACCGGGCGACGTGGCCGGGTCCGGCGCCCGGCCGAGCATCTGCTCCGCCAGCGCGCGCAACAGCTTCGGGCGAACGGCGTCGGACGCGATGCCTGCCGCCTTGCTGGCGTCGTCAAGCGCGAGGGCGGCGTCTCCCGCGTGCAGGAAAAGAAGAGCGCGATCGCCGAGGAGCGAAACGTCGTTAGGGCGGAGGCTCAGGTCGCGGTCGAGATCGCGCACCTCAGCGAGAAATTTGCCGAGTCGATCTTGCAGACGGAGCGCTCGCCTAACGAGAGGGTCATCCGGCGCGAGCTGGGCGGCGCGCTGGACGTCGGCCCGGGCAGCATCCCAACTGTGCAGGTGGCGGTAACAAAGCGCGCGGTTGAGCAAGATCTCGGCTGTTTCCCGGCCCTTCATCCCTCGTCTCCAGGCCGCGGCCGCTTCCTGCCAATGTCCGTCGTCCTGTTCGAGGCGCGCGATCTTGAGGAAAACACGCAGCCGGCGATCCTTCGGCGCGACCGCTTTCATCCAGGCGGCGAGCGCTTCGGCGCGCCGGTTCTCGGCAAAAGCCAGGTCGCCTCGGTATTCGTCGTATTTGGCGGAGGTTCTTTTGACCGCGCCTCTCCAGTCGGCCAGGGTCTGCCGCAGGCCGGTCAGGTCGCCGAGGCCAAACTGAGCCTGGGCGAGGCGGGCCCAGGCGCCATTGTCGTTAGGCGCAAAACGCAGGACGCGCCGGGCCAGCGGAATCGCCCGGTCGAACGCGCGGCTGTGCAGCGCCGCGCGCACTTCCTCGCGCGCTACTTTTTCCTCCGGCGAGATGGTGCGCCGGCAGCCGCCCGCCCCAAGCAGGAGCGCGAGGGCAAGCAGGAGACCGAGGCGGAAAAAATTCATTGGCGCGAGCAGGAAATAAGGAAGATAACGAGGGCGGCTCCCTTTCAATCAGCAATCATTCATTATCCCATGCCTTCCTTCGACATCGTATCGGAAATAGACAAACAGGAGATCGATAACGCCCTCAACCAGGCGCGCAAGGAACTGGCGACCCGTTTCGATTTCAAGGGCACGGTGGCCGAGATCGAGTTTGAAAAGGACGCCATCACCCTGACGGCGGAAGACGCCTCGCGTTTGCGCGGACTGCGCGAAATTGTCATCGGCAAGCTTTCCAAGCGCGGGATCGATCTGCGCAATCTCGACCAGAAAGAGCCGGCCATTTCCTCGATCGGTCACGCGCGCCAGGAGTTGAAAATTCAGCAGGGCCTGGAGGGCGACAAGGCGAAGGAAATTATTCTCGCGATCAAGGGCCAGGGCTTTAAAACGCAGAACCAGTTGCAGGACCGGCAGATTCGCGTGACCGGGAAAAAGCGCGACGAGTTGCAGGAAGTGATTGCCTTCGTGAAAAGCCAGGATTTCGGGGTCGCGACTTACTTCAAGAATTTCCGCGACTGAGATTATGCCCAGGAACGACTTGCTCTCCCGATGCAACGTTCGTTAGGCATTTTTCTCTGCGGGCTCGTCCTCGGCGGGTTGGGCGGTTACGCGTTGCATCGACCGAATGGGAAAAGCACGGCAGAGTCGTCGGCAGGAATCGCGCAAGGTGATTCGTCGGCCGGGGCGATGGAGCGCACGGGGGCGAAACGGAAAGCCGAGGATGAGAAAATTCTCCTCGGCGATATCGCCTCCGTTCCGTTCCAGGAACTTTACGAGATTCTCGCGCGACAGAGGCCTGAAGATATCGCGAGGATCGCGCAACAGCTCGACGCTTTGCCGCAAGGCCGGGACGGGTACGCCAAAATCAAAGCGTTTTTTGCCGCGTGGGCTCACCTCGACCCGAACGCCGCTTTTGCCGCGGCCGTCAGCTTCCAAAGCAAAGAGGCGCGCCAGTCGGCCATCAGCGCGACCATTGCCGGAGCGGACGCCAGTGCCACCGGCACGATCGCAATGGCAATCAACGACATGTCGAAGGATGTGCTGGCGGACGCGGTTCGGAGCAATCTCCTGAGCGAGGCGATCTCGAAATGGAGCGAAGTCGATCCAGCAGCGGCGGCGCATGCGCTAAGTAGTTCGTCTGTGGCGGGGATGGGCTTCACTCCTGCCGTCTATAGCGTGGGATTCAATTGGGGCGCGAGTGATCCCGCGGCGGCTGTGGCATGGGCGGAACAGCAGCCGCACGGCTCTTTTGCCATAAACCCAATTAACGGCGTAGTGCTGGGTTGGTGGAAAAAAGATCCCGCCGCCGCGGAGGCCTACGTGTTGGCAAAAGCCGGAACTCCCGATGGGGACCAACTCATCCCCACGCTGGTCAGTGAGATAGCCAATGAGGACAAGAACAAGGCGGTGGAGTTCCTGTCTCACCTACCCGACGCCAAGCTGCGTCAGCAGGGCTATGGGATGTTGGCTTCACAACTTTCCTTTACCGATCCGAAGGCGGCGAGCGCGTGGGCTCTCAGCCTTCCCGCCGACGTTGCTCCCAATGCCGTCGGGTCGAGTGTCTCGGTTTGGGCGCGGTCGGACCCGGCGGCGGCGGGGAATTGGATCAAAGGTTTGAGCGGAAAGGTCCGCGATAACGCGATCAGCTCGTATAGTTATGCCATCGTCGAAACGGACCCGGCGGGGGCTGCGAATTGGGCGAGCACGATTTCCGATGTGGAACAACGGAAGAAAGTTTTGCGGCGCGCGACATCGCAGTGGCTGGAGCGCGACCCGGCCGCCGCCCGGGCCTGGATTTCCAGCAGTTCGTTAGGCGCAGAGGAAATAGCGCGCCTCCTCGCCACGCCGGCGCCCTCGCCCTGAGGCAGTGACAAAAATCAGCCGCCCTGGACCGGCGGCATGATCGCAATCTGATCGTTAGGCCGAATCGTGTAATCGCGCCCGACGAAATCGACGCCCACGCCGACCAGAAGATTGCGATCCCATTTCTCGAGTGGCGGGAAATCGCGGTAAAGCCGGGCGAGCAGATCCGCGACCGGGGTCCCGTCCGGTAGGTCGAGAGTGAGTTCGCCAGCTCCGACGATCTCTTTCAGTTGGGAAAAAAACTGCACCTGCATTTTTCGGATCGCCTCTCCTTTCGCTAGGCCAAGTCAAACTTGGTGCGCGGGAGCGATCTTCTCTTTCCGCAGCACTCCAATGCAGGGAAGGTTGCGATAACGCTCCATGTAATCGAGCCCGTAACCGACGACAAACTCGTCCCCAATGTTGAAGCCGACGTGATCGGCTTCAATTGGACGCAGACGCGGCTTCAATTTGCGCAGAAGGACGCAGATCTTCACGCTCAAGGGCCGCTCGTTATTCAGCTTGTCGCGGATGGCCGCGAGCGTCACGCCGCTATCGAGAATGTCGTCGAGAATGAGGATATGCCGACCCGCGACGTCGGGCAGGGTGATCTGTTTGAAGACCACCTCTCCAGTCGTGGTGGTGCCGCCGTGATAGCTGGCCACGCTCAGGCAATCCAGTTTCAAGGCCAGCGGAATGCGTCGGAGCAGATCGGCGGCGAAGATGAGGCTGCCGTTCAGGACCGCGATGACGGTCAGTTCGCGGCCCTGGTATTCCGCCGTGATGACCGCGGCGAGCTCCTCGATCCGGCGCAGGATGGTGGTCTCATCAAAAAGGACGCGCTCCAGATCTTCCTGCATTCCTGAATGGGCCACAGATTGC
>DASXYO010000123.1:0-10536 GCA_036502465.1 Chthoniobacterales bacterium
TTATCGGATATCCCCGGAGGGCACATACGAGGAGCTGATTAGTTTTGATAACAGCAATGGCGCGCAGCCCTTCGGTCAAATGATCCAGGCCACGGATGGTAACTTCTACGGGACGACTCTGCTCGGTGGCAGCCTCTCGAATGGTACGGTATTCCAGCTTACCCCCGCCGGCGTGCTCACTACGGTCTACAACTTCACCTACAGCGGTGCTGACGGGGCCCAACCCAAGGGGACGTTAGTTCAAGGCGCCGACCGGCGGCTTTACGGGACCACTCAGGCCGGTGGCTTATATGGCCTGGGCACGGTTTTTGTGCTCGATCTGAATCTTGGTAGCCCGCTTGCCCTGCTGAGCGCGGCTTCGGTGAAGGGTGGCTTCGCGATTGACCTCCCTCTTACGGGGACTCCGGGCATTGAAGATCGAAGAAGCAGCGCCGGCACCTACTCGCTCACTCTTACATTCGATAATAACCTGACGTCTGTCGCCAGCGTGAATTCGAGCTGTGGGACGGTGGTGAGCGGTGTCATCGATAGCACTAATCCTCACCAGTTCATCGTGAGCCTCACCGGCGTCCTTTGCAACGCTCAAGACGTCACGGTGACTCTGACCAACGTACAGGACGACCAATCGAACACTTTGACCTCCGCTTCTGCCACGATGGGTGTCCTCCTGGGGGATGTCGATGGCGATGGGTCCGTCACGATGGCTGACGTCGCTCTGGTAAAGGCCAGTCTGGGGCAGACGGTTAACGCGACGAACTTTCGCAGCGATGTCAACCCGGATGGCGTGATCGACCACAAAGATCTCTCGAGGACGAAACACTCGGTCGGGTCTTCGCTGCCCTAACTCGTCACCCAATCCGATCAGGCAAAAAACAACCAGCCACCCGCACAGCAACTTCTATGCAAACACCACGCTTTCACCATCTCCTCGTCACCGCCTTACTCGCGACTGCCTTCATTGTTCTTCCGCATTCTGCCCGGGCGCAAACTCCTACGATCACCGTCTTGCATGACTTCACCAGGCTCGACGGGAGTTATCCGACAAACGGGCTACTCCTGGCCAGCGACGGCAATTTCTACGGCACCACGCCGACTGGTGGACCCGGAACGTTCACCGGCGCCGACTACGGCACCGTTTTTCGAATCACGCAGGCTGGCGTGTTTACCAATCTGGTCAACTTCACCAGTGATAACGGAACCAATCCGTACGCGCCGCCTATCGAGGGTAGCGATGGCGACCTTTATGGCACCACCGCGGGTGGCGGCCCCCTTGGACCGACCAGAAATGGGACAGTCTTTAAAATGACGAAGGCGGGCGTCCTGACCACGCTCCTTGAATTTCCGTACGACCCGACAACCGACACCTTCCCCAACGGCCTCAGCCCCCAGGCGGCGCTGGTGCAAGGCTCCGACGGCAACTACTACGGCACAACCGTCGGCGGCGGCACGCCAAACATCCAAAACACTGCCGGGCACGGCACGATTTTCGAAATGTCACCCGCCGGCGCCCTGCTGCAGTCGGTTACTGTGCATCAAAGTAATGGCGAGCCCGGAGATCCGCGAGCACCTCTTATCCAAGCCAGCAATGGCAATTTCTATGGGACGAGCTACGAAGGCGGCGGCGACACAAACGCTGGCACGATTTTCGAGTTCACCCCAGAGGGAATGCTCACGACTCTGCATAGCTTTGTCGGCGGCGCCGGTAACACGGGCGACCGCCCCTACGACGGGCTCCTCCAGGGAAGTGACGGCAATTTTTACGGGACGACGGAATATGGCGGCACCGCAGAGCTCGGCACGGTTTTCAAGATAACTCCCGCTGGCGACTATACGGTCCTGGTCAATTTCACCGGCCCTAATGGCGAGCAGCCCTTCGCCTCCCTGATTCAAGCCAGCGACGGCAATTTTTACGGGACCGCCTCCCTCGGTGGCACCGACAGCCTTGGCACCATCTTCCAACTCACACCCGCCGGCGTCTTCACGACGATCTATAACTTTTCCAAAAATGAAGCGTTAGGCGCTTTCCCCCGCGGGGCCTTAGTCCAGGGCAGCGACGGCAACTTATATGGCACTACCATGGGCGGCGGCGCGAACGCCTTCGGCACAGTGTTTCGGCTTAACATCGTCCCACAAGCAGCTCTCTTTAACATTTCCACCCGGCTCAACGTCGGGACCGGTGACAATGTCCTGATCGGGGGATTCATCGTGACCGGCTCGCAACCAAAAGAAGTGATCGTGCGGGCAATTGGACCGGCGCTAAGCGGCTTTGGCGTGAGCGGGGCGCTGGCCGACCCAGTCCTTGAGCTACACGAACCCGATGGCACGGTAATTACCAACGACAACTGGAAGGATACCCAGGAGTCGGCTATTACCGCGACTAACCTTGCACCTTCAAACGACCTTGAGTCGGCCATTGTCGCAACCCTCCCACCGGGACTGTATACCGCGATCGTCACAGGCAATAACAACACCACTGGAGTGGCCTTGGTCGAGGCCTACGACCTCGATCAAACGGTTGACTCTCAGTTGGCCAACATCAGCACCCGTGGCTTCGTCGATACCGGCGACAACGTCCTCATCGGGGGCTTCATTGTCGGCGGTCCCGACGGTGTTGATTCCACCGCGGTCGTGCGGGCCCTTGGGCCTTCCCTCTCCGGCGCAGTTGGAGGGAGCGTGCTGGCCGATCCTAACTTGGAGCTACACGATATCGACGGCGCCGTGGTCGCTTCAAACGACAATTGGAAGGACGGAGCCGACATGCAAACGATCATCGACGATGGCCTGGCGCCAACCAATGCCAAGGAATCTGCGCTACTCGCAAACCTCCCCCCGGGCGCTTATACAGCGATCGTGAGCGGAGTTGAAAACGGCTCCGGGATTGGATTGGTCGAGGTTTACAACCTCCAATAGTCTCGTTAGTAGCCGGCAGGGCTAAATAACCATGCCGCCATCCACCGTCAGCACCTGGCCGGTGATATACTTCGCCTCGGGGGCGGCGAGGAAAGCGACGGCGGCGGCGATGTCTTCGCCTTCGCCGAATTTGCCTAACGGAATCCGGGGCAGGACCGCTTCCTTGATCTGGTCGGAAAGGACATCGGTCATGTCGGTCACGATAAAACCCGGGGCGACGGCGTTCACCGTGATCCCTCGGCTGGCCAGCTCGCGCGCCAATGTCTTCGTTAGGCCGATGAGGCCGGCTTTGCTGGCGGCGTAGTTAGCCTGGCCGGCATTGCCGGTGAGGCCGGCGATGGAAGCGATGTTAATGATGCGTCCGCTGCGCTGCTTGATCATGGAACGCATGACGGCCTGGCAGAACACGAAGGCGCCTTTCAGGTTCGTATCAATGACGGTATCCCAGTCGTCCAGCGACATGCGCATGCTGAGGCCGTCCCGGGTGACACCGGCGTTGTTGACCAGGATGTCGATGCGGCCGAAGTCCGCCAGAATCTGCGCGCCGGTCTGCTGGACGGCGCTAGGATCGGAGACATCGACGGCATAGGCTTTTGCAGCGTCGGCGCGGGTGGCATTGATCTCGTCGGCGGTGCGTTGAGCGGTCTCCGTCCGGCTGACGGCGGCGACGCGCGCGCCTTCCTTTGCCAGCCTCACGGCAATGGCGTGCCCTATTCCCCGCCCTGCTCCGGTAACGATGGCGACCTGGTTTTCGAATCTCATAAGGAATGACTAAGAACTAGGGCTTCGCTTCGTTCTTCACGATCTTGCCGTCTTTCATGACGAAGAAGACCCGCTCAGTGGCTGTGATGTCGGCGGTCGGATCGCCCGGCATCGCGATCACGTCGGCGAGCTTTCCCTTTTCGAGAGTGCCAAGTTTGTTCGCCACCCCAAGCAGGTCGGCATCGACCGAGGTTGCGCTGAGGAGGGCATCGATCGGTTTCATTCCTAGACCGACCATGAGCCCGAATTCTTTCGCGTTCATTCCATGTGGAAAGACCGCGGCGTCGGTCCCGAATGAAATCTTCACCCCGATCTTCAAGGCGTTGCGAAACATCTCGGAGCGCGCGTCGGTCGCGGCCTTGCCCTTCGCCTGCACCGACGGCGGATACTGGGTGATTTTTTGCATGACCCATTCCGACGCCATCAGGGTCGGCGTGAGGTAGGTGCCTTTTTGTTTCATCAACTGGAGCGTGTCCGGTTTCAGGAAGGAGCCATGCTCGATCGAGTCGACGCCGGCGTTGATCGCTTCCTTCGCCGCGGAATCGCCGTGGCAGTGGACCGCGACCTTCTTGCGCAGCCGATGCGATTCATCGACCAGTGCCACCATTTCGGCGGGCGTGAACTGCGGAACATCGACTTCGTCGGCTAACGAGAGCACGCCACCTGAGACGGCGGCCTTGATCACGTCGGCGCCGTTTTTCACTTCGAACCGAACGGTCTTGCGAATCTCGTCCGGGCCATCGGCGATGCCGGAAGTGAAACCCGGTTCGGCGCCGAAAAGCATGTCGCGAAAACCGTTCGTGCTGTCGAAATGACCGCCGGTCGCGCCGATGCCGTGCGTGGCGACGAGCATGCGCGGACCGGGGATGATGCCCTTGTTGATCGCATTGCGGAGCGAGACATCGGGGAAATCGTGCGAGTTCGGGAAGCCGCTCCCGACGTCGCGCACGCTGGTGAAGCCGGCCTCAATCGTCGCCTTGGCGTTCGGGATCATCTCGAGGGCGAGCTGGGAGATATTTTCGTCCAGCATGCGCAGGCGGAGTTCGTTGTAGTTGCCGGAATAATCGAAGGTCAGGTGCGTGTGCGCGTCCATGAACCCGGGCGAGAGCGTGGCGTCGCCGAGATCGATGATCTGCGCGTTTTCCGGGATGGCGACATTGCTGCCGGCGGCGGTAATGGTGTTGCCCTCCACGATAACGACGCCGTTAGGCAGGAGGGTTTTCGATTTTCCGTCAAAGAGATGCGCGGCCTTAAGCGCGATGACCGCCGGGGGCGCGTCGGCGGCGAACAGGTTCGTTAGGCCAAAAAGAGCGCCAAGCGCGCCGGCGACAAGAATACGTTTCATGACCGGGGATATAGGAACGAAGCAGGCCGATGGCAAGAAGCCATTGTGTCAGGAAGCGGCGGCGACCCTGAGCTCGGTGTGGTAGATCGACCCGGCGGGCGTGAGTCGGCTCGACTTGAGTTGAAACGAATCGATCGGGACGAGCCCGGCGTCGAAGTCGGCGTGGTCGCGAAGGAATGGCGCGATCGACTGGGCCGTGACGTCCCGGCAGCGAGCGAGAGTGAAGTGCGGATGCCAGGGGCGAAGATCCGGCTGAACGCCGGCTGCGAGCGCGGCGTCGGCGACGCGTTTGTGCAGCTGAAAGAGATGCGGATGGCCGCGACCGACGCCGAGCCAGAGAATTTTCGGGCGACCTTTGGCGGGGAAAGTCCCGAGGCCTTTGAGCGGCAAAAAGAAACGAGAAAACTGAATCTCGGTCAGTCGCACGCGCAGCTCGTTCTCTTCCTCCGGCGGGACGTTTCCCAAGAATGCGAGCGTGAGATGGATCTGCTCGGCGCTCGCCCAGCGAAAACCGCGCAACCGCGGATCAAGCCTAACGAGCGTCACGGCAACCGACCGCGGTAATTCCAGACTAACGAAGAGGCGCTTCGCTGTCACGCGATCGACTCACGCTTCGCTATTGCGCGCCATGACGCCGGCTCCGATGTGCGACAACCACGCCGGCACTTTCCGCTCCAGGCGCGCTTCCTGGCCGGATTTGATTTCATCGCCTTCCACTCCGACCGGCCCGGGTAGAACGCGGTTGACCAGTTTCATGACCTGCCCCGTTAGGCTGGGAAAAACGGCGTTGCCGATAATCGCGATCCGCGCCGGGAAGCCGATAATGAGAGAGGCCTGGCCGTTGCGGCAAGCCTCGACGATTTTGGCGGCGGCCCGCTCGGCGTCGACGGCCGCGAATGGCAGCGCGGTCGACAGTGAAAACCAGGTGTATTCGGCGCCATGGTTTCCCTTGAATTTCGCGTGCACCTGCGAACCGGTCCGCATCATGCCGGGCGTGACGGTTGTGACCTGGATGTTGTCCCGCGCGAGCTCGGCGCGGAAGGCATCGGAGAGCCCGACGAGCGCGAACTTGCTCATGCTGTAGGGCGCCATGTGCGGCACGGCGACTTTGCCGCCGATCGAGGAAATGTTGACGATCCGCCCGCCTCCGGCGCGGCGCATATGCGGGAGGACCTGCTGAATCAAATTGAAGGGCGCCCAGAAATGGAGCTGCATCGATTTCTCGAAATCCGGACGGCGCATGTTTTCGAGCGGGCCGACTTCGATAATGCCGGCGTTGTTAATCAGGACGTCGACCGTTCCGAAATGATCAACCACCGTCTGGATCGCGCCTAACGACTGATCGCGATCGAGCAAATCGCACGGAACCGGAAGCGCTTCGCCGCCGAGTTCACGAAGCTGCGCGCAGGCCTTGGCGAGTTCGTCTTCGTCGCGCGCGAACAGGGCGAGACGGGCGCCTTCAGCCGCGAGGCGGCGCGCAATCGTTAGGCCGAGGCCGCGAGAACCGCCGGTGATAATGACGACTTTTCCGGCGAAGGAAGCATCGCTGCGCAATGCGCGCGAAATAGCCCAGGAGGCAAGGCCGAGGCCGCCGAGAGTGAGAAGAGTGGAACGCGTCATCCGGCACTCTAACCGCGAATGAAGAAGAGGCGATCGGCGAGCGATCTGGAGGGACGACCGCTGTGTCGTCCGCCTTCGGTAATACACGGACGGAACGGCGCCCGTCCCTCCAGAATTACACGTCCGTCTCGACGGGGACGGCGGCGGGGATTTGGTCAGCAATAGGTTTCCGTACGCTGAGTGCGAGGGCAAAAGCCACGAGCAGAATTGCCGCCCCGGCAAGAAACGGCGTGCGCGCGTAAAACGGAAACGGCTTCCCGAGATCGAACATGAGGAGCCAGCCGCCGATGAGCGGACCGATCAGGCGACCGACGCTCCCGGCTGATTGCATGAGCCCGAGCGCGCGCCCCTGCCAAGTGCGATCGATCATCTGCGAGGCGAGGCCATTGAGGGTTGGATTCACGAGTCCGTTGGCGATGGCCATCGCAGCGCAAACGACGAGCAGCATTGGGATTGTCGGCACGAACGGCAACGCCGCGAGCGTGGCCGCGAGGAGAAAAAGACCGGTCCGGGCGAGCGCTGTCTCCCCAAATGTTTTTACCAGCCGGCCGATCAATCCGCCCTGCAGGATCACGCTGATGATGCCGATGAAGCCAAAGACATAACCGGTCTTGCGCGCGTCGAATCCGAAATGCTTTTCGGTAAAGAGCGCGAAGAGCGTCGTCATGATGGCGAAGCCGGTAATCGTGAAAAAATAAGTCGCGACGATTGTGCCAAACATGCGTGCGTTGCCGTGCTGAAACACAGCCGCCATGCGAGTCCGCGCGCGCGGATGCGCGCGATGCTCGGCGGAAAGGCTTTCCGGGAGAATAAAGTAGAGAAGCACGACATTGAGCGCAGCAAGCCCAGCCGCGAAATAGAATGGCGCGCTGTAGGAAATGTGACTCATGACGCCGCCGATCATCGGGCCAAATGTGAACCCGAGGCCAAAAGCCGCGCCGATGATTCCCATCGAGCGCGAACGATTTTCCGGCGTGCTGATATCGGCGATGTAAGCCTGGGCGGTGGAGATGTTGCCGCCGGTCGCGCCATCGATGATGCGCGCGACAAAAAGCAGCGTGAGCGAAGTCGCCCAGCCCATGACGAGAAAACCGAGCGCGGTTCCCGCCAGACTAACGATCAGGACCGGACGCCGCCCGACGCGGTCGGAGAGCCGGCCTAACAATGGCGTGAAGATGATCTGCATCCCGGAATAGATGCCGGTGAGCCAGCCGATCTGGACCGGGGAGGCGTGGTAATGCTGCGCGTAAAGCGGCAGCACCGGAATGATGATGCCGAAGCCCACCATGTCGATGAAGACGGTGAGGAAGATAAGGAAGAGCGGAGACATCTTGGGAAAGTAAGAAGGATGAAGGCAAAAGGACGAAAAGGAAAATCGTCAGCCGTGTTTGCGGTTGAAGCGCGCCACTTCGCGCGCCGTCTCCCGGTCGGTGGCGCGTTTCTTCAGGTCGAGTCGTTTGTCGCGGGCTTCCTTGCCGCTGGCCACGCCGACCTCAGCTTTGATCCGGCCGTTCTTCCAATAAAGCTTCAGGATGACGAGCGTTCGCCCGGCGATGTTCGTTAGGCCATACAGCTTGTCGATTTCGCGGCGATGCAGGAGAAGCTTGCGCACGCGTTTCGAGGCCGGCACTTCGTGGCTGGCCTGCGTGTAGGGCTGGATGTCGGCCCCGTAGAGAAACGCTTCGCCTTTTTCGATCCGGGCAAAGGCGTCGCCGATGTTGGCTTTACCGGCGCGGATCGATTTGACCTCGCTGCCCTTGAGTTCCACCCCGGCCTCGAAGCGCTCGAGGATGTGGAAATCGCGCAGCGCCTTGCGATTGAGAATCGTCTCAGCGGGCATGGTCGACGGAGACCGGCACGCCAGACAGGTCTAAGACCCGGCGGCGGCTTCGTCCTTCAATTCCTCGAAGGTGAGCTTGCCGGCGATGATTTCCCTTAGGGCGATATCGGTGAGGGAGGATTTGGGCGTGGCTTCGACAAGCGGACGATGGCCGATCCCGAGTTGCCGGACGCGCTTGGAGACGACGTTGATCAGCAACTGCTGGTTCGGAATCACTTTGGCTGCTTCTTGCAGGAATTGAGCGGTCATATTTCTCAAGGAACGAACGGTGCGGCTGTTCTCCGACGGAAAGTGCAGGATGGTTGGGGATCCATTCGTTAGGGTTGAAGAGGTCGAAATCGAAGCAAGCATCGTCGGGGCAAGCGGATTCGGATAATGCGTGCACCCATCGCGTTGTCAATGGGTTTTCTTCCCCCGATTGATTCACTTGCCAGCCGGAGCGAAGTGGGCAAAGTAGGAGCGCTGCGCAGGCGGCGGGTTTCGACCCGATGACGGCGCGGCGGATTTTTCGGGCTGTGGCTCAGCTTGGTAGAGCGCCTGTCTCGGGTGCAGGAGGTCCAGGGTTCAAATCCCTGCAGCCCGACGTTTTTGACCTCACCTTTTTGACGGCAGTGAATTGAAGCCCCATATCCTGCTGCACCGTTTCCGATGAACGATTCCGTTCTTACCACGATCGCGATTACCGGTTTCACGATCGCGTTTTTCCACGCGGCGATTCCCACGCATTGGTTGCCGTTCGTTCTGACGGCCCGGGTTCAGCATTGGAATCGCTCGAAGACGTTGCTCATCACCGCGCTGGCCGCCACCGGGCATGCCTGCTTTACCGCAACGCTTGGGCTGATTGTCGCGTGGCTCGGGATTGCGCTTAGCGCGCGCATTGGAGCGCTCTTTCCGTGGATTGCCGGCGGCGCACTGATCGCGTTTGGGCTCTTTTACATTTTCCGGCAACTGACCGGCCACACCCACACGCATCTTCATTTCGGGCATGGCGGTCACTCGCATGATCACGATCACGACGAGCACGGACACGGCCATGGCGAGCACCGCCTCTCATTTTCGAAATCCGATATCGCCGCCATCTCCAGCCTGCTCGCGCTGCTCACCTTTTCGCCCTGCGAAGCGTTTGTCCCGGTTTACGTCTCGGGCGTGCGGTACGGGTGGCGCGGCTTTGCCCTGCTCACGCTCATCCTCACTGTTGGAACAATTGCCGGCATGGTCGCGTTCACCACCCTCGCGCTCGTCGGCATCGAGCAGGTGAAGTTGCGCTCGTTCGAAAAATACGAGGCGGGCGTGATGGGCGTGCTGTTGTGCGCCGTCGGGGTGCTGATTATCTTCTTCGAGAAATGACCACCGAATCTGCAGAGCTAAAAGTAGGAGACCCGGCGCCCGATTTCGAGGCCACGGCGGTCGGCGGAAAATACGGCGCCGGTCAGGTCGTTAGGCTGAAGGATCTGCGCGGCACGCCGGTGGTCCTTTATTTCTACCCGAAAGACGACACGCCGGGATGCACCGCCCAGGCCTGCGGGCTGCGCGATTCATGGGGCGACTTCGACGGCCGCGCGGAAATCTTCGGCGTCAGCATCGATTCCGCGGCCAGCCACGAGAAGTTCATCGCCAAATACGATCTCCCCTTCCCGCTCCTCTCCGATCCCGAGAAGAAGATCGTCACCGCCTACGGCGTCTGGGTTGAGAAGAGCATGTACGGCAAGAAATACATGGGTGCGGAGCGGACCACGTTTGTGGTCGACGGCGCCGGAAAGATCTCCGCCATCCTGCGCAAAGTGAATCCCGCCGAACACGTCGCGCAATTACAAGCCGCGCTGTAGCGAAATGAGTTGCCAAGCGCGGCAATCAATTTACCTTCGCTCCTCTGTGACCGGGTTTGGTCGCAGTTTTGGTTTCAGATGCTGAACTTCGGCACTCCGAAATCGGCAGACTTGAAACTTCCCTATGGGCTCGCTGAAAAAACGACGAAAAGCAAAAATCTCCAAGCACAAGCGCCGCAAGCGGATGAAAGAAAACCGCCACAAGAAGCGCTTGCGCTACAAGTCGTAATTTC
>DASXYO010000124.1:0-4179 GCA_036502465.1 Chthoniobacterales bacterium
GTTGAAGAGCGTGGCGGAATCGATCGTGATCTTCGGGCCCATACTCCAGGTCGGGTGCTTCAGCGCCTGCTCGGGAGTGATGTGAGCAAATTGCTCGTTAGGCGTCTCGCGGAACGGTCCGCCCGATGCGGTCAGAATGAGCCGGCGCAGGTCACCGCCTGAGCGCCCATCGAGACATTGGTAGATCGCGTTGTGCTCGCTATCAACGGGCAGGACGCGCAGACCTTTCGCGGCCGCGACTTTCATGACCGCTTCGCCGGCCATGACCAGGATTTCCTTGCTCGCCACCGCCAGGTCTTTTCCCGCCTCGATCGCCGCCAGCGCGGGCCGCAACCCGCCGGTCCCGACGACCGCCACGAGGACCATCTCCGCGCTCGTGAGGCGGGAGATTTCCACGAGACCGTCTTCGCCGGCGAAAATCGTCGGCTTGTATTCGAGGTTCGCGCAGAGCTCGCCGAGATGCGCTTCATCGACCAGGCAAACCGCTTCCGGCCTAACGAGATTGGCCTGGACCGCCAGTTTCTTCGCGTTCGATTTCGCGGCCAGGCCGACGATTTCCATCCGGTCCGGGATGTCGCGCGCCACCTTGAGAGCGCTTTCCCCGATCGAGCCGGTCGCGCCCAGCACCACTACCCTTTTCCGTTTCATCACGGAACGCGGATGACGAGGCGGAGGTAGAAAAAGAGCAGCGGGGCGGTGAACAACAGGCTGTCGACCAGATCAAGCGCGCCGCCGATCCCGGGCAACATGTTGCCGGAATCTTTCACGCCGGTGCTGCGTTTGATGATCGACTCTGCCAGGTCGCCAATGACCGCCGCAAAACCAAGCAGCAATCCGAGCACGATGGAATGGGTCCAGTTCAAGACCGAAAGATGCCCCGGCATAAGGGCATACAACCCCACGCTGGCGAGAAGCGAAAAAGCGAGCGCGCCGAAAAATCCCTCCCAGGTTTTCTTCGGGCTGATGTGCGGCACCAGCGGATGTTTCCCGATCACGCTGCCGGTGAGATACGCACCCATGTCGCTGAATTTCGTGATGGCGATGCAGTAGAAAACATAAAACTGCCCGGTCACGGCCCCGTTAGGCGCGCGCGGCGTCACGTAAACGATCTTGGTGATGAAGTTATAGAGCCAGAGGACGTAAAGCAGCCCGAAGAGGGTGTAAGCCATCGTGCGCAGCGGCGCGTCGTCGCGCAGTCCGTCGAACATTTGCCGGGTGATGACGGTGAGGAGAAAAAACAGCAGCACCGCCATTTCATAGTCGTAGGAACGCGCCGGCCCGTAGTGGGAGAAGTAATAAAAGCTGCCGATCAGCATGGCAGCGCCGCAGATCATGGCGGTGATCTTGAAATTCGGGAGGCCCTTGTGATCGAGCATCCCGTAGAATTCCCAGAGCGCGATCATGCCGACCGTCCCGATGAGCGCAAAAAAGCCCAGCTCATAGCCGGAAAAGATGATGAGGAGCGCAACCGACCAGAGGACCATCGTGCTCGCGAACCGGAAGACGAACGTTAGGCGAGCGGTTGGGGGCGTAGCCGAAGGTCGTTCCATGGTCGCGGACATGCAGCCTGCATCTTCCCCGTCATAGGGAAAATGTCCACCCCGGAGTCAGGCCGCACTTCTTGCTTTTCCCCGACTTCTTACTTCTCTACACCGGCATGAGATCCGCGATGCGATCCGGCTCCTCGCCGAGCCATTTCGGATTCTTGGCGGTGGAATCGAAGATCGAGCGCGTCTTGAAAAGCTCGAACTCGCCTTTCGCAGCCGCTTTCTTCGTCTTTGCCAGCAGCGCCTCACGCGCCTTCTTGGTCATCGGCTTAAACGTCCGGGCTACTTCGCAGGCCTGGTCGAGAATCTTCATGCTGTCGATCCCAGTGATGACCACCGAGGTCGGCTCATTCAGGGCGAACTGGAGACACTCCACCGCGCTCACCGTCTTCGATTTCAAAATGATCCCATTCCCCATCGACTTCATCCCGAGCACGCCGATCCCATCGCGCACCAGCTCCGGCACGACCAGTTGCGAAAAACTCCGATAATGCGCGTCCATCACGTTGATCGGCATCTGCACCGTGTCGAAATGGAATCCATTCTCGCGCGCCACCGAGAGCATGTGGAGATGCACCTGCGGATCCTTGTGGCCGGTAAAACCGATGAAGCGCAGCTTGCCCGCCTTGCGCGCGTCGAGCAGCGCGGCATTCGCCCCGTCGCGGTCGAAAATGCGATGCGCATCGTCGAAGCGAATGATCTCGTGATGCTGCACCAGGTCGACGCAATCCACCTTGAGCCGCTTGAGCGATTGCTCGATCTGCCGGGCCGCATCCTTTTTCGTCCGGCCATCGATCTTCGTCATCAGGAAGACCTTGTCCCGATAACCGTCGCCGAGCGCCTTGCCCATCCGCTTCTCGCTTTCGCCCTCGTTATAATCCCAGGAGTTATCCATGAAATTAATCCCGCGATCGATCGCCTTGCGAACGATGCGGGTGGCTAGCTTCCCCGTCACGTCCGGCAAAGCCAGATGCCACCCGCCGACGCCGATGCACGAGACGCGTTCCCCGGTGCTCCCGAGATCGCGATAAGGAATTTCAGAATTCGAGCCCATGGAAAAGAAACGCTTTTCCCAAGACCTCCGGTGGTAGGAAATGGCCGGCCTATTGCTTATTGTAAATCTCGACGATGCCCACTCCGCTGCCGCCGTTACCAGCCAGAATCGCGGTGTAAGAGCCCGGCGGAAGATTCACTTCCAAGGCGGCTTCGAGAGGATTCTCGGGCGCGAGCCCGCTCGCATTGATCATCGCCGCCTGCTCGGGGTCATCCTGCCAGTTATCGTCGGACTTAACCAGGGCGCCGTCGCTGTCACGCAGTTCCAGGGTCGGATCGGCCAGCGCGCCGGTCACACCCTGTGCCGTGAGCGAAGGTCCAAGTGCCCGGATGACGACATCGGCTTCTGTCTGCTCGACTCCGAGGATGAAGCCGGCGATGACAATGCCGTCCTCGGATTGCACCGAAGCGCGGCTGCTAAAGTTGGCGAGTTGCGACGTGCCATCGGGATTGAGGTCGTAGATTTCCAGCAAAGCCGCACCCGTGCTTCCACCCTGACCGCTTAGAATCACCGTGTAAGTGCCGGGATCGAGCGTGGCCACGATCGCCGGTTCGAGATCGTCCGCCGGGGCGAGGCCCGTCGCGAGAATTTCTGTCTCCTGCTTATCCCGCCAGTTATAGTTAGTTACGAGCAATTTTCCTGCAGGGCCGTGCAGCTCCAAAGCAGGATCAGCCAGTAACGGAGCGATCCCACTGCCACCAAGCGACGGTCCGATCCCGCGAATGATTACCTTCTTCGCGCTCCCCGGCGTGATAATGAACCCGCCGATGCCCTGAGATTCGCCGGTCTGCACGACAAGGCGAGTCGAAACATTCTGAGTCTGCGCACCCGGCGCGGGCGTCGGACTGGGTGTGACGCTGGGAATCGGAGTCACACTTGGGGTGGGAGTGACTGTTGGCTTGGGTGTTGCTGTTGGCGTCGGGGTGGCGGTTGGGCTCGGACTGATTGTGGGAATCGGAGTTGGGGTGGGTGTCGCACTAGGCGAAGGCGTTGGCGTTGGTGTCTCCGTCGGACTGGGAGTAATTGTAGGTGTCGGTGTGACGCTAGGAGACGGCGTTGGCGTTGGCGTCACTGTAGGACTTGGAGTAATCGTAGGTGTCGGTGTGGAGGTAGGAGAAGGTGTCGCGGTAGGCGTGGGAGTCGGGGTAGGTGTGGGCAAGGCGGCAACTTCAACCGATTGATTTGCGTCGTTACACTCACCGTTCACCGCGGCATTGTTCGCGTCGCCGCTGTAACTGGCCACCCAGCGATAAGTGCCGGCTTCACTCGGCGTAAACGAAGCGGATGAGTAACTTCCATCTCCGGCCACCGCCACCGTCGAGGAAAAGATTGAGGCTGTCCCGCAAGTCGCGTCGTCAGGACCATACAGATTAAAGGTGACGCTGCCGCCCGGTGCAATGCCGCCGCTCACAGTCGCCGTGTCGGAGATGGTTCCTCCGATGACGACTCCGTCAGAGGCCTGAGCCGTAAGCGTAGGAGTGGCCTGGTTAACTACAAGATAGCGGGCATTGCCCGGGATGCCATTGGCGAAAACGGTAACCAGTGTCGGTCCGGAGGGGAAACCAACCAAGCCCGTCG
>DASXYO010000125.1:0-4975 GCA_036502465.1 Chthoniobacterales bacterium
GAGATCGCGAAATCGACAAACGAAACAATGACCGCGCTGGCCGGCACGATGAGCCGCGGGAAATAAACTTTCGAGATCAGGTTGGCGTTATTGATCAGGCTGCCGCTGCCTTCGCTAAGGGAGGTGGCGAAGAGCTGCCACGGAAGCATGGCGGCGAACACGAGCACGGGATAGGGGATGCCGCCCGAGGGAAGTTTCGCGATGCGGCTGAAGACGAAGGTGAAAACGACCATCGTGAGCAGCGGCCGCAGCACGGCCCACAGAATGCCGATGACGGTTTGCTTGTAGCGCACGAGCACGTCGCGCCAGGCGAGGACATAGAACAGCTCGCGGTAACGAAACAGATCGCGCCAATAATTGCGCTCGGTGTGCCCGGCTTCGATGATCAACTCGGTTGGCGCTGTGCTCATGATCGCGGGCCGATACTAGCGGGAAAACGCCGCCTGACAAACGTCCATCTCGGAACAGCGAGCCACACCGCTTGTGACTTTTGCGATTGTGAAGCGCACGGTTGAGCGGTAATTTTCGCCATGAGCACAGCTGTCGCCGACGAGAAACAATCCGAAACAAAAAGCAGTCAACTCGATCAGCTCAAGAAATTCACCAAGGTGGTGGCCGACACGGGCGATTTTGAGTCGATTCGAGATTTCAAGCCGCAGGATGCGACCACCAATCCAAGCCTGATTTTTGCCGCCACTCAAAAGGAACAATACGCGCACCTCCTCGATGAAGTCATCGCCGACCGGAAAAGCAGCGGGCTGAGCGGCGCGGCGCGGATCGAGGACATTATCGATCATCTGCTGGTCGCGTTCGGGTGCGACATTCTCGAGATCGTGCCGGGGCGCGTCTCGACCGAGACGGATGCGCGCCTCTCTTTCGATACCGAGGGATCGATCAAGAAGGGAAGGCAACTGATCGAGCTCTACGAAAAACGTGGGATCGACCGCAAACGCGTCCTGATCAAAATCGCCTCCACTTGGGAAGGCATTAACGCGGCCGAGCAGCTGCAAAAGGAAGGAATCAACTGCAATCTCACGCTTCTCTTTTCGTTGCCGCAGGCGGTGCGTTGTGCGGAGGCGAAGGTGCAGCTCATCTCGCCGTTCGTGGGTCGCATCTACGATTGGTTCAAGGCCGCAAACAAGCGCGACTACACCGGCGCGGAAGATCCGGGCGTGCAATCCGTGCAGGAGATTTACACCTACTACAAGAAGTTCGATTACCCGACCGAGGTGATGGGCGCGAGCTTCCGCAACGTGGGACAAATCATCGAGCTGGCGGGGTGCGATTTGTTAACGATCAGCCCGGAGCTGCTCGAGAAACTTTCCAGTTCGCACGAGCCGATCGAGCGGAAACTCGACCCGGCAAAGGCCAAAGAGGCCGACGTGAAGAAGCTGAACCTCGACGAAAAAACATTTCGTTATCTGCTGAACGACGACGCGATGGCGACCGAGAAAACCGCCGAAGGCATCCGCAAATTCGCGGCCGATATCGTGAAGCTGGAGAAGTTCGTCTCCTCGAAATTTTAGGCGGGATCCGGATTCCGGCCGGCCGCGACGGCGCTAGAAATGTTCAACGTCGTCCTGGTCGAGCCGGAGATTCCACCGAACACCGGCAACATCGGGCGGCTTTGTCTCGCGACCCGCTCGACCTTGCATCTGGTCGGGCCGCTCGGCTTTTCGACCGACGATCGCACCCTGAAACGCGCCGGGCTCGACTACTGGTCCGAGGTTGACCTGCGTTCCTGGGATTCGTTAGGCGCGTTCCAGTCTGCTCAAGATCCAGCGGCGCGTCTCTTTTATCTAACGACGAAATGCGACCGCCCTTATCACGCGGTCCACTTTCGCCCGGGTGATTTTTTGGTCTTCGGCCGGGAAACCAAAGGCCTCCCCGAAAGTCTGCTGGAAGCGAACCGCGACCATTTGCTGACCATCCCGATGCACGGCACGCGCAGCCTCAACCTCGCCACTGCAGTTGCGATCGTTCTTTTCGAAGCGGTACGGCAGCAGGGCTAAACGGCAGGGACGGAGCCGGCGCTCGGCTCATTTGAATAATCGGAGCACCGTTCGTGTCGAACGTTACTGAGGTAAGAAATATGAAAAAATTACTACTCGTGACGCTCGCTCTCTCACTCTCCGTCGCACAAGTGATGAGAGCGGATAACGATAACGACAAGAGGCGACACAAACGACCGGCGGATTCGCAGTCCGAGGCTCGCCCCGCGCAGGGTGTTTCAGCTCGGCCAGCAGTGCGCCAGCCCGTCCGGCAACCGTTGCAGGCCCGAAGCCCACGGCGGTTTGTACCGAACCAGCACGCCATTAACCGCACACCCCACGTCTTGGCGCCGGGTCAGCGAACCGCGGTGCGGGGTGAAAACCAGTTGGACGGTCGGAATCGGAACCGGGTGCAGCCTTCCAATCAACCCGTGACGCAAAACCGGACCGGCAACCGCAACGTGAACCGGACCGGTAACCGAAACGTGAACCGGAACAGCTTCAACACGGCGCGCAGCCGGGTCATCCGAACGCCGCATGATCGGAACTGGTGGCACAGTCATTTCAACACCACTTTCGTCCTCTTCGGCGGCGGATATTACTATTGGTGGGACGGCTATTGGTTCCCGGCCTACGGCTACAGTCCCTACTACAATAACTACGCCTACAACGAGCCAATCTACGGCTACGACAATCTCGACCCGGGCCAGGTCATCGAGAACGTGCAGATCGCCTTGCGTGACCAGGGATATTATCCCGGCGCGATCGATGGAGTGGTCGGAGCGCAAACTCGCGCCGCGCTGGCCGCGTATCAGCAGGATCACGGCCTGATCGTGACGGAAGCGGTCGATGAGCCAACCTTGGTCACGCTCGGTCTGGCCTAACGACTGTCTGATTACTTAGACGCCGCGTCGAGACTCCGGTACGGCGCGGCGTTTCTGTTTTTGGGAATGCGCTGGCCTCCTTGCGACTTCAAGGGAGCTGGCCAATGATGCAGCCCGATGTCCAACTCACAGCTTGTCGCGCGCGATTTGCGTCGCTCATTTCAAATCGGCCCGCGCCGGATTGAAGTGCTCCGGGGCGTTTCGCTCGCGGTGCAGCACGGAGAATCGATTTTCCTCTGCGGCGCGTCGGGCGCGGGCAAGACCACTCTCCTTTACACCTTGGCGGGACTTGAGCGGCCGGAATCGGGCGAGGTGGAATTTGAGGGACGCCAACTCTATCGCGGCGGCGAATCAAGTCTCGCCCGGCTGCGGAACGAAAAGATGGGCTTCGTTTTCCAGGGTTACTTTTTGCTCCCGGAATTGACTGCCCTGGAAAATGTCATGCTGCCGGGAATGATCGGACGGCATTCGCGCAAGGAAGATTGCGCGCGCAGCCTGGCCGAAGTGGGCCTGGCGGATCGATTGAATCACCTTCCGCCCGAGCTCTCCGGCGGCGAGCAGCAGCGGGTCGCGATTGCCCGTGCCCTAACGAACGATCCAGACATCATTTTTGCGGACGAACCAACCGGCAACCTCGATTCGAAAACCGGCGACACGATCATGGATCTGCTGCTTGGCCTTGCCCAGGAGCGCAAGAAAACTCTCGTCGTGGTAACTCACGACAATAATCTCGCCCAGCGGGGCGATCGCACCCTGCGGATCGTCGACGGTCTTCTCGCCTAGATCGTTAGGCGAGAGCGGGGCTGCGCTTCTTTTTACTGCAACGCGTAGACTTCCACGAGCGCGAGGCCGGTTGTTCCGTTCACGCCCTGCACGATCGCGGTATATGCGGCTGGCGTCAGCGTCATGACGATGGCGGATTCCAAATCATTCGAGGGCGCGAGGCCGGTCGCGTTGATTTCGGATTCATGGTCGCTCCGCCAGTTATCGTTGGAGGCAATCACGGCGCCGTTGACGTCGTGCAATTCCAAAGTCGGGTCGAGCAGCTTTCCGGTCAGCGGAAGGGAAGGCCCAATTGCGCGGACGATGACAGAAATCGGGTCGCTTCCGACGATGATGAAGCCGCCGATCATGACGTTATCTCCGGTCTGCACGAGTCCGCGGGTGGAGATGTTGGCCAGCTTGGAATCGACGGATTGATCCAGATCGTAGGCTTCCACCAAGCCCACTCCGGTGGTGGAATTCGTGCCACTGACAATCGCCGTGTAGGCCCCGGGCTCGAGCGAGGTCAGGATGGCGGATTCAAGAGCGTTCGTTGGCGGGATGGTGGTGTCGATGATCTGCTGTTTGTTAGGCGCGTCCTGCCAGTTGTCGTTCGAGGAAACCAGTTGCCCCGCGCCATCGAAAAGCTGGAGTTGTGGGTCGGCCAGTTTGCCGGTCAACGGCAGCGATGGTCCGATGCCGCGCAGGAGGACCTCTTTCGGCTGTGTGCCAGTCACGATAAAGCCACCGATGAGAACGTTATCACCCGTCCCGACAAGCAGGCGGGTGGAGATATTGGCCAGGACGGAGGGAGCCGTTGCCGCCGCTTCGCTGCAAGCGGAAAATTCCGAGGTATTGCCGGCCGGGTCGGTGGCCGTAGCGGTGATGGTTCCGGCAACTGCCACGGTAGCGAGCGTCACAGAAAAATTGGCGTTGCCACCCGTGCCGGTCGTTACATCGGTGCTCCCGATAAATGTTTGTCCCTCACCGAAACCCGAAGGATCGCAGGTTGGATTGACGAAGAAATCGATCGTGAACTGAGTGCTGGCGGCACTGTTAAGGGTGCCCGCAATGGTGGCCGAGCCGCCCGCAATCGACGCGGAGGTGATGACCGGAAAATTCTGCAGGTTGTTCGGCCCAGTGTCGCCGTCGCCGGCGTCGTTAGGCGTAACCCCGTTGCCACCCAGGTCGATCCCGGGCCCGCTGTTTGAGAAAATGGAATTCCCCAGGATGGCGATGCCCGTGGGAGTGGAAAATTGGTTGTCGACGACGATCCCTCCCTGGGCAAATCCGCCGCCGGCCACCGAGGAGTTGAACGCCACCACGTTGCCCTCTCCG